>DATIAY010000132.1:0-9286 GCA_035457825.1 Candidatus Methylomirabilota bacterium
AAGGTCACGCACTGGCGCCACGAGCAGGGCATGCGCGTGATGTCGGTCCCCCAGAACGAGCGGTCAGGGCCGAAGGCCTCGAAGATCTGACGCAGGTAGCCGTGGAGGTTCCGGTACGGGTAGGGCTGGCTCGAATAGCTCGGCGCGCCCGACATCTTGATCGCGACATTGGGGAACCGGGCGAGCGCCAGCGTGTCTTTGAGATCGGCGAAGGCCGCGTCGTCGGTCAACCCGGTGCCGCCGCCGTGACGCCCGAGGTGATCGATGTGCAGCTTCAGCCGGGGGTGCCCCTCGGCGATCTTCCCCAGCGCCGCCATGTTCCCGCCGGCCAGGAGCCCGACGGGCAGCGCCGCCTTCTCCGCCGCCGCCCAGAACCAGTCGAGTGAGCCATCGGTCCACCAGGACTTCTGCTGGGGCTGGTTGAAGGTAAACCGGAACCCGAGCATGCCGGGCCGCTCGCGCCAGCGGGCAACGATGGCCTCGCGATCGGGGCTCAGAAGGTCGAAATGCCCGAGGATGCAGAACCGGTCGGGATGCCGGCGCACCGCCTCGACGGCGAGCGCATTGACCGGCTCGCCAAGGGAGCTCGGCGGATGGATCACCGCGCAATCGACTCCGGCCCCGGCCATCTCGGCCAGCGCGTCATCGACCGAATACGTCGGAATCTGGCGATGGTGGGCGCTCATCTTCGCGTTCTGCCAGATATGGATCTGGGAATCGACGATCAGCATGGCTTCCTCCCCCCGGCTATTCGATCGGGATGAAGATCGAGTGGCGGATCTTGCCCTCGACGTGATCGGAGAGATGCCCCTTGCCGGTGGTGTCCTCGGCCAGGATGACCTCGCCGGCGCCGATGAACCGGCTCTCGCCGTCACTCGCCGTGATCTTCACCCCGGCATCCAGGTTGACGATGTATTGCCGGCGTGGCGCGGGATGCCAGCCGAGGCTGTGCTCGGCCTGGGTCTCACGGAAGATGACCCCGTTCCCGGGCAGGCGCTTCGACAACTTGCTGCCGCGGCGCTCTTCGGCCCACTCGACCTCGATGTCGCGGAAGTGCGACTCGCCGTTGGCGTCGGTGTAGAGATTGTGGATGCGCATCTTGCCCCTCCTGGCGTCACTTCCCCTTGAGTCGCACGTCCTCCAGGGGAGCCGACCACGGGTACGGATCGATGAGCATCAGCCCCGGCTCCGCCACGCGCGGCCCGATGCCGCTCGGCCAGATGAACTCGTAGAGGGGGCCAAACCTCACCCGATCGTAGACGAGCTGCTGGATCTGGTGGAGCATCACTTCGCGCTTGCGCCGGTCCGTCTCCCGGGCCTGCTCCTTGAACAGCGCGTCGACGTCGGGATCGGCACCGCGCGCAAACGTGCCGTCGCTGCGTACCGCCTCGGAGATCCGGGTGGCCGCGTTGCCGAAGTTTGCCATGGTGCACAAGCAGACCCCGTGGAGCTTCTTGCCCGCCCACGCCGTGTGGAAGGCCGCCCGCTCCATCGTGCGCACCTTCATCCGGATGCCCACCGCGCCGAAGAACCCGACGACCGTCTCGCCCGCCGACCAGTAAGGCGGATAGGGATAGAAATCGCCGCCGTCGAAGCCGTTCGGATAGCCGGCTTCGGCGAGCAGCTTCCTGGCCTTAGCGGGATCGTAGGCGTAGGGCTCGAGCGGTAGCGTGAACTCGAACGTGCGCGGGGCCATGCTCCCGGTGGGCCGCGAGGCCCCGAGCGTCTCGGCCTCGCTGAGCGCGCGGCGATCGACGGCGTGATTGGCGGCGAGCCGCACGCGCCGGTCGTGCCACGGAGACTTCGGGTCCCACTGATCGAAGAAGTCGAGATAGTGGACGCCGATCGCGCCCGAAAAACCCAGCCGGAAGGCCGGATCCCGCCGCAGCTCCTTCGCCGTCGGCGTGTCGAGCATGTAGGCCACGTCCACTTCGCCGTTCTTCAGCATGGCCGCCCGCGTGGTGGGCTCGGGGACGCTCTTGAACACGAGCCGCTTCACCGCGGGGACTTTGCGCCAGTGGCCCTCGAAGGCCTCCATGACGAGCTCGACCCCGGGCGTGTGGCTCACGAACCGATAGGGGCCGAGCCCGATCGGCCGCTTCTTGAACTCTTCGTTGCCGACCTGCTCGACGTACTTCCGGGGCACGATCCACCCGGCGCCGGTGGCCAGCGTGCCGTAGTAGGCCATGAAGTCGGGGAACGGCTCGTGGAGGTGGAATCGCACGCGGGCGAGACCCACGATCTCGACGTCCCGCACCCGGTCCTTGAGAACCTTGCCGGCCTTCGATCGCTGGAAGCTGAACTTCACGTCTTCGGCGGTGAAGGGATCGCCGTTGTGGAACTTCAGGCCCTCGCGCAGCTTGAACTCGTAGATGCGCTGATCCGGGCTCACCGTCCACGATTCGGCTAGGCTCGGCGTCATGAGGTTGCCGGGCATCGGCTTCACGAGCGCGTCGTGCAGGGCATAGAGCACCCAGAACGGTGTCAGGAAGCCCGCGCTGGTCTCGCCCGGGTCGAACCAGGCCGGAGCCAGCGTAACGTACAGCGCCCAGCGCATCTCGCCCTCCGGCTTTGCCGGCCCCGCAGGTCGTTGCTGCGCCGCGGCGGCGTCGACGAGACCGACCACAAGCAGCCCGATGATCAGGACTCGCTTCATACGTCCTCCTCGCCGCTCTCTCTCGCCCTCGTGGGCGACCTGGCCGCCACTCGTTCCAGCCGCCGCCTCGAGCAGCCAGGGCGCGGGCGATCCTAGCACGACGGCGTTCGCGCGCGGGGGGAGGGGAGGAGCCGCGCTCGCGACCTCGGTGACAGCCGGCGCCGCCGGTAGGCCTCCCGATACACGGCCCCCGCTGGCCCCGCCTGCTATTATGAAGGACGGCCTACCTCCATGAATATCTGCGTAGTCGGAACCGGCTATGTGGGTCTCGTCACTGGCGCCGTCTTCGCCGACCTGGGGAACGACGTCCTCTGCGTCGACAACCAGCCGGACAAGATCAAGGCCCTGCAGGCGGGCCGGATGCCCATCTACGAGCCGGGGCTGGAGGAAATGGTGGCCCGGAACGTCGCCGACGGCCGACTGCGCTTCACCACCGATCTGGCCGCCGCCGTGAAGCGCTCCCAGATCGTGTTCATCACGGTGGCCACCCCGGCCGGGAGCAACGGGCAGACCGATCTCACGGCGGTGGAGGAGGTGGCCAGAGGCATCGGCCAGGCCATGGAGCGGCACACCGTCATCGTGAACAAATCGACGGTGCCCGTGGGCACCGGGGAGCTGGTGCGCGACGTCATCGCGCGGCACCAGGCCAAGCCGGTCCCCTTCGACGTCGTATCCAACCCCGAGTTCCTGCGCGAGGGCTCGGCCATCGAGGACACGCTGCGCCCGGACCGGATCGTGATCGGCGCGTCCAACCAGCAGGTGGCCATGACGCTGCTCGAGCTCTATGCACCGCTGGAGCGGCCCATGATCATCACGGACGTCCCGTCGGCCGAGATGATCAAGTACGCCTCCAACGCCTGCCTGGCCGCCAAGATCTCCTTTGTCAACGCCATCGCCAACATCTGTGAGCAGGCCGGCGCCGACGTCGCCCAGGTCACCAAGGGCGTGGGGCTCGACGCCCGCATCGGGCCCGCGTTTCTCCAGGCCGGGCTCGGCTACGGGGGAAGCTGCTTCCCCAAGGACACCGAGTCGCTGATCCACACGGCGGGGGCGCTGGGGTATGACTTCCGCATGCTCCGGGCCGTGGTGGAAGTGAATCGCGATCGAGTCGCGCACTTCGTGGACAAGATCCAGAAGGCGCTGGCCCCGCTGGACGACAAGATCATCGCGGTCCTGGGCCTGGCCTTCAAGCCCAACACCGACGACATGCGGGACGCGAAGTCCATCGAGGTGATCGGCCGGCTGCTTGCTCTGGGGGCCCGCGTCCGGGCCTACGATCCCGTCGCCGTGGCCAACGCCCGTAAAGTGCTGCCGGAGGCGGTGACCTATTCCGACTCCCCTTACGAGGCGGCGGCCGGGGCCGACGGACTCGTGCTGGTGACCGAGTGGAACGAGTTCAAGTTCCTGAATCTGGAGCGCGTGCGGGGGCTGATGCGCCGGCCCGTGGTCTTCGACGGCCGCAACCTCTGGGAGCCAGAGCGCATGCGGCGTCTGGGGTTCGAGTACTATTCCGTCGGCCGCAAACCCGTGCTGCCCGCGTAGCGCGCGACGATGCGGGCGCTCGTCACGGGCGGCGCAGGCTTCCTCGGTTCCCACCTCTGCGAGTCGCTGCTCCGGCGCGCCGCGCAGGTCGTGTGCATGGACAACTTCATCACCGGCGTGCCCGACAACATCGCCCATCTCCTCGACAATCCCGGCTTCACGCTGGTCCGACACGACGTCACTCACTACATCGAAGTCGAAGGAGCGCTGGACTGGATCCTGCACTTCGCCAGTCCGGCATCGCCCTACGACTATCTGGCCTTGCCAATCCAGACCCTCAAGGTCGGCGCGCTGGGCACCCACCAGGCGCTGGGCGTGGCCAAGGCCAAGCGGGCCCGGTTCTTGCTGGCCTCGACTTCGGAAGTGTACGGTGACCCGCTGGTGCATCCCCAGCGCGAGGAATACTGGGGCAATGTGAATCCGGTGGGACCACGCGGCGTGTACGATGAGGCCAAGCGCTTCGCCGAAGCTCTCACGATGGCCTATCACCGCACGCACGGCATCGATACGCGCATCGCGAGGATCTTCAACTGTCACGGGCCACGCATGCGGCTCAACGACGGCCGGGCCATCCCGGCCTTCGTAACGCAGGCCCTCCGCGGCCAGCCCCTCACGGTCTTTGGCGACGGCTCGCAGACGCGCTCCTTTCAGTACATCGACGATCTCGTGGAAGGCATCTGGCGCCTGATGCAGGCGCCGGTCCACGAGCCGGTCAATCTGGGGAATCCTCAGGAGATGACGCTGCTCGAGCTGGCCAAGCGCATCATCCGTCTCACCGGGTCGCACAGCGAGATTGTCTTCCGCCCGCTGCCCGAGGACGATCCCAAAGTGCGCCAACCCGACATCACCCGCGCTCGCACCCTGCTCGGTTGGGAGCCGCGCATCGACACCGAGGAGGGGCTCCGGCTCACGATCGACTGGTTCCGTAGGAAGCTGGGGCTGTGAAGATCCTGGTCACCGGAGGAGCCGGTTTCATCGGCTCCCACGTCGTCGATCGGCTCCTCCGCGACGGGCATGCAGTGGCGATCGTCGACAACTTCAGCAGTGGCCGGCGGGCCAACCTGCACCCCGATGCCACCCTGCACGCCTGCGACATCCGCAGCGCCCGCCTGTTCGACATCGTGACCACTCACCGTCCCGAGGCCGTCGTGCACGTGGCGGCCCAGGCCGCGGTGGCCCGCTCGGTGATCGATCCCGTCTTCGACGCCAGCGTGAATCTGCTCGGCACCCTGACGCTGCTCGAGGCCTGCCGCCAGAGCGGCGTTTGCCAGGTGGTCTATACCTCCACCGGGGGGGCCGCCTATGGCGACACCGACGTGCTGCCCACGCCGGAGGACCACCCCACGCGGGCGGCCTCACCCTACGGGGTGTCGAAGGTGGCCGCCGAGCGATATCTGGAGGTCTGGGCGAACCTGACCGGTGGCCGCGCAATCTCCCTGCGCCTGGCCAACGTCTACGGGCCGCGGCAGAGTCCTCACGGTGAGGCCGGTGTCGTGGCGATCTTCACGCACCGTCTCCTCGAGGGACAGTCCTGTGTTATCAACGGCGATGGTGAGCAGACCCGCGACTATGTCTATGTGGAGGATGTCGCCGACGCGGTGGCCCGGGCGCTGGCCCGCGGCGAGGCCGTCGGCGTGGTCAACATCGCCACCGGCACGGAGACGTCAGTGAACGAGCTGTACCGACGGCTGTCCCGGCTGGCCCAGGTCGATCGCGCCCCCGTGTACGGTCCGGCCAGGCCCGGCGAGCAGCGGCGCAGCGTGCTGGACGCCGGCCGCGCCAAGACCGCGTTGGGCTGGACCCCGGCCATCGCGCTCGACGAGGGGCTGGCCCGCACACTGGCCCATTTCAAAGAAAGGGGGTGAGGCTATGATCGACGAGGAGCTGAAGGCCATCCTGGTGTGCCCGGCCTGCAAAGGTGATTTGCGCTTCGAAGAGACGCGCATCATTTGCCCGGCCTGCCGTAAGGCCTATCCGATCCGCGACGGCATCCCCGTCATGCTCATCGACGAGGCCCAGCCCTGGTCGCCGGGCAGCTGACACCGAGCCGGCGGGCCCAGGCGGTGATCCTTGCCGGGGGCCAGGGCACCCGCCTTCGCCCGCTCACGCTGGCGCGGGCCAAGCCGGTCGTGCCCCTCCTGAACCGGCCGTTCCTCGCCTACCAACTCGCCCTGCTCGGCCAGCACGGCGTCAGCGACGTGATCCTGGCCTGCTCGTATCGGGTGGAGGATATTCAAACCGCGCTCGGCACCGAAATGTTCGGCACGACTCTCCGCTACGTCGTGGAGAAGCAGCCACTGGGTACCGGCGGCGGCGTGCGCAACGCCGCCGACCTCGCTCGGGGCCGGCTGTACGTCCTCAACGGCGACATCCTCACCGATGTCGACCTCACCGCGATGGCCCGGTTCCACGAGGCCCGGCGGGCCCAGCTCACCATCCTCTTGACGCGGGTCGCCGATCCTCGCGCCTACGGCCTCGTCGAGACCGACCACGACGGCCGCATCCGTCGCTTCCGGGAGAAGCCGGCGTCTGACGAGCCCCTCACCACGGATACTGTCAACGCCGGCGTGTACCTCCTCGACGCCGAGCTGCTCTTTCGCATCCCCGCTGACCGCGCCGTCTCGATCGAGCGTGATGTCTTCCCCGCGCTGATCGCCGACGGTGTGGCCTGCTTCGCCTGGTGCCCGACCGCGTACTGGCGGGACATCGGCAGCCCCGAGGCCTACCGTCTCGCTCAGATGGATCTGCTCGACGGGCGCGTGCGCACGTCCCTGGTGCCCGGGGGCCACGCGCGGGGTCCGGCCTGGGTGGCCGACGACGCGGTCGTGGCTCCCCAGGCCCGCCTGGAAGGCCCGGCCGTCATCGGCCCCGCCGTGCGCGTGGAGGCGCGGGCCCGCGTGGGGCCGCGGGCCGTCATCGGCGCCGGCTCCAGCGTCGGGCCCGGCGCTCAGGTGGAAGAGGCCGTCGTCTGGGAGCGAGTCCGCATCGGGGCCGGCGCCATCCTGAGAGAATGCGTGATCGCCAACGACGCGCAGATCGGAACCAACGCCGTGGTGACCAGGGGCGCGGTGGTGGAAGCCGGCGCCGTCGTGGGGGAGGGCACCCGAATCCCGCGCTGATGGTAGACTGAGTCGTTATGACGCTGGCCCGCATCCGCAATTTCTCAATCGTCGCCCACATTGACCACGGCAAGTCGACGCTGGCCGACCGCCTGCTCGCCCTCACCGGCACGATGGACGCCAAGAAGGCGGTCGATCAGGTGCTGGACTCCATGGACCTCGAGCGGGAGCGGGGAATCACGATCAAAGCCCACACCGTCCGGCTCCTCTACCGGGCCCGCGACGGCGAGGAGTACACGCTGAACCTCATCGACACGCCGGGTCACGTCGATTTCTCCTACGAGGTATCGCGGGCCCTGGCCGCCTGTGAGGGCGCCATCCTCATCGTGGATGCTTCGCAGGGCATCGAAGCCCAGACGCTGGCCAACTACTACCTCGCGGCCGACGCCGGGCTGACGATCATCCCCGTCATCAACAAGATCGACCTCCCCGCCGCGGACGTGGAGGCGACCCGGGCACAGATCACCGAGCTGTTGGGGCTGGACGGCGCCGAAGCGCTGGCCATCTCGGCCAAGCACGGGACCGGAGTGCCCGAGGTGCTGGAGGCGATCGTGAGCCGCATCCCGCCGCCGACCGGCGACCCCGCGGCGCCCCTCAAGGCGCTGGTCTTCGACTCCTTCTATGATTCCTATCAGGGCGTGGTGGTCTACCTGCGCCTCCGGGATGGGCGCGTGCGGGCCGGGACCCGCATCCTCTTGATGTCGAACGGCCGCGCCTACGACGTCCAACAGCTCGGGGTGTTCACGCCCGAGATGCGGCAGGTCGAGGAGCTGTCCGCCGGTCAAGTCGGGTACCTCACCGCGTCTATGAAGCGCGTGGCCGACGCCAAGGTCGGGGAGACCATCACCGAGGCCGCCCGGCCCGCACCCGAGCCCTTCCCTGGCTACCGTGACGCCAAGCCCATGGTCTTCGCCGGGCTCTACCCGATCGAGGACACCGACTACGAGGCCCTGCGCGACGCCCTGGAGAAACTTCGGCTCAACGATCCGGCCTTCAACTTCGAGCCGGAGACCTCGCTGGCCCTCGGCTACGGCTTCCGGTGCGGCTTCCTGGGCATGCTGCACATGGAGATCGTCCAGGAGCGGCTGGAGCGTGAGTTCAACCTCTCACTCATCGTCACCGCCCCCTCCGTGCGCTATCGGGTGCTGACGACGGCGGGTGAGGTCCTGGATATCGACAACCCCTCGAAGCTCCCCACTCCCGATCACATCGAGCAAATGGAAGAGCCGTACGTGAAGTCGTCGGTGTTCGTGCCCACCGAATTCATGACGGCCATCTACAAGCTGGCTCAAGAGAAGCGCGGCGAGCACAAGTCGCTGGAGTATCTCGGCAAACGCGTGCACATCCGCTTCGACTTCCCGCTGGCCGAGATCGTCATCGACTTCTACGACAAGCTGAAGTCGATTTCCCGGGGCTACGCCTCCTTCGACTACGAGTTCGCCGAGTTCCGGCCCTCTGACCTGGTGAAGCTCGACATCCTCCTCAACGGCGATCCCGTCGACGCGCTCAGCATCATCGTGCACCGCGACAAGGCCTACGAGCGCGGCAAGGCCCTGGTGGAGAAGCTGCGCGCCGTGATCCCGCGCCAGATGTTCGAGGTGGCCATCCAGGCCGCCATCGGCAGCCGGGTCATCGCGCGCGAGACGGTCAAGGCCATGGGCAAGAACGTCACCGCCAAGTGCTACGGCGGTGACATCACGCGCAAGCGCAAGCTGCTCGAGCGTCAGAAGGAAGGCAAGAAGCGCATGAAGCAGGTCGGCCGCGTCGAGGTGCCGCAGGAAGCCTTTCTGACGGTCCTCAAGAGCTGACGCCGTGGACCAGAAGCCCAAGCCCCCCGCCCAGCCGGACACCCGGTACGACTACGAGCGGGTGAACGTGTCGGTCGGGCGTCCCCAGGAGCCGGCGGCGACCGCCACCGACGGCCAGCCCGCCGCCCCGCCCCTGGAGGGCACCCGCCGCCGCAAGTCGG
>DATIAY010000133.1:0-5006 GCA_035457825.1 Candidatus Methylomirabilota bacterium
CAGAAGCTCATCAGCCAGGGCACCGACTGGCGGTTCCTGAACGAGCTCAAGAAGGAGTTGAAAGGTTGATGACCCGACGCGAATTCGTCAGTGGAGTGGCCGCCACGGGAGCGACCAGCCTGCTCGGAGCGCGACCCGCCGGTGCCGCCGATCCTCCGCCGGAGACCAGGACCATCCGTCTGATCCAGATCCCGGGTATCTGCATCGCTCCGCAGTATGTGGCCGAGGAGCTGCTCCGGGCCGAAGGGTTCAGCGAGGTCCAGTACACCAGGAAGGAGGGTGCCGCCTGGCTTTACAAGTCCCTGACCACCGGCGAGGCCGACATCAACGTGGCGTTCGTGGCCCCGTTTCTCCTCCAGGTCGACAGCGGGGCGCCGGTGGTGGTCCTGGCCGGCATCCACATCGGGTGCTACGAGCTCTTTGGCACCGATCGGGTACGGGCAATCCGTGAGCTGAAAGGCAAGTCCGTGGCCATTCCGGAGCTGGGCTCGGCTCACCACGTCTTTCTCTCCAGCATCGTGGCCTACGTGGGGCTGGATCCCCGCCGCGACATCAACTGGGTCATCCATCCGCCGGCCGAGGCCAAGCGGCTGCTGGCCCAGGGAAAGGTCGACGCCTATCTGGGCTTCCCCCCCGACCCGCAGGAGCTGCGGGCCAAGAAGATCGGCCGCGTCATTCTCAACAGCGCGGTCGATCGCCCGTGGTCCCAGTACTTCTGCTGTTTCGCGGCGGCCAACCGGGAGTTCGTCAAGGCCAACCCGGTCGCCACCAAGCGGGCCCTGCGCGCGCTCCTCAAGGCGGCGAACGTGTGCGCCCTCGAGCCGGAGCGGGCTGCCCGCCTCCTGGTGGATCGGGGGTTCACGGCGAGCTATGAGTATGCGCTGCAGACCATGAACGAGCTTCCCTACGACAAGTGGCGGGAGTACGACCCCGAAGACACCGTGCGCTTTCACGCCCTGCGGCTGCACGAGGCGGGCATGGTGAAGGCGAGCCCCAAGAAGCTCATCAGCCAGGGCACCGACTGGCGGTTCCTCACCGAGCTCCGGAAGGAGTTGAAGGGCTGAAGCCCCTCGCTCGCGCCATCGTCGCGGCCGGCCTCGTCGGCGTTTTCGTGGCCGTCGTCTGGCCGGCATCGGCGCCAGGCGATCCGGCCGGGAACCATCAGCGGCTGTCCAAGATCGGGCCAGCGCCCGGCTTCTCGCTGACCACGCAGGACGGCGGTCGGCTGAGCCTCAAGGAGCTGCAGGGGCGGGTGGTCGTGGTGACCTTCATCTACGCCAGTTGCGCCGACACCTGCCCGCTGCTGACGGCCAAGCTGGCGGCGCTGGCGCCGCGCCTGGCCGCCGGAGGAGGCCCGCCCGTTCACTTCGTGGCCATCACGGTGGATCCCGAGCGCGACACGCCAGACATCCTGAAGCACTACGGCGCCCGCTATGGCGTCGACGGCAAGAGCTGGACGTTCCTCACCGGCAGCCCGGCCGAGATCCGCGAGGTGGCCCGGCGCTATGGCGTGTACGTCAAGAAGACCGAGCGGGGGGACGTCGATCACACCTTCCTGACCTCCCTGATCGACCCGGGCGGGGTGCTGCGCGTGCAGTATATGGGCGTCCGCTTCGATCCCGAGGAGCTGCTCCGCGACCTCCAGTGGCTGCGCGCCGAGGCGCGGACCCCATGAGGCAATGGCTCCCCCGGCTGGTGGCCCGCGTGCCCGTCAGCGTCCACGGCAAGCTGCTGGCCGCCTTTCTGATCATCGTCATCCTCTTGATCGCCGTCGGCGCAGTGGGCCTGCAGGTGCTCAGCGGGGTGAACCTCAGGGCCGAGAACCTGGTGGCCCTCCAGCGTAAGATCGCCGCCTACCGCCAGCTCCAGCACGATACGACGGCGCAGCTGTACAGCGTGGCCTCCGCCCTCCTAGTGCCCGAGGAGCGCACGCTGGAAGCCACCCTGCGGCAGCTCAACCAGTTCGGTTACGATCTGGATCGGCTGCAGTTCGTGGCCCGCGACGAGGTGGAGCTGCTGGGTCGCGTGCGCACGGACTACGAGCAATTCATCCAGGTGGTGACCCGCGTGATCGAGCTGATCCGGGCCGGCCGGGCCGTCGAGGGCCGCGAGCTGCAGGTTGCCCGGGCTGCCCCGCTGGCCGACCGGCTGGAGCGCCTGACCAACGAGCTGGTGAACAAGGCCGAGGCCGACATGGTGGCCAGCATCGAGGCGGCGCACGAGGCCTACGCCACGTCGCGCCGGATCGTCATCGGCTTCGCCCTGGGCGCCACCGCCCTGGCCCTGGTTCTGGGGTACGCCATCTCGTGGTCGGTGATCGGTCCTGTGCAGCGCATGAACGAGCGGCTCGGAGAAATCGCCTCCGGTGACTTCGGCCAGCAGGTCCACGTCGCCAACCGCGATGAGCTGGGCACGCTGGCCGCCAACCTCAACCGGATGAACGACGAGCTGGGCCGGCTCTACCGGGAGCTGGAGACGGCCAGCCGCCACAAGTCGGAGTTCCTGGCCAGCATGTCGCACGAGCTGCGCACCCCCCTCAACGCCATCATCGGCTTCTCCGAGGTGCTCCAGGAGCGGATGTTCGGTGAGCTCAATGACAAGCAGGCCGAGTACATCGACGACATCATCGCCTCCGGGCGCCATCTGCTCGCCCTCATCAACGACATCCTCGACCTCTCCAAGGTCGAGGCCGGTCGCATGGAGCTCGACCTGACCCGGTTCGATCTCCCGGTCGCCCTGGAGAGCACTCTGGCCCTGGTCCGCGAGCGGGCGACACGTCAGGGCCTCCGGCTGGAGCTGACCGTGGACGAGCGGGTGGGCCCGGTGGTGGCCGACGAGCGGAAAGTCCGCCAGGTCCTCCTCAACCTGCTCTCCAACGCGATCAAGTTCACCCCCGAAGGAGGGTGGGTGGCGGTGCGAACGGCGGCGGTGGCCGGGGCGGTGGAGATCGCGGTGAGCGATGCCGGCATCGGCATCGCCGCCGAGGACCAGGCGGCGGTCTTCGAGGAGTTCCGCCAGGTCGGCAGCGACACGGCCCGCAAGCGGGAGGGCACCGGCCTGGGGCTGACACTGGCCCGGAAGTTCGTCGAGCTGCACGGGGGTCGTATCTGGCTCACCAGCGAGGTCGGCCGGGGATCGACGTTCACCTTCACCCTTCCGGAGCGAGCATGGCCGGCGAGCTGATTCTGATCGTCGAGGACAACGAGCGTAACCGTAGACTGGTACGCGACGTGCTCCAGTTCAAGGGCTATCAGAC
Source organism: Candidatus Methylomirabilota bacterium (assembly GCA_035457825.1). Lineage (GTDB taxonomy): Bacteria > Methylomirabilota > Methylomirabilia > Rokubacteriales > CSP1-6 > 40CM-4-69-5. The sequence continues at coordinate 3,257 of DATIAY010000133.1, forward strand.
CATCGAGTCCGAGACAGCCGAGGAAGGTCTCCGGCTGGCTCGCGAGCGGGCGCCGTCCCTCATCCTCATGGACATCCAGCTCCCCGGGATGGACGGCATCACCGCCCTGGGGCGCCTGAGGGAGGATCCCGTCACCCGGGGGATCCCGGTGATGGCCGTCACCGCCTCGGCCATGACCCATGATCGCCAGAAGATCATGGCGGCCGGATTCGACGCCTACGAGACCAAGCCTATCCGGGTGAAGGAATTCCTGGAGGCCGTCCGCCAGCTCCTGGAGCGGTCATGACGGCGCCGGCCAAGATCCTCGTCGTCGACGACACCCCGCACAACGTCAAGCTGCTGGCCGATCTGCTGGGCGCCCGCGGCTACGCGGTGACGACGGCCGCGGCTGGGCCCGAGGCGCTCGCCCTCATCGAAAAGGAGTGCCCCGACCTGGTCCTCCTCGACGTCGTCATGCCCCAGATGAGCGGCTACGAGGTGTGCCGCAAGATCCGCGATAACCCCGCCACCGCGATCTTGCCCGTCATCATGGTGACAGCGCTCGATCCCACCCAGGAGCGGGTCAAAGGGCTGGAGGCCGGGGCCGACGACTTTCTCACCAAGCCCATCAACCAGCCTGAGCTGCTGGCCCGGGTGCGCTCGCTGCTCCGCATCAAGCGGCTCTACGACGAGCTGGAAGCGCTGAACCGTACGCTGGAATCCCGGGTGCTCGAACAGGTCGCGCAGCTGGAGCGGCTCGGTCGGCTCAAGCGGTTCTTCTCGCCGCAGCTGGCCGAGATCATCGTGTCCGGGGGGGCCGAGGACCCTCTCAAGAGCCACCGGCGCGAGGTCACCGTGGTCTTCCTCGACCTCCGCGGGTTCACCGCCTTCGCCGAGACGGCCGAACCGGAAGAGGTGATGGGGGTCCTGCGCGAATACCACGCCGTGATGGGAAAGCTGATCCTCGAGCACGAGGGAACGCTCGAGCGCTTTGCCGGCGACGGGATGATGGTCTTCTTCAACGACCCCATGCCCGTGGCCAATCCCGCCGAGCGTGCCGTCCGGATGGCGCTGGCCATGCGCGAACGCGTCGCCGGGCTCAGTGTCTTGTGGCGCAAGCGCGGATTCGACCTCGACTTCGGCGTCGGTATCGCCCAGGGTTACGCGACCATCGGCGCCATCGGCTTCGAGGGCCGGCTCGACTACGGCGCGATCGGGACCGTCACCAATCTCGCGGCCCGCCTGTGCGGGGAGGCCCGCCCTGGCCAGATCCTCGTCTCCCAGCGGGTGCTCAGCGCCGTCGAGGAGTTTGCCGAGGGTGAGCCGGTCGGCGAGATGGCCCTCAAGGGTTTCCTCAAGCCGGTGCCGGCCTATAACGTGCTGCGCCTCAAGGCCTAGGCGGTCGCCCCCGGAGCTGATCCCGCTCTTGGGGCGACATCTGCTCCCAGCGCTCGCGTAACCGCTGGCGCTCCTCGGGCGTCATCTGCTGCCAGCGCTCCCAGTTGCGATGCAGGTGCTGGCGTTCCTGGGGGGACATCGCCTCGTAGGATCGAAGGCGCTGCAGGAGACGCTCTCGCCTCTCCGGGGACATCCGTTCCCAGCGTTCGTAGGCCTGCTGCAGCTCCTGCCGCCGCGGCTCGGGCAGCTCGTTCCAGCGCTGCAGGTCGCGCACCATGCGGGCCCGCTCGTCGGGAGGGAACTTGCGGAACCGCTTGCGAGCCGCCTCCTGCTCCTGAGGGGACAGCGACTTCCAGTGCCGATAGTTCTCGAC
>DATIAY010000134.1:0-8128 GCA_035457825.1 Candidatus Methylomirabilota bacterium
CGCCAGCGCGTCGGCGACGGCGCGCGGGCGGGCCAGGGCCGCCCGCAGCGCCTGGCCGGCCCGCACGCGACCCCCGGCGTCGACGAGGGCGGCCACGTCGGCGGGCACCGCCTGCTCGGCGGTATCGGAAACCGCGCGGACCACGGCCACGCGCAGACCACGGGCCCGTGCCCATTCCACGATCGGCGCGGATTCCATGTCCACCGCGAGGGCGCCCGTTTCCATCCACAAGCGCGCTTTGTCGGCCGCGGTCTGGGCCACCTCGGCCACGGTCAGCAGCGCACCACGCTGCCCCAGCGCGGCGACCCCATCCGTGGCGTGACGGAGGCCGGTCGGGGCGACGACGGTCTCGGGGACGACGAGGGCGCCCCGCCCGAGTCGGGGGTCGAGCGCCCCACAGGCGCCGGCGGAAACGATCAGCGGAGGCGACGAGTCCACTCGGACTCGCTCGGTGACGAAGCGGGCCCGCAGTCCCACGCAGATGACCTCGAGCGCGCCGCTGCGATAGTGCGGCCAGCGCGCGCCCGCGACGCTGGCCAGGCGCAGGTGCTGGGCCAGACGGTGGGCTTCCACCTCGACGGCGGTGAAGATCAGCACATGCCTCACGCGGGTCGGGTTTCTCCCTTGCGTCGGAGCCACGCCTCGTACGACGTTCCCGCCGCCGTGTCCCTGCCTGTGAACCGGATCGTGCGGATCTCGGTGTAGCGCAGGGTGTGCGCAGTCCCGCTCGGATCGAAGAGCTGAAGGTACGGCTCGGTCACGTCCCGATTGCGATTGTAGACGTACCCGACCAGGTCACGCCCGTGAGTCAGGACGACGGTGACGTCGCCCCGGTAGTCGAAGGCCAGATCGATCACCTCGGCGAGCTGCACCTCGTCGCCGACGCGGGGAGCCCAGCCCTCGAGCGAGCGCTCCCCGGACATGCGCTCAGAGGCGTCCGGTGACGGCGGCGACGACCGCCTGCCGGAAGCCGCGCCAGGAGCCGAAGGTGTAGTCGACCGCGGTGGGCTCGTGCCCGCAGTGCACCATGCAGTCCCGGCACTTGGGGTTGCCGCTGCGACGTCCGTACTGCTTCCACCGGGTGGTCTCCATCAGCTCGCGGAAGCTCGCGGCGTAGCCCTCCTGGAGCAAGTAGCAGGGCCGCTGCCACCCGAAGAGGTTGTAGGTCGGGTTGCCCCACGGCGTGCATTCGAAGTCGAGCTTGCCCATGAGGAAGCGGAGGAACAGCGGCGACTGGTTGAATCGCCACCGCCACCGCGGTCGTTCGAAGATAGCCGAGAACAGCGCGTGGGCGCGCTGCCGGCGCAAGAAGTGCTCCTGGTCGGGGGCCTTGGCGTAGCTGTAGCCGGGCGAGACCATCATACCTTCGACGCCGAGGTCCATCATGGCATCGAAGAACTGGCGGACCCTCGCGGGGTCGGCGCCGTCGAAGAGGGTCGTGTTGGTGGTGACCCGGAACCCGCGCCGCAGCGCGTCCCCGATGGCGACCCGGGCTTCCTCGTACACGCCGTCCCGGCACACCGCTTCGTCGTGCTCGGGGCCCAGCCCGTCCAGGTGGATGCTGAACGAAAGATACTTCGAAGGCTCGAACACACCCTCCTGGAGCCGCTGCTCGAGGAGGATGGCGTTGGTGCAGAGGTAGACGTACTTCTTGCGCTTCACCAGCTCGCGCACGAGCGGGCCGATCTCGGGATACATCAGCGGCTCGCCGCCGGGGATGGAGACCATGGGGGCACCGCACTCGTCCACGGCGCGCAAGCACTCCTCCAGGCTCAGGTGCCGGCGCAGGATGTGGGCCGGATACTGGATCTTGCCGCACCCGGCGCAGGCCAGGTTGCACCGGAACAAGGGCTCCAGCATGAGAACGAGCGGGTACCGCGGGCGCCCCTTGAGCTTCTGGGTGAGGACGTAGCTCGCCACCGTCCACATCTGCGAGAGGGGAACGCTCATCTCATCCTCGGAGGGAGTATAACGCCACCGCCGGTCCCCGGGAGCAGCTCCATCGTTTTATCGCGGCGAACTCGCATGTTACCATCCCGATCGTGACGGGCCTCGATCACGCCATCGCCCGCGCCCAGGACCATCTGCTGGCCCGTCAAGCCGACGACGGGCACTGGGTCGGCGAGCTCGAAGCGGACACCACCATCACCGCCGAGTATCTGTTGCTCTGTCATCTCCTGGACCGGGTGAACCGAGAGCGCGAGGGCAAGGCGGTGCGCTATATCCGTCGCCGCCAGCGCCCCGACGGCGGCTTCGACCTCTTCGCCGGCGGTCCGACGAACCTGTCGGCCACCATCAAAGCCTACTTCGCGATGAAGCTGGCCGGCGTCTCCGTGGACGACCCGGCCATGGTGCGGGCCCGGCAACGCATCCTCGAGATGGGCGGCCCCGCCCGGGCCAACGTGTTCACCAAGATCCAGCTGGCCCTCTTCGGCGAGTACGACTGGAACGGCGTGCCGGCCATGCCGGTGGAAATCATGCTGCTCCCGCCGCCGTTCTTTCTGTTCAACATCTACGAAGTCTCGTACTGGTCGCGGACGGTGATCGTTCCCCTGCTCATCATCATGGATCGCAAGCCGGTGCGCTGGCTCCCCCCCGAGCTCGGCCTGGACGAGTTGTGGCCGGTGCCGCGGGAGCGGGCCAGTCTGCGCTTTCCCCGTTTCCCCCGGCCGTTCAGCTGGCACGATCTGTTCTGGAAGAACTTCTTCATCGCGGTCGACGACGGCCTCAAGATCTGGGAGCGTTTCTCGCCCCGGCCACTTCGCCGACGGGCCGTCGAAGCCGCCCGCAAGTGGTTGGAGGAGCGCACGGCCACGCCCGGGGGCCTCGGCGGCATCTTTCCCGCCATAACCAATTCGGTCCAGGCCCTGCGGCTGCTCGGCTACTCCGACGATCATCCCCTGATCCGGAGCCAGTTGAAGGAGATCGAGGCGCTGGCCGTGGAGACGGCCGACGAGCTCCATTACCAGCCCTCCGTGAGCCCCATCTGGGACACCGCGCTGACCATGTGCGCGCTGGTGGACAGCGGGCTGGCCCCCGAGCATCCCGCCCTGCGCCGGGCCGCCGAATGGTTGCTGGAGCGGCAGATACTGGTCTCCGGTGACTGGCAGGTGAAGCGCCCGTACGTGCAGCCGGGCGGGTGGCCGTTCCAGTATGACAACGACTTCTACCCGGACCTCGACGACACCGCGGTGGCGCTGATGGCCCTCGAGAAGCTCGGGGACCTCGACACCGAGCGCGTGCGAACAGCCAAGGAGCGGGGGCTGGGCTGGTTCCTGGGCATGCAGGGCGGGGATGGCGGCTGGGCGTCGTTCGACGCCGACAACGATCGGCTGTACCTGAACAACATCCCCTTCGCCGACCACGGCGCGTTGCTGGATCCCTCCACGGAAGACCTCACCGGACGCGGCCTCGAGCTACTCGGCACCTACGGCTACCGGCGCGACTTCGAGCCGGCGGCCCGCGCGCTGGACTTCTTGAAGTCGCGGCAGCGGCACGATGGCGGCTGGTTCGGCCGCTGGGGCGTCAACTACATCTACGGGACCTGGTCGGTACTGCGCGGTCTCCGCGCCATCGGCGAGGATCCCGGCCAGGAATACGTGCAGCGCGCCGTCCGGTGGCTGGAACGCTGTCAGAACCGGGACGGCGGCTGGGGCGAGACCTGCGAGAGCTACGACCGCGCCGAGCTGGCCGGACGGGGCGAGTCCATTCCTTCGCAGACAGCGTGGGCGTTGCTGGCGCTGCTGGCCGCCGGCCGGAAGGGGCCGGCGCTCGAGCGGGGCATCGAGCACCTCATCGCCACCCAGCGCGACGACGGTTCCTGGGAGGACCGCTTCTGGAACGGCACCGGCTTCCCGCGCGTCTTCATGCTGAAGTATCACCTGTACGCCAAGTATTTCCCACTCTGGGCGCTGGGGGTCTATCGCCACAGCCTTGATGAGTGAGCAGCCGGTTCCGGCCGTGCTGCGTTCCCTCGACCGTCTCGGCGCGGCCGCCGTCGCGGTCCTGGGCTCGCTCGGCCGCTTCGGGACCTTTTTCGGGATCGCCCTGGCCTCGGTGGCGACCACGCCCTTCAAGGTCGAGGCCCTCATCAGCCGGCTGCACTACATCGGCTATCGCTCCCTGGTGATCATCGTCCTCACCGGCGCCTTCACCGGGATGGTCCTGGGCCTGCAGCTCCACCTCACCCTCAGCCGGTTCGGGTCAGAGGCCTTCCTGGGCCCGGCCGTCGCCCTGGCCCTCATCCGCGAGCTGGGGCCGGTACTGGCTGCGCTGATGGTCACCGGACGGGCCGGCTCCGCACTCACCGCCGAGATCGGCATCATGCGTATCACCGAGCAGATCGACGCGCTGACCGTGATGGCGCTGAGCCCCTTCCGTTATCTGGTCACGCCCTCGATCCTGGCCGGCCTGCTGAGCTTCCCGCTCATGACCGCCATCTTCGATGTGGTCGGCATCTTCGGCGGCTACCTGGTCGGCGTGCAGCTGCTCGGGCTCTCCGAGGGCACGTACTTCGGGGAAATGCGTGCCTTCGTCCAGATGGACGACATCATGACCGGGTTCTGGAAGTCGGTCGCCTTCGGGATCGTGGTGACCTGGGTCTGCACCTACAAGGGGTACTACGTGGGACACGGCGCGGAAGGGGTGGCCCGGGCCACGACCCAGGCCGTGGTGCTCTCGTCGGTGCTCATCTTGATGTCGGACTACTTCATGGGCTCGGTGCTGCCCTGATGGCTGCCGGGCGAGCCGAGCCCATGATCAAGGTCGAGGGACTCACCAAGAGCTTCGCCGGGCAGCCGGTCCTGCGCGAGCTCGACCTGGAAGTCCCCACCGGCTCCATCACCATCGTCATCGGCCGAAGCGGCGGGGGGAAATCCGTGTTCCTCAAGCACCTGCTGGGCCTCCTGCGCCCGGATGCCGGCCGGGTAGTGGTCGACGGGGTCGACCTCACCGGACTCTCGGCCCGCGCCCTCGACGGGATTCGGGCCCGCTACGGCGTGGTGTTTCAGGGGGGGGCGCTCTTCGATTCCATGACCTGCGCCGAGAACGTGGCGTTCCCCCTGCGCGAGAAGACGCGGCTTGCCCGCCCCGAGATCGCCGCCCGGGTCGAGAGGGCGCTCGACCAGGTCGGGCTGGAGGAGGTAGGAAGCAAGTACCCCGAGCAGGTGTCCGGCGGAATGCGCAAGCGCGTGGCGATCGCCCGGGCCCTGGTGACGGAGCCCGAGATCATCTTCTTCGACGAGCCCACCACCGGTCTGGACCCCATCCTGGTCAACAGCATCCACCGCCTGATCCGGCAGCTCCACCGGCAGTTCAAGTTCACCGCCGTGATGGTGAGCCATGAGATCCCCGAGATCTTCGAGATCGCCGATACCGTGGCCATGCTGCACGATGGCCGTATCGTAGAGGCGGGGCCGCCCCGGGCCATCCAGGAGTCGACGAACCCCGTGGTGCGCCAGTTCATCCGTGGCGAAAGCGGCGGCAACGAGGAGGAACCATGAACCGAGCGAACGTGAATATCGCGGTAGGCATCTTCGTCGTGCTCGGTGTGTTAGCATTGGCCTACCTGTCGATCAATCTCGGTAGGGTGACGATTTTTCCGGGCGGCGGCTACGAGTTGATCGCGGACTTTCCGTCCGTGGGCGGCCTCCGTCCCGGAGCATCGATCGAGATCGCGGGTGTCGAAGTGGGACGGGTAGAGTCCATCGGGCTGGGCGAGGATTACCAGGCGCGCGTGGTGCTCCGCTTGAACACCGACGTGCGGCTCCAGGATGATGCCATCGCCTCGATCAAGACCAAGGGGCTGATCGGCGAGAAGTTCATCCGCATCAGTCCGGGCGCCTCGGAAAAGCTCATCCCCCCGAAGGGGCGCCTCCGCGAGGTCGAGGCGCCCGTGGATCTCGAGGAGCTCATCTCGAAATACGTCTTCGGCAAAGTCTAAGCGGGACAGGAGGCTCATGGCATGACGTTGCGGCGGCTCGTCCTCGCGCTCGCCCTGGCCGTGGCCCTCGCCCCTCCGGCGCTGGCCGGGGCCCCGACCGAGCAGCTCCGCCTCCAGGTCGATCGGGTGATCAAGACGCTCGAGGATCCCCAGCTCAAGCACGAAAGCAAGACCGTGGAGCGGCGGAGATCGGTCCGTCGCATCGCCAACGAGATCTTCGACTTCGGGGAGACGGCCAAGCGCTCCCTGGGCCGCCACTGGCAGGCCCGCACGCCGGCCGAGCGTGAGGAGTTCGTCCAGCTCTTCGCCGATTTGCTCGAGCGTTCCTACATCTCCAAGATCGAGCTCTTCAACGGCGAACGCGTCACCTACATCGGAGAGACGATCGACGGCGACATCGCGACCGTCCGGACCCGGCTCGTGACCAAGCAGGCCACCGAGATCCCGGTGGACTACCGGATGCGCAAGCGCGACGAGCGCTGGCTCGTCTACGACGTCATCATCGAAGGCGTGAGCTTGGTGGCCAACTACCGGACGCAATTCAACAAGATCATCCAGACCTCCTCCTACCCGGATCTGATCAAGAAGATGAAGGGCAAGCAGGAGGAGTTGTTGGAGCAGGAGAAGAAGCGGACGTGAGCCCGGCCCCGGTCGGCAAGAGCAGGTCGTCGTGAACGGGTCCGACTTCGTCGCGCTGCTGGAGGATCAGGGTTTCGACTTCTTCGCCGGCGTCCCCTGCTCGCTGATCGCCGACGTCATCGGAACCCTCGAGCGTCATCCCCGGCTGCCCTACGTGGCGGCGATCCGCGAGGACGTCGCCGTCGGCGTGGCCGGTGGGGCGTGGCTGGGGGGCCGCCGCCCCGCCGTCCTCATGCAGAATTCCGGGCTGGGCACCAGCCTCAACGCGCTGGCGTCCTTCTCCATCATGTACGGCCTGCCCGCTCTCCTGATCGTCACGTGGCGGGGCTGGCGCGGGGAGGATGCGCCCGAGCATCGGCTGATGGGGGAGATCACCCCGCGCCTGCTGGAGCTTGTCGGCATCCCCCATCGCGTGTTGACCGCGACGTCGCTGGCAACGGACGCGGGGTGGGCGCGCCAGCAGATGGAGGTTCAGCACCAGCCCGTCGCGCTGCTGGTACCCCCGGGAGTCTTCGCGGGAGACTCCCACGGTGGTCGCACCTCGCGCAAACGGGGAGGTCTGGAGGGGGTGGTCTCCACCCCCTCCAGTAACAAAACCAAACGCGGAGCAGAACTCCGGCCATACGGCGAAGGGGCTAATCCGCTCCTCCCCAAGATCTCCCGGATGGCGGCTATCGCGGCCGCCGTCAAGGAGCTCGGGGACGAGCCGGTCGTGCACGCCAACGGCTACCCGTCCCGCGAGTCTTGCGCGGTCGCCGACCGGCTCCAGAATTTCTACATGATCGGCTCCATGGGCCTGGCCGCCCCCATAGGCCTGGGCCTGGCCCTGGCCCGGCCCCGCGGACCGGTCATCGTCTTCGACGGCGACGGCAATCTGCTCATGGCCCTGGGCGTCCTGGCCAATGTGGCGGCGCTGGCCCCGGCCAACTTCGTGCACTGCGTATTCGACAACCAGACCTACGGCTCCACCGGCAATCAGCGTTCGCCATCCGAGCACGTACGCCTCGACGCGCTCGCCGCCGCCGCCGGCTACCGGCGCGTGACCGCCGTGGACGACGCCGAGCGCCTGGGCCAGGCTCTCAAGGACATGCTGCGCGCCAAGGGCCCTCACTTCCTGCTCGTGAAGGTCACCGACGAGGAGGCCAACGTGCCACGGATCCCGCATCCCCCGGAGGCCATCCGCGACCGATTCCGGGCCAGCCTGCGGCGCGAATGAAGGCGATCATTCTCGCGGCCGGGGTCGCCCGTCGACTGGCTCCCCTGACCGACCACACGCACAAGTGCCTGCTTCCCGTGGGCGAGCAGCCCCTGCTCACGCGGATGCTCCGGGCCCTGGAGTCGGTCGGCGTGCGGGAGACCGTGCTGGTCGTCGGTCACTTCGCCAATCAGGTGCGGGAGGTGGCCGGCCGTCAGGTGGGTCGGATGCTCGTCCGCTACATCGACAACCCCCAGTACACCAAGGGCTCGGTCCTCTCCCTCCATGCGGCTCGTCGGCACTTGACCGAGCCCGTGCTGGTGATGGACGCCGATGTCCTGTTTCCCCGCGAG
>DATIAY010000135.1:0-2039 GCA_035457825.1 Candidatus Methylomirabilota bacterium
TGGAACCCGCGAATCCCCTCACGCCGCGCCCAGTCCGGGCGCACGATCCACGTGCTGTCTGCCGCGATGTCCGGGATCACGATGGCCTGCCCGGTGGCGGCGATCTGACCGACCTTGCGCACGCCCAAGGGAAACCGGCGGAACTGTCCGTCGAGGCGCGACCAGTCCTCCCCCGACGCCGCGGAAGGTCTGCCGGCACTGGCCACCAGATGCAAGCACGCGGTCTGGTCCGGGCACTCCGTGCGCATCGGACACGTGGAGCAGATATCCCCGGGGCCGATGAGCCAGACTCGGGCCAGCGCGATCGGTGGCCGCTCTGCGAGGCGTCGCACGAACAGCACCAGCAGGGCGTCCAGGGACCGCTCGCTGGCCATGTCGAGCAGGAGCCCCTTGTTGGACTCGAGGTCAGGACGGAAGTCGTAGTTCTGTGGGAACTCCATGGCCGCCGCCGAGGACCTGATCGGCACTGCCACGAGGTCGCCGGAGATGTCGACTGCGCCAGCGGTCATGTGATCTCGCAGCCGCCCGCCGAGAGACACGAACGTAGATCGAACCGGGGCCTCACGCTGGGAGTGGCCGTTCGTCAAGGCGCGTCAATTTCTCCTTGGGGCGCACGCCGACACCCGAGCCTTGGTCCCCGACGTGTTCGTGGTGCTTTCCTCACCACCAGTAAGCTCTTCCAGTTCTTGATCTGCCCCTTTGACCCAGCCACGGGCCTGCGTGGTTCGCAGTGTCATTACACGAGGAATCAACCTGCCGCGTTCCAACGAGACTTCGTGGTCCCGTAACGAGTCCCCGTCGTCCGCAACGGCCCCTCTTGAGCCTTGGCGAGGGCGGCCTGGCTGCATATCCCTGCCAGTGTGGAGTTCATATGCATCACCGTGGGCCTGGCACGATCGATGCCTTCGGCCAGTCTGCGAAGAGGGACATGCTGATGGCTCGACTTCAACCCCTGGACCTGGAGGCCACCACCGGCCGGACGAGGGAGCTCCTCGTCTGGGTCCGGACCGAGCTGGGGATGCTCCCCAACGTGATCCGCACCATCGCGCACTCCCCGGCCGTGCTCGAGGGGTACCTGGGCCTGAATCGGGCTCTGGCCACCGGTCGGCTGCCCGCGGCCCTGCGTGAGCAGATCGCCCTCACCGTCGCGGCGGTCAACCGCTGCGCGTACTGCCTCGCGGCTCACAGCGCGCTGGCTCGCATGGCGGGTCTGAGCGAAGAAGCTATCCGCGACAGCCGCCAGGGCGCGTCGCCCGACCGCACGGTGGAGGCGGCCCTCGACTTCGCCTGCCGGGTCGCCGACCAGCGTGGGCAGGTCCACGATCGTGATGTCGCCCGGCTCCGCCGTGCCGGATATGTCGATAGCGACATCGCGGAGCTCGTGGGGCAGGTCGCGCTGAGCATCTTCACCAACTACTTCGCCGAGGTGGCTGGGACGGCGGTGGACTTTCCTATGGTGCCCGATCTTGGTCCGCTCCGGCGCGATCCAGGCGCACGTCGCGGACGGCCGTGAGCCCGCAGAGCGACCCCATGACGATCCTGCTCCAGACGGCCCCGCCAGAGCAGGCCGTGACCGTCGACGCGGGCGCGACGAGAACGGATCCCGACGCAGACCTGATCGAGGCCCTTCGAAGCGGCCGGAACGAGGCCGCGGAGGCGCTCGTCACCCGCTTTGGCCCTCGCGTGTACCGGCTCGCCGCCCGAATCACGGGGAACGCCCGGGATGCCGAGGAGGTGACCCAAGACGTGCTCTGGCAAGTCTTCAACAAGATCCACACGTTCCGGGGCCAGGCGGTCTTCGGCAGCTGGGTGTACCGGATCACCGCCAATACGGCCTACGAGAAGCTGCGTCGGCGCTCCCGTGAGCGGCACGAGGTGTCGTGGGAGGAACTCTCGCCCACCTTCGACGAGCTCGGGCGGCATGCCGCGCCCATCACGGACTGGTCCCCGCGCGTCGAGGACCCGGCCATGCAGGGCGAACTGCACGCGGCGCTCTCGCAGGCGATCGAGCACCTTCCGCCCGAGCTTCGGGTCGTCCT
>DATIAY010000136.1:0-35035 GCA_035457825.1 Candidatus Methylomirabilota bacterium
GGGGTCCGGGAACCACGAGGCGGGAGTCCGCTTCGAACCCGCCGCGGCTGGGCTCCATCAGACTGCCGGGCGCACGGTCACGGGCGGCAGGAACGGGTTCCCGGGACCCCACCGCGTGCCCACTCCGCCCACGTCGGCAACACGGTGCGCCACCTTCTGACTCGGCCACTCGTGTCCTGATCGCGGTTCGCCCCGTGGATTCGGCGGGGTCGGGGGGCTGGGGGCTCCGCGACCCGTTTCCCGCCGACCCGGAGCGGGCCCAGCGCGGCGATGGAGCCCAGCCGCCCCGGATTCCTGCGGCCACCCCCTCGTGGTCGCGGGAGCCCCCAGCCCCCCGACCCCGCCGGCGCCCGCGTCGTCGAACTTCGCACTCAGGAGACTAGTGGTCGCTCGGCCTCACCCAGCCTCCGTGAACCGGATGATGCGAGCAGATGAACTCCACGAAGGCCGGCCGGCCCCTGGCGTTCTCGTCGAAGGCCCGCTTGAGCGCGGGGATCACCTCGGACGGCTGGCTCACGTCTTCGCCATGGAAGCCCACTGCCCGGGCCATGGCCGCCATGCACGCCGATGAATGATCGGACACCTTCCAGGTGTAGGGATCGTGACCGCTGCCCCAGAAGCCCGGCCCGTAGCCCGAGTAGCCGCCGTTGTTGATGTGCAGCGTGGTGATCCCGATCTTGTAGCGGGCCACCGCTTCGAAGTTGCCCATCATGTAGCACACGCCGGCGTCGCCGGTGACGTGGACGCACTGGCGGTTCGGATAGGCCAGCTTGGCGGCGACGGCACCGGCCAGGCTGAAGCCCAGCGTCGAGACGTTGCCCCAGCCGAGGAACCCCCGGGGGATCTGCGCCTCATAGACGGTGCTGGTCTGATCACGCGTGTTGCCGGAGTCGGCGGTGACGAACGAGTTCTTGGGGTCGAGCACCTTCATGAGATCGCCGAGGACGCGGTACGGGTTGATGGGCGTCTCGCTCGATTCGAGCCACGGACGGAACTTGGCGGTGAAGGCCTGCTTGGCGGTCCGGATCTCCTCGAGGAGCGCCGGATTCTTGCGGGCCCCGCCGGTCCGCCTGGCCAGCTCCTCCATCAGAGCCTGCAGGGTGAGCTTGGCATCGCCGATCACGGCGTGGCGCGTCTCGTAGCTCCGGTTGATGTCCAGGGTGTCGACCGTGCACTGGACGATCGTCTTCTTCTCGGCGTCGGGAACGGTGTGGCTGAAGCGATTGGGAAAGAGGCTCGAGCCGATGGAGAACAGGAGATCGCACGTGCGGAGGAAGTGCTCGGCGTGCGAGCCACGGACACCGACGGACAGCGGATGGTTCTCCGGGAACGCGCTCTTGGCCTTCAACGTCGTGAGCACCGGCACCTGGGCCAGCTCGGCGAATTGGAGGAGCTCGCTGGTGGCGTCCGCGTAGAGGACGCCCTCGCCCACGAACAGGAGTGGGTTCTTGGCAGCCAACAGCGCCTTGACGGCGGCCTTCACATCGTCGGGGTCGGGGCCGGTCCGCCAGCCTTTCACGGGTGCGTAGGGGTGCTCGTCCTCCTCGTACTCGCCGAGGTCGCGGGGGATGAGCAGCAGCACCGGGCCGGGCCGCCCCGAGCGGAGCTGCGTGAACGCCCGGCGCAGGTAGTCGGGAACGAGATCGGCACGATCCAGCTCGCCCACCCACTTCGTCACCGATCGGAACGCCTCGCCGATGTCGTAGTGGGTATGTCGGCTGGCGCCCATGCCGACGCGCTCGGCCATGACCAGGAGCGGGGACGAGTCCTCCCAGGCCTGGGCCACGGCGCCGTAGGCCATCTGGATGCCGGCGGCGTTGAGGCCGGCCATCACCGTGCAGGCGCCGATCTGCTTGCCGCTGGTCACCCGCGAGAAGGCGTCGGCCACGGCGACGGCGAACCGCTCCTCGCCCATCATGAGGATGGGCACGCCCTCCTCACCGAGCGCATTGTTCACGGGGCTGGTGGGATAGCAGCTCACCCAGGGGATGCCCTCGGCCTTGAGGATCCGGGCCAGGCCGTTCGTCGCCTTCACTTTCATGCGCGTCCCTCCTCGTCGATCGGGTGCGGAGCTTCCTCTACCGCGACGCCGTGGCCCTGTCAAGGCGCGATCCGCTTGACTCGTCGTCACGATCGTCCTAGGCTCGCCCGGCGAGTCTGACACCACGGGGCGAAGAGGAGATCCATGCGAAGCATCGACATCCATGCGCACCTGACTCCGCAGTGCTTCTGGCGGGCCACCGAGAACGGTGGCGACTGGCACACCATTCGGCGCGAGAAAGATGCGCAGGGCGGGGACGTGGCCCTGGTGGGGACCGGCCGGCAGCCGCTCCCGCCCCGGGCCCGATGGACGCCCGAAGAACGACTAGCCGACATGGATTCGCTCGGCGTGGACGTCCACGTCGTCTCCCCCTACGTGGGGTTCTACAACTACCACCTGCCCCCGGCCACCACGCTGGCCACGGCGCGCGCGATCAACGACGAGATCGGCGAGATGGCGCGGGCCCGACCGCGGCGCTTCGCCGGGCTGGGGACGCTGCCCATGCAGGATGTGAAGGCCGCCATCGCCGAGCTGGAGCGGTGCCTGGCCCAGCTCGGCCTCAAAGGGGCCGAGATCAACGACCACATCAACGGCAAGACTCTCGATGATCCGGAGTTCCGTCCCTTCTGGCGGGCCGCCGAGCAGATGGACGCGGTGATCTTCTTCCACCAGGGCGGCGAGACCATGGTGAGCGCCCGGAGCAAGCGCTATCACCTCCCCAACAGCATCGGCAATCTGGCCGACCGGGCGGTGACCTTCGCCACGCTCGTCCACGGCGGCGTCATGGACGAGTGTCCCGATCTCAAGATCGTCCTCGGCCATGGGGGCGGTTACACCTGTTATGGCATCGGTCGCCTGGACCACGCCTGGAAGGTGCGGTCGGAGGCGCGCGTGCACACCCCGCAGCCGCCCAGCGCCTACCTCAACCGCTTCTACTACGACTGCATCGTGTACACCGAGGAGGCCCTGCGCTATCTCATCGACACGGTGGGCGTGGATCGCGTGGTCTTCGGGACGGACTGGCCCTACGACATGGCCCTGGACTGGCCCGTGGCCTGGATCCTGGGCATGAAGAGTCTCTCCCAGGACGAGAAAGAGGCGATCCTGTACAAGAACCTCGAGCGGCTGCTGAAGATCTGACGAGGGAGCGAGCCATGGACATCGGTTGTCAACTTCCCATGGTACCCACGCGCGAGGCCCTCACGACCTTCGCGCGTCAGGCCGAGCGTCACCAGATGGCGTCGCTGTGGGTCAGCGACCATGTCGTGATCCCCTACGACTCGTCCGGCTACGCGGGCGGCCGCTTCCACCATCCGCCCGACAAGCCGTACCTGGAGCCGGTGACCGTGCTGGCCGCGGCGGCCATGTGCACCGACCATGCTCGCCTGGGGGCCTCGGTGTTCGTCCTCGGACACCGACATCCCGTCGTGATGGCCAAGATGCTGGCGACGATCGATGCGCTGTCCGGCGGACGCCTGATCTGCGGCGTGGGCGTCGGCTGGTGGAAGCAAGAGATCGAGACGCTCGGCTCGCCGTTCCACGCTCGGGGCCGCCAGGCCGACGAGATTCTGCGCGTGTTCAAGGAGCTGTGGACGTCGGACAATCCGCAGTTCGAGGGCGAGTTCTACCGGTTCCGCGACCTGGGCTTCGCGCCCAAGCCGGTCCAGAAGCCGCATCCGCCCCTCTGGGTCGGCGGCGACAGTCCGGGCGCCTTCCGCCGGGTCATCGCGCTCGGCGACGGCTGGCACGCCTCCGGCAAGACGCCGGCCCAGATGAAAGATCGTATCGAGCGCTTGCGCAAGCTCGCCGACGAGGCTCGGCGCCCCTGGGAGTCCATCACGCTGTCGCTGCGCTTCGGCCTGACCGAGGAGCTGGTGCGCCAGGGCCCCCAGGCCGTCATCGATCTCTTCGGCGAGTACAAACGCATCGGCCTGGCGCACCTGATGGTCGACTTCCGTCGCGATGAGCTCGGCCGCATGCTCGAGCTGCTCGATCTGCTCGCGACGAAGATTCGTCCGGCGGTTTAGACAGGCACCCCTTCGATGATGCTGCGTCCGGCCGCTGGCGTCGGCGTGATGGACGCCAGCCTGAGCCCAACCCTGGCGTAGAGCTGCTCGAACTCTTCGGCGGTTCGCTCTCGACCTCCGTACATGACGAACATGAGGAGGTCGCCGAGTTTGCTGGGGTGAAACTCGTTTCCCGGAGGGATCACCCGCTCGATGAGAAGCACGCGCCCATCCTGACTCATCACTCGCCGACAGGTTGTCAGAATCGCCTCCGCCTGGGGGTCGTCCCAGTCATGCACGATGGACTTGAGGACGTAGGCGTCCGCTCCCGATGGCACGGCCCTGAAGAAATCACCCGAGCGTATCTCGGAGCGATGCGCCACGCCAGCCGATTCCAGCACGGCCTTCGCCCCGCTGACAACGTGCGGCTGATCGAAGAGGATGCCCCGCATCGCCGGATTCGCCGCGAGCAACACGGCGAGGAGTACACCCTCGCCACCGCCAACGTCCACGAGACTGTGGATCCGCGAAAAATCATAGCTGTCGGCCAGGATCTCGGCCTCAGCTCGGGAGGTGCCCGTCATCGCCGCGTTGAAGATCGCGTTCTGCTCCGGATGCGCGGCATAGTAATCCCACACCGCCGTGCCATAGGCTTTCGAGAATCCGGCCTCGCCGGTCCTGATGCAGTGCAAGAGCTCTCCCCACATCGCCCAGGTTGGTTTCTGACCGCTCCAGATTGCCCAGGCTGCGTGGGAGCTCGGCGCATCTGTCCTCAGGTGCTCGGCCAGAGGTGTCAGCTCGAAGCGACCGCGGGAATCTTCGGCAAAGATGCGGAGGCTCGCGAGCGCGCGGAGCAGCCGATACAGTGACGGTCCGTGCGCGCCGCAGCGGGTCGCCAGATGATCAGCAGTCTGCGGACCGTCTCGCAGAAGATCGGCCAGGCCAAGCGTGGCCGCGACATGAAGCGCCTGGGAGATCCAGAACCCGTTGATCATGAGCCGGAGGATATCGGACCCTGATAGGCCGAGCGGGATCATGGTGACCTCCTGCCCTTCGGCACAATCCTCATGACTCGCGTGATTCACCCGTCCGACTATCGGATGTCGTCGCCCCAACGATACTCGCGCGTGAGCTGATCCAGCCGGACCAGTAGATCCTCACCGAGGGTCGTCTCCACTGCGGGCAGCACGTCGTCGAGCTGCTCGGGCCGGCTGGCGCCCACGATCGGCGCCGTGATGGTGGGATTCGCCAGCACCCAGGCCACGGCCAGGCGGGTCAGCGACAGGCCGGCGTCTTTTGCCAGGGGCAGCAGGGCCTCAACCGTCGCGAACTCGCGGTCGTGCCAGTAGCGCTCCCGATAGCGCGCGCCGGCGGTGTCCGACGCGAATCGTGAACCCGTGGCCGGCCCGGCGGCTTGACTGTGCTTACCGGTGAGGAACCCGCCGGCCAGCGGGTTGTAGGGGATCACGCCCAGCCCCTCCTCCTGGCAGAGCGGCAGCAGCTCGCGCTCGATCTGGCGAAAGAGGAGGTTGTAGCGGGGTTGCACGCAGTCGAAGCGGGCCAGCCCGAGCAGCTCGCTGCGTCCCAGGGCCCGGGCGACCTGCCAGGCGAAGAAGTTCGAGCAGCCCACGTAGCGGGCCTTGCCCGCCCGCACGATGTCGTCCAGGGCGCGCAGGCTCTCGTCGATCGGGGTGTCGTCGGGGTGATGGAGCTGATAGAGATCGACGTAATCGGTCCCGAGTCGCCGCAGCGAGGCCTCGATGGCGTCGAGCAGGTGCTTGCGCGAGTTACCGCGGTCCCAGGGGCGCGCGCTCATGGCGCCGAAGCCCTTGGTGGCCAGGATGACGTCGAGGCGGCGCCCGCGGAGCCAGCGGCCGATGATCTCCTCCGTCCGCCCGACGGCGTCGAGGCCGCCCCCCAGGGGATAGACGTCCGAGGTGTCGAGGAACGTGATGCCTCCGGCCAGGGCCCGGTCCAGGATCTTGAACGATGTGGCCTCGTCGCACTGCAAGCCGAAGGTCATGGTGCCGAGACAGAGCCGGGAAACGGTGAGGCCGGTGCGGCCGAGCTTCACGTGGCGCATGGGGCCGAGGCTTATCACGGCTGAGCGGCTCTCGTCCACCCTGGTAGAATCGCTCGCCGTGACCGATCTGCCCCTGACCGGCCTCATCGTCCTCGACCTCACGCGCGTGCTGGCGGGACCGTACTGTACCCGCCTGCTCGCCGATCTCGGCGCGCGGGTGATCAAGATCGAGCGTCCCGGGGAGGGCGACGACCAGCGGCGCAACTATCTGCAGCTCGAGCCCGGCCGGCGCGATCAGAGCACGTACTTCACCCGCGTGAACGCGGGCAAGGAGAGCGTGGCCGTGGACATGTCGCGGCCCGAGGGCCAGGCGGTCATCCACGATCTGGCCCGGGTAGCCGACGTGATGGTGGAGAACTTCATGCCCGGGGTGGTGGCCAGGCTCGGCTGCGACTACGAGACCGTACGCGCCATCAAGCCGGATTTGATCTACTGCTCGATCTCGGGCTTCGGGCAGACGGGGCCCTGGCGGGCGCGTCCGGCCTTCGCCCACATCGTCAACGCCATCTCCGGTCTCATGCACCTAGAGCAGGGCGAGGAGGCGGCGCCGCGTTCCTCCAACCTCCAGGCTGCCGACGTGCTGGCCGGCACCCACGCCGCCGGGGTGATCATGGGCGCGCTCGTCCGGAAGGGGCGCACGGGACAGGGCGCCCACATCGACGTCTCCATGCTGGAGGCGCTGGTGGCCGCCGACAGCACGACCTACGCGGCGGTGCTCAACGGCGGCGAGGAGTACGGCAGCCCCCGTCCGGGCATGATCGTGGGCCGCGCGGGCGAGCGCTACGTGGCCCTGCAATTCGTGGGCGCCGAGCACCTGTGGCCGCGGCTCCTGGCCCTGATGGGGCGCCCCGAGCTGGAGCGCGATCCCCGTTTCGACAGCGCCGAGCGGCGCCGGGCGAACTGGCGGGAGCTCCGCGCGATCATCGAAACCTGGCTGGCCACCTTCACGACCAGCGCCGACGCGCTGCGCGCGCTGGGCGAGGCCCGCATTCCCTGCGCCCCGGTGCTCCGCCCAGCCGAGGTCGTGGCCTCCGCCCACCTCGCCGAGCGGCAGTTCTTTCCCGCCGTGCCCCATCCCCGCCGCGGGTCGGTGCGGGTGACGGCCAGCCCCTACCACCTGGACGGGCAGCCTGTGCACCCGCGGGCCGGCGCGCCCTATCGCGTGGGCGAGCACACGCAGAGCGTGCTCGGGGGCCTGCTCGGCTACTCTGTCGAGCGCATCGAAGCGCTGCTCAGCGGGAGCGTCATCGGCACTGCCTCCCCGGGGCAGCGATAGAACCTCTTCCGCTGTCCGGTGGTCATCCGGCGCGCGACGTCGCTCCGGCGACGTCGGCGGAGCGCGCCCCGCATCGCGAGGGCGTCGCCTTCCTCATCATCGTTGTCCTGGCCTGGGGCCTGACGTGGCCGGTGAACAAGCTCATCCTCGAGTCCCTGTCGCCGCTCTGGATGATGGCGCTGCGCACGGCCATCGCCACCGTCGCGCTGTTCGCCATCTCCCTGGGGCTCGGCCGGCTCGCCCGGCCGCCGCGCGCCGACCTGCCCGTGCTGCTCAGCATCACCCTGCTGCACATGGTGGGGTTCGCGCTGCTCGCCGCCTGGGGGTTGCGGCTCGTCCCCACCGGGCGCTCGGTGGTGCTCGCCTACACGGCGCCGCTCTGGGTGATTCCCGGCGCCGTCTTCTTCTTGCGCGAGCGGCTCACGCTGCGGCGGGTGACCGGGGTGGCGGTCGGCGTGCTCGGCCTGCTTGTGCTGTTCAATCCGCTGGCGTTCGACTGGGCCGATCGCGATGTGATCCTCGGCAACGGCGCCATCATCGCCTCGGCCGTCCTCTGGGCGGCCAGCATCCTGCACATCCGCGGCCACCGCTGGCGGTCGAACCCGTTCGATCTGGTTCCCTGGGAGCTGCTGCTGGCCTCCGCCATCCTGGTCCCGGCGGCCGTGGCCTCCGGCGCGCCGGCCACGGAGTGGAACGGCCGGCTCGCCGCGTTGCTGCTCTACGCGGGCATCCCGGGCACGGCCCTGGCCTACTGGGCCACCGCCGTGGCCAGCCGCAACCTGCCGGCGGTCACCACCGCGCTCGGCCTGCTCACCACGCCCCTGGTCAGCGTCGCCGCCGCCACGCTCTGGCTGGGGGAGCCGCTGACGCTGTCCCTCGTCGTGGCGATCGTGCTCATCCTGGGTGGCGTGGCCCTGGGCACCACCGGGAGTCCTGACGTTGCCTGACCTCACGAATCGACGAGAGGGCAAGGTGCCGCTGACCGACCGGCTGCAGCAGTGGCTGCGCGAGGCCGGCGTGGTCTTCGAGCTCCTCGAGCACGCCCCCGTCTACACCAGCGAAGATGCCGCGCGCGTGCGCGGCACGCCGCTCGAGCAGGGGGCCAAGGCCCTGGTGGTACGCGCCGACGACCGCTTCGTGCACTGCGTCCTGCCCGCGCACCTGCGCGCCGACAACGCGGCCCTCCGCACGATCCTCTCCACCCGCAAGCTCCGGTTCGCCACGCGCGAGGAGCTCTACGAGGTGACGGGCTGCCCGCCGGGCGCCGTCCCGCCCTTCGGCAACCTGTTCGGTTTGCCGGTGCTGCTGGACGAGGCGCTCTGCCGGAACGACCGCATCGTGTTCAACGCCGGCAGCAACGCAGTGTCGATCATCATGAGCAGCGCGGATCTGATCCGCCTGTCCGGCGCGACCGTCTGCCGCTTGTCCAAATAGATGGGGGGCTCCGGGCGCCCCCCAAGCCCCCCAACGCTCGGGGCGTCCCGGCCAAGCCGTGACGCCCCTCGATGCCCGTTCCGGTCGATCGCGGCTCCGGGCGCCCCCCAACAACCCCCCAACGCTCGGGGCGTCCCGGCCAGGCCGTGACGCCCCGCGATGCCCGTCAGGCGTCGGGTGGGCGGCGTGTCTTCCAGTCGGTGGCCTGCTCGTAGGCCCAGCCGATCCGCAGCGCCGTGCTTTCCTCGCCGGCGTGACAGAGGATCTGGAGCGACGTGGGCAGTCCCCCTGGCGTGAACCCGTTCGGCACCGCCAGGGCGCACAGCCCCAGGTAGTTCCCGGCGCGAGTGAAATACGCCGCGGTGCCGGACTGATCGACCTCGGCGATCGGTATCGCCGCCGTCTGCGTGGTTGGCGTCAGCAGCGCATCGACGTCGGCCAGGGCGGCGGCGAACTGCCGGCAGCGCTCCTCGCGCTCGGCCAGGGTCAGGAGATAGTCGCGGGCCGAGACGTCGCGCCCGAGCTGGATCCGCGGACGGATGTGGGGGTCGACAGGCAGGCTCATGTCGTCGACCAGGTGTCCGACGAAACGATAGCCCTCGACGCCGATGATGCGGCCGGTGGCCGCCGCGTAGTCGCTGAAGCGGTGGGGCAGGGCCGGGCGGACGAGGCGGGCGCCGAGCTTGGCCAGCACCTCGACCGACGCGTCGTAGGCCGCGAGCACGTCGTCGGCCACGCCGGCGCGCTCAGCCTGGGGCATGACGGCCAGCCGTAGCCCGGCGACCCCGCGCCGCAGCCCGGGCAATGGGTCGGCGGGCGTCCACGCCAGCGTCTGGGGGTCGCGCGGGTCGGGCCCGTTCAATACGCGGAAGATCAGCGCGGCGTCTTCGACGGAGCGGGCCAGCGGCCCCGGCGTGTCGAGCGTCGTGCTGAGCGGCAGCACACCGTAGGTGCTGATCCGACCCGCCGTCACCTTCAGGCCCACCACCCCGCACCATGAGGCGGGCAGCCGCACCGAGCCGCCGGTGTCCGTGCCGATGGCCACCGGGGCCAGGCCCGAAGCCACGGCCACGCCCGAGCCGCTGGAGGAGCCGCCCGGCGTCCGGTGCACGGCCGGATCCCACGGGTTCCGGGGCGTGCCCATGTGCGTGTTGGTCCCGAAGCTGCCCATGGCGAACTCGACCGTGTGCGTCTTGCCGAGCACGATCATGCCGGCCGCGATGAGCCGCTCGGCCAGCGTGGCGGTCACCGGCGAGACGCGATCCTTCCACACCCTGGAGCCGCCGGTGGTCACGCGCCCTTGCAGGTCCACCAGATCTTTGAGTCCGATGGGCACGCCGTGCAGCGGGCCGACGCGGTGGCCGGCGCGGATGGCCCGGTCGGCGCCCTCGGCGGCCAGCCGCGCCTCGGCCTCGTAGACGGCGATGTAGGCGTGGAGCGCGGGATCGCGCTTGCGGATGCGCTCGAGCAGCGCCTCCACCGCGTCGACCGGCGACAGCGTGCGCTCGCCGAAGGCGCGGGACAGCTCGGTAACGGTGGCCCACACGGGATCGATGCGGCTCATGCGACACTCTCCTTCCGGGCGGCGGCGAGCAGAGGGCCGGCCCGCCGGATCCGCTCGGCGTCGAAGGGCGGGGGGACGAGCAGGATCAGGCGATCGACGCCGACGCGCTCGAGCAGTTGCCGGGTGCGCGCGTCGGGGCGGAGCCAGCGCTCGTCCATCCCCGCGAAGACGGTCACGAGGAACCTCGCGGCATCGCGCCCCGCCGCCGCATGCTGCTCGCGGGCCAGCCGCACGAGCTCGCCGAGCCGGGGGTGGAGCGCTTGCGTGTTGAACCCGTCGGCATGCTGGCCGGCGATAGCCGCCATCCGCGGCCCGAAGCCGCCCACGATGATGGGCGGTGGAGGGTCGGGCCGCAGGAACCCCTGCTCCCCCGACCACAGTCGGCGCATGAGCGCGATGGCCTCCACCACGCGGCGCGCGCGTACCTCGTCCCGATCGACGGTCGCCCCGATGGCGTCCTGCTCGACGGCGTAGGGCGTCCGGCGGCTCCCGCCGGCCCCGAGCCCCAGCAGCAGGCGCCCGTGCGACACGGCTTGCAGCGTGGCCGCCATGTTCGCCAGCACGCCGGGATGCCGGTTCGCCACGTTGAGCACGAGCGGACCGAGCGCGATGCGCTGGGTGACCTCGGCGAGGGCCGCGAGCACCGTCCACGCCTCGGGCACACCCGGGCCGCCGTCGCCGTCGGGATCGCGGAGGTGATCCCAGGTCCACAGCCCGTCGAACCCGGCCTCTTCGGCGGCGCGCGCCGCCGCGCGCATGTCGGCGTAGCGGGCGCTCATCGGGATCAGGAGCACGTCGGTTTTCATGGCGGGCTGGCTACTCCGGCAAGCGCGGCAGCACTTCCTTGGCGAACAGCTTGAGGCCCTTGACGGCCTCGGCGTGCGTCATGAAGCCCGAGCGGCTGGCCAGGACGAGATGCTCGAAGGGACCGACCTTCTCCTGAAACTCCCGGATCTGTCGGCACACGGTGTCCGGGTTCCCCGCGAACATGAGTCCTCGCGCGATGGCCTGCTCGGCGTCGATTCCCACCAGCGCGGCGGCGGCGCGACCGGCGGCGGCCCGGACATTGGCCGAGCCCGCCGCCGGCGGTTTGCGGTAGAGCGGCGGGGCCAGCTCGGGTCGCGTCTGGCCGGGCAGGAACCTCGTGTACTGTGGCGCGGCCTTGAGACCGGTGTTGAGGAACCAGAGCAGCTTGCTGCCCACGCGCATACCTTCCTCGTCGGTATCGCCGGTGTAGACGAACGCCGCATAGCCGAACCGATCGGGCCCGGGCGCCGGCATCCCGGCCTCGGCCCGAGCGTGGCGATACGCGGTCCAGGCGCGCACGGTTTCCTCGGCCCCCCGGAAGACCAGGATGTTGACCATGCCGCGCCGGCCCAGCTCCGCCGTCGTCTCGGGATCGCCGGTGGCCGCCCACAGCGGGGGGTGCGGCTGCTGCCAGGGCCGGGGCCAGATGTTCACATGCCGATGCGTGTAGTGCTTGCCCTCCCAGCTGAACGGCCCATCCTGATGCGTCAGGGCTTTGAGGATGAGATCGATCGCTTCCCAGAAGCGCTCGACGTTGCCGACAGGATTCATGTTCCCCGAGGCCATCTCGGTGCCGCCCGACTTGACGAACCCGATCTCCAGGCGCCCGCGCGAGATCACATCGGCGGTGGCGTACTCCTCGGCCACCCGCACGGGGTCGTGGCGAACGGTGACGAGGGTCCCCAGGCTCAGGATCCGCACCCGGCTGGTCTGCCGGGCCAGGATGCCGAGAATCAGCGGGCTCGCCCCGAAGAGGCAGTTGATTCCGGCATGGTGCTCGTTGGAGACGACATTGATGCCGATGTCGTCGCACAGGAGATATTCGTCCAGGGCCTCCTGGAACAGATCGGCGGCGACCCGGGGATCGCAGTACCGGTTGGGCAGGCTGGCCCGGACGGAATCCACCCGGTCGAGCACGTCCTGCGGCACGAAGGGATAGGGGTTCTCGTTCAGGTACCAGGCCTGCATCCATCACTCCTTCAGGAAGGCGCCGATCCGGTCGGCGAGCGCCGCGGGCTGCTCGATCTCGGGATGGTGCCCGGCCCGCTCGATGAGCTCGAAGCGCGCACCGGGAATCAGGTCGGCATAGCTCCGGCCGTAGGCGGGCGATACGACCCCATCGCTGGCGCCCCACAGCACCAGCGTGGGCACCGTGATCCGGTGCAGCCAGCGCCGGAGCTGAGGATTGTAGAGGCAGGGATGCCAGCCGTAGAGGCACAGGGCTTCCCGGTTGCGGTGATAGACGACGAGCTCGTCATCCGACATCGCGTCGAAGTCGGGCGCCCACGTGTCGGCGTCGTGCCAGCTCCGCCGCCGCACTTCCGCCGGCGCCGTGTTGAAGACGTCGAGGATGTCACGTGTCTCCCGATCGCCGATCTTGATGCCGAGGGCGTCGACCAGGATGAGCCGGGCCAGTCGGTGACTGCACTTCACGGCCACCTCGGCGGCCAGCCACCCTCCGAAGGAGAGGCCGACGAGCGTCATCCCGTCGGGCAGCCCATCGAGGAGCTCGAGATACAGGTGCACCAGGTCGTAGACCGTGTCGAAATCATCGGGCCGGGGCGACCCGCCGAACCCCGGGTGGGAGGGCGCGATGACCTCGGCGTGCCGGCCGAGCAGATCGAGGAACGGCGCTCGGGGGTGGATCGTCTGCAGGCCGTGGAGCAAGAGGAGGGGACGGCCGGCGCCGCGCCGAAGGATCTCCAGCTCGATCATGGCAGGCGAGTATACCGCGATGACTTCCTCCGTCAGGCTTCGCGGTAGAGGACGAGCAGGAGCCCGAACACGACGAGCGCCGGCGCCCATAGACGCCCGGACCAGCCGTTCGCGGCCGGGGCCAGCCGCAGCTCGAGCCAGCGGGCCCACCCGGCCAGCAGGGCCACCAGCCCCAGCGGCAGGTGCGTCAGCTCCATGAAGAAGCCGGTCTTGGGGTTGTTCACCTCGTGGACGTGGGCCAGGAGCAACACGCCACCCAGGATGCACGCCAGGGGGAAGATGAAGCGCAAGGGGGAGGTGGGATGGCGGCCGCTACGCACCCTCCACTCGGACAGGGCGAAGGCTGCGGTGAGGACCAGCAGCATCCGGTGCTGCAGGACTTCGGGATCCAGGAGCTGCTCCCAGAATCCCACCGTGCCCGTCTGCCAGCCTTCGGGGTCCATGCTCCAGGCGATGAAGCCCGTCAGCCCGATGATGAGCAGCGGCCAGTGTCGAGCCCATGGCGCCCGTCCGGTGCGCTCCAGCATGGCCAGCAGCCCCATGCCGAGGACGAACACGCCGGCAACGTGATGACCGAATTCGGACCACTGCGTGTTTTCCGGCATCCGCGGCGCCCGGGGATCGGCGAGATCCGACGCGGCGGCGAGCTCGGCGGCACTCGGGGTCTGGAATCGCGGCCACTGCGGGGTGAAGATGCGGCGAACCTCCTCCAGCGTGGCCCGCCGCTCGGTGGTCACGTCGATGGCCGGTGGGGCCGAGCCCAGCGAAGCTGCCAGGGCCAGGGCCACCAGGCCCAGCCCGGCCTCGACTTCCAGGCGACGGCGTAGCGCAAACGAGCTCGTTCCGGACAGGACGGCGGGTGTCCCCCACGGCCAGAGCCGGATCCGCCCGTGCACCGCTCGGTGATTCAGCACGCCCATCGCCAGAAGGGCGGTGAAGAGGACAATCTTGGTGAGGACCATAGCGCCGTAGGAGGTGGTGATGGCGGCATCCGGCGCGCCCACGTAGGCCAGCGACAGCGTCGTGCCTGTCGAGGCGAGCGCCACCACCGCCACCGCGGCCAGCGCCGAGAACCGGGGCAGCCACCGCTCCGGGTGATCGCCCTGGGGGCGGGCTGCAAGCACGGCCGCGCACATGAGTCCACCCAGCCAGGTGGAGGCCGCCGCCTGGTGCAGCGCGGTGACGCTCCCGAGCCAGACCCGGCCGTCGAGGCGGCCGACGGCGTGGCTGGCCAGAGCCCCCGTGCAGGCCAGCAGAAGAGTCGCGACCAGGAGCAGTGCGCCGCGCCCGCCGGAGTCGGGAGATCGCCGGAGCGCCAGCGCCGCGGCGGCCGCCACACATGCTACCCCGATGCGCGTCGCTGCTGCGAGGCCGACCGTCGAGCCGAGCAGGTCCGCGATCGGCCAGCCGCCGTCGTCGGCGAGTCCCGCTGCCAGCGAGGCGAGGACGCCGGCCTGGGCGACGGCCGCGAGCAGGGCACCCACCGTCGTGATTTTCAAGATGCGATCGACCGCGCGGGCCGCGCCGTCCTCACGTCCTCGGCGGAGCACCACGAGCGCGAACAGGGCCCCGCCGAGCGCGACGGCCTGGCCCACGAGCCCGGCCGCGCGCAGCCACACGAGCAGGAAGGGAATCACGGCCAGGCCACACTAGCACGGGCAAGCAATTGACGCTGCCGGTGGCGCCGGCTACTCTTGGCGCGCTTCACCGTGAGGAGGCGCCAGCGTGCTGACCCGCATCGACCACGCCATGATCTGTGTTCCCGACCTCGGGCGGTCCGTCGAGACCTACACGCGGCTGGGATTCAGTATCCATCCCGGCGGTGCGCATCCCGGCCACGGGACCCACAACGCCATCGCCTTCTACGAGGAGGACTACCTCGAGCTGATGAGCGTGAATCAAGCCGAGCGGCATCTCGCCAGCGCCGGCCTCGTCGAGTTCCTGGCCCGTGGTGGCGGCTTCCGTTACGTCGTCGTGCAGAGCGACGATCTGGCCGCCGACGTGGCCGCGATGCGCGCCCGCAGCGTGGACGTCGGCGATCCCACCGAGGGCGGCCGCCGCACCCCGGGTGGGCAGGAGCTGCGCTGGAAGGTGGCGTCGCTCGGCGCGGGCAACCCGCTGCCCCTCCTCTTCATCCAGCACCTCACCCCGCTCGCGGAGCGCCGCCGGCAGGTGCCCCACGCTGGGGATCACCCAAACGGCGTGCGCTACACGGAACGCGTGTACATCACCGTGCCCGACGTCGCCAAGACCGCCGAGGTCTACGCACGCGTGCTCGGGATGCCGGTCCCCAAGACCTACCGGGGGACGGTGATCATGGCGGACATGGCGGTGTTCGAGTTGGGACCGACCGGTCTCAGCGTGGCCCAGCCGAGCGCGCCGGGTCCCGCCGCCGAGGCGCTCGCCCGGCAGGGCCCGGGTCCCTTCCAGGTGCTGTACCGCACCCGCAGCATGGACGCCGCCGCTCGCTGGATGACCGACCACGGCATGCCGCCGCCGGCGCGCGGAACCCGCAACACTGGCGAGCAGGCGATGCTAGTGGAGCCGGGCAACGCCTGCGGCGTCTACATCGGTTTCGTGGGTCCCGCCTAGAGCCTGTAGAAGCCTTTGGCTCCGCCCGCCAGGATCTGGCGTTTCGTCTCCGCCGACAGCTCGGGGCGGTCGGCGATCAGCTTGGGGGCGCCGGGGAAGAAGCCGTCGGGATGCGGGTAGTCGGTTGCCCACAGGATCTTGTGCGGGCCGATGTAGTCGGCCAGCACGCTGAGGCAGCCCTCGACCGGCTCGAACGAGATCCAGCAGTTCCGCTGGAACAGCTCGCTCGGGCGCATGGTGAGTGACGAGTCGTTGAACCCCCGGTCGTCGAAGTGCCGGTCCATCCGGTCCAGCCAGGGCGCGATCCACCCGCCGCCGGATTCGAGAAAACCGATGCGGACGCGCGGGTAGCGGTCGCACACGCCTTCCCAGATCACGCTCATCGCGGCCAGCATCATCTCCATGGTGTGGGAGATGATGTGGCGGGCCCCGCGCGTAGTGAAGCGATCAACACCGACCTGCGGCATCCCGCCGCTGGCGCCCTCGTGGAGGCCGATTGAGAAATCGAGCTCCTGGACCTCCTCCCAGAACGGCGCGTAGTCCGGATGGTGGAGCATCCGTCCGTTGTACGGGTTGGGGCGGAGGAACCCACCCCGCATGCCGAGCTCCTTACGGGCAAAGCGCATCTCCTCGATGGCCAGCTCGATCGATTGCATCGGCAGCATGGCCACGCCGAAGAGACGGTCGGGATAGGGCCGGCAGTAGTCGGCGAGCCAGCGGTTATAGGCGCGGCACGCCGCGGCCGCGAGCGGAGGGTCCTTGATGGCGCCGGCGAAGAGCCCGAGGCTGGGGTAGAGGAACGCCGCATCGATGCCATCGAGGTCCATGTCCGGGATCCGGGCGTGCGGGTCGAAGCCGCCCGGACGGCCCTCCACGTACTTCATGGTGACGTCGTCGACCGTGCCCTGCCGGGCCCCGATCGCCCCGATGAGGCCGAGACCCTTCGGGCTGCCGAGCACCCGCCCCTCGATGAGCAACCGCTCCTTGCCATCGGTGTCGATGATCAGTCGCGGCGCGCGGTCACGATAGGCGGGGTCCATGTACTTGTCCCACAGATCCACCGGCTCGAGCACATGTCCATCGGCATCGATGACGTCGTACGTGCGCGCCATAGCTCGCCTCCTATCGAGGACCGCCACGGCTTCGCCGGGGCGGTCCGAACGCTGGGGGGGTATGGGGGGCCATTTCGGGGCCCCTCATCTAACTAGTCACGACGTTCAGGCAAACGCCGGGAAGCGCGTAGCTGCCATCGGCGCGGAACGCGCCCAGCCGATCCTCGATGGCCCGCCGCACGCCACGCTGGCGCTCCTCCGGGAGCTCGGTGATCACGGCCGCGAGCGCGCCGGCGATGTCAGTGAGGAATGACCAGTAGTCCTCGGTGCTCTCGAATCTGAAGACGATCGGGACCTCATCGATCCGGGGCACGCCGAACCCGGCATCGGCCAAGAGGCGCTTGATCCGATCGGGGTTCCCGAGCGCCAGGATCCCCGGGCTCTCCGGGGCCGGAGGAGCCATGTGACCTCCCTCGACGAGGACACGAGCGGGCATCGCGGCCCACGGATTACGCTCCGGGCTGGCAAAGACCGCGAAACACAGGCGGCCTCCTCGGCGGAGAACCCGGCGAGTCTCCTTGAAGGCCGTCGCGGGGTCAGCCATGAGCATGTAGCCCCAGCGGCAGAGCACGCCGTCGACCGAGCCGGCGGGAAGGTCCATCCGCTCCGCATCCATCACCCGGTACTCCACGTTGGTGAGCCCCAGCTCGGCCCCCCGACGCCGGGCGGCCTCTACCATGCCCGAGGCGAAGTCGGTCAGGATCAGTCGTCCCGTCGGGCCCAGAAGCGGCGCGGCGGCGAAGCCCGTGTCCCCGGGGCCGCAGGCCAGCTCGAGGATTGTCTGTCCCGGGCGCACATCGAGGTTGGTGATGAGCCACTCCCCGACGGGCCTCGCCACGGTCCCGAGATAGGCGCGCTTCTTCTCCCAGCCGGCCGCCATCGCCTCCCAGACGGCTTTGCTCCTGCGGCGGAAATCGTCGAGACCCACGACCTCAGATCACGCCGTCGCGGCGCAGGGCCTCGAGCTCGGCCTGGCCGTAGCCCAGTAGCCTGCCGTAGACCTCCGCGTTGTGCTCGCCGAGCAGCGGCGCGCGCACCACCTCGGTGGGGGAATTGGACAGACGCACCGGGTTGGCCGGCATCGGATAGGGGCCGCGCCGGGGATGCTCGAGCTCGACGATCATGCCGCGCGCTTTGAGATGGGGATCGGTGAGTACTTCACTGGAGTCGAGCACGGCCCCGCAGGGCAGCCCGGCCCCGGCCAGGGTCTCCATCACCTCGTGCTTGGTCCGCTTCTCCGTCCACGCCTCGATCATGGCGTCGATCTCGTCGATGAACTGCACTCGATCGCGGCGATCGGCAAAGCGGGGATCATCGGCCAGCTCGGGCCGGCCGATGATCGTCGCGAGCGTGCGCCACATCTCGGCGCCGGCCAGATGGATGAAGACGTAGTCGTTGGGGCCGAAGGGCCGGCAGCGATAGATGTTCGAAGGCGCGGCGGCAGCCGAGCGGTTGCCCTGCCGGAGCGCGGGCTTGCCGGTGACGTAGGTGTCGCGCAGGTGGATGCGGAGCAGGTTCACCACGGCTTCCTGCTGGGCGACCTCGACCTGCTGCCCCACGCCCGTGGCCTGCCGCTGGATGATCGCGGCCAGGATGCCGATGGCCGTGTGCAGTCCCGCGCCGGTGTCGGCCAAGCCGCCGATAGCCTTGGTGGGCGGGCCGTCGGGATGTCCCGTCATGCTCATGGCGCCGGCCATGGCCTGGGCGATCCACTCGAAGCTCTTGTAGTCAGCGTAGGGCCCGAAGCTGCCGAAACCTTTCACGGAGGCGGCGATGATTCGGGGGTTGAGGCGGCGCAGAGCCTCGTAGCCGAGGCCGAGCCGGTCCATCGCGCCCGGGCCCATGTTCTCGACGACGACGTCCGCGCCTTTGACCATCTCCTCGAACATGGCGCGGCCGCGCGGGGCTTTGAGATTCAGCGTCACGCCCTTCTTGCCGGAGTTGAGCAGCAGGAAGAACCAGGCGTCCTCACCGCGCTTGTCGGAGAGCGCGGTGCGGCCGGGCTCGCCGGCCGGCGGCTCGATCTTGATGATCTCGGCGCCGAGCCAGCCCAGCATCTGGGTGCAGCTCGGGCCCGCTTCGTACTGGGTGAGGTCGAGCACGCGAATGCCCTCGAGCGCCTTGGCCATCGTCCCGTTCTTCCTCCTGAGCGAAGTGTCTCCTGCGCGATCGTCGATCGTTTCAGGTCCGGCTGGCTGTTCCGCTGGCCTGGGCCTCCAGCCGCGCCCGCATGCGCTGCCGGGCCAGCTCCACCACCCGGGGCGGCGCGGTCCGCAGCGATCCTGCCGAGAACGGCGGCTGTGGATCGTACTCGATCCCGAGCTGGATGGCCTGGGCCACCTCGTCTCCGGCGATCCGCGCCGCCAGCGTGAGGGCCATGTCGATGCCCGACGACACGCCCGCCGCCGTGATGACCTTGCCTTGCTCGACCACGCGCCGCTGGACCGGACGGGCGCCGAGATCGGCGAGGCGCGGGAGCGACGCCCAGTGCGTGGTGGCCTCCAGGCCGCGCAGGATGCCCGCCGCGCCCAGCAGCAGGGAGCCCGTGCAGACCGAGGTGGTCCACCGGCTCGTCTCGTGGGCCGTGCGGAGCCAGTCGAGCAGCCGCGTCTCCGTCATGAGGGCGCGGGTGCCGAAGCCGCCGGGCACCATGACGATCTCCGGATGCGGGATCGCCGTCAGCGCCTCGTCGGCCACCAGCGCCAGCTGGCGGTTATCCGTGCGATACGTGCCCGGGGCCAGGGCCACGAAGCGCACCCGGGCCTCGGGCAGCCGCGAGAGGACTTCGTAGGGCCCGATGGCGTCCAGGGCCGTGAGGCCCTCGAAGATGGGAATGGCGATGTCCATGCTAGCTGCCCCGCACGACGATCTTGCCGACCTGGCCGTCGGCTTCCATGAGCTGGATGGCCGCCGGGAGCTCCGCGAACGCGAACGTGCGATCGACCAGGGGACGGATCCGTCCGTCCTCGAAGTAGGGCAGGAGGTCTCGGCGGAAGGCGCCGATGGTTTCGGCGCGCTGGGCGGCGTTGCGGAGGCGGTTGCTGACGCCGAAGAGGGTGAGACGCTTGCTGTGCAGGGCCTCGAGATCCAGGGGGCTCGTCAGGACCCGGTCCAGGTAGCCCACCATGGCCAGGCGGCCCTCGAAGGCCAGGCACCGCACGCACTCGGCGAAGACGGACCCACCTACGTTGTTGACCACAAGGTTCACGCCCTTGCCGTCGGTGGCCTTCATGACGGCGTCGTGGAAGTCGCCGCTCCGGGTGCGCAGGCCCACGTCGAGCCCGAGCTTCTCCAGCCGGGCCAGCTTCTCGGCCGAGCCCGAGGTGCCGATCACCCGCGCCCCCAGGGCCTTGCCCGTCTGCAGGGCGGCGACGCCAACGCCCGACGACACGCCGGTCACGAGCAGCCACTGGCCGGCCCGGAGATGGCCCTGGGCCACCAGCATGTCGTAGACCACGGCGAAGACCAGCGGGGTTGCCGCCGCCTCCTCCCACGACAGCCGCGCCGGCACCGGCATGAGCTCTCGTGCGTCGATGAGGGCGTACTCCGCGAAGCCACCGCCGCAGCGCCCCATCACCCGGTCGCCGACCTTGATCCCAGTGACGCCCTCGCCGAGCTTCACCACATCGCCCGAGCACTCGCCGCCGCCGGGCTTGGCCGCGGCGGCCTTGCCCCCCAGCAGCTCGCCGCGGTTCAGCGAAGTGGCCCGGACCCGCACGAGGATCTCGCCAGCCTTGGGCTCGGGCGTGGGTGTGTCGCGCAGCTCGACCTTGGTGCCGCCGGGGCCGGGCGTGATCCAGTAGGCCTTCATCGTGAGGGCTCCTTGTGACGTCGTCGACCGGCTCTAGTGTACGGCAGGAGGTGGTCCGGGGGCCCACGGCGTGTGGCTGAACGTGTATTCGCCCAGCAGGCGCTCGCTGCCGGCGACCGGGGCCACCAGCCTCACCCGCTGGACACACGCTGGCAGCGCACGGATGCGATCCACCCGCTCGAGGAGCACGACTTCCCGCGCCGCGGCGCTCACCGGAATGTCGGTCAGGCGGTCCTTCTCACGCCCTTCGGCGTCGCACTTGACCAGGTCGACCCGCCGGGCACCACGGAGGTCGACGGTGAGCCGCGAGGCCACGAGGTCGTCGCTCGGCGTGATCGTGCACTCCACGCGGTCGCCCGGGGCCAGCCGATACTCCCGCACCCTGAGGCCCTCGTCGATGAGCCTCTGGAGGAACGCACTCGGCACCACCGCCCGCACGACCCCACGGTCGGCCAGGGCCCGAACGCCGGCGCCCAAGGCTACGACGTCACCCATGCGCGCGCTACACACCGGGCAGCCCAGCAGATGCTCCTCGATGCGCTCCTCCTCGTCCGGGGCGAGATCGTCCAGCCAGTAAGCGATCAGGCCTGGAAGGTCCAGCGGTTCCGCGCAGACCACGGCGCTCACGGCGCCGGCTCCTCGCCGCTCATGCAGGCACGCAGCCGCACCAGCGCCCGATGACGGATGACCCGCACGTTTTCCGCGGTGAGACCAAGCTCCTGGGCCACCTCGGCTGCCGACCGCTCCGAGTGGAACGTCAAGACGAGCACGCTTCGCTCCCGCTCGGCGAGATTCGCCAGGCAGGCCGTCAGGCGCTCGGTGTCGAGCCGCGGCGGATCGGCCACGTCCGCTCGCGGCACATCCTCGGCGAATTGCTCGAGCGCACGGGCCCGGCGTCGCGTCCCTCGCCTGAGATCGAGCACCACCATCCGGCACATCCCGAGCACGAACGACGCGAGCCGCTCCGGCTCCCGGAGCTTGCCGTCGCGCAGCCGTTCGATCGTCATGAGCAGCACCTGCTGAGTCAGGTCCGCGGCGGCCTGCTCGTCGCGCAAGTGCCGCAGCCCGTAGAGGCGGACCCGCGGCGCCAGGCGCCGATACAGCTCGGCCTCGGCGTCCGGTGCCCCGGCGGATGCCGCCGCGACGACCCGGCGAGCCAGATCTCCGTCCCCGAGAAGCGCCGCATCCACGGAGCGCGAGTATACCGCCCCGCGTGCCCCGGGAGTGTAACGGCCGGGCGGGTCGTTACACTCCCATCGCAACACGGGGTCAAGGAGACGTCCATGACGACCAGCGTCGCGGAGATTGCCGAGGGCATCTATCGCATCAGCACCCCGGTCACCATGCCCGATGGGCCCGGAGGATTCACCTTCAATCAATACCTGGTGGTGGACCAGGAGCCGCTGCTGTTCCATACCGGGCCTCGCCGGATGTTCCCCCTGGTGCGGGAAGCGGTCGGCCGGATCCTGCCGACCAGGCGAGTGCGCTACATTGGGCTGTCTCACTTCGAGGCCGACGAGTGCGGCTCCCTCAACGAGTGGCTCGCGGAGGCGCCGGCCGCGGTTCCCGTGTGCGGGACGATCGCGGCGATGGTATCGATCAACGATGTGGCGGACCGAGCGCCGCGCGCCCTGGGCGATGGAGAGGTACTCCAGCTCGGTACGCATTCGGTCCGTTGGTTCGACACCCCGCATCTGCCCCATGCCTGGGAGTGCGGGTTTCTGCTGGAGACCCACACGCACACCCTGCTCTGCGGCGACCTCTTCACCCAGGGCGGCGCGGACCACCCGCCGCTGACTGAGTCAGACATTCTGGGGCCGAGCGAGGCATTCCGGGCGCCGATGGACTACTTTGCTCACGCCCGGAACACGCGCGGCATGCTGGAACGGCTCGCCGCCGAGAAGCCCACGACGCTCGCCTGCATGCACGGCAGCGCCTGGCGCGGTGACGGGGCCCGCCTGCTGCACGCGCTAGCCGACGCGCTCGAGGGCGACTGACCGGCCTCGGCTATGTCGAGTACGCGGAGAAGCGCACGGTCTGCGCCCGCGCCTTGTGATCGGTGATGACGTTGACCACGGCCGGCTTGCCGGAGGCATAGGCGCGCTCGAGCGCTGGCCGGATGTCGTGCGGCTTCTCGACGAACTCGCCGTGCGCGCCCAGCTCCATCGCCATCCGGTCGTAGCGGGTATAGCCGAGGTTGCGCCCCGGCTTGGGCAGCGGCCGCGACCACGGCGCATCCGCGGTCCAGCCGCCGTTGTTGCTGATGACGCACACGACCGGGATCCGGTGGCGGACCGCCGTGTCGATGTCCATGGCGTTGATGCCGAACGAGCCGTCGCCGTGCAGCACGAGCACCTGGGTGTCGGGCCTGGCCACCTTGGCGCCGACGCCGTACGGCAGCCCCACGCCCATGGTGCCGAATGCCCCCGAGTTGAGCCGGTGGCCGGGCACGTAGGTCGGGATGGCCTGGCGGCCGAAGTTCAGGATCTCCTGGCCGTCGACGACGAGGATGGCGTCGCGCTTCAGGAAGTCGCGGACCTCTTTGCAGAGGCGCAGGGGGTGGATGGGCAGCTCGTCCTTGCTCATCGCCTTGTCCTGGTCGGCGCCCTTCTCGGCGTCGAGCGTCCGCAGCTTGCCCGTCCAGTTCGCGTACCTGCCAGGATTGATCTTGCCCTCGGCTTCCGTCCGCAGCTGCTCGAGGACGGCGCGGGCGTCGCCGGCGATGGGCACGTCGACCGGGCGGTTGTGGCCGAGCTCGGCGGGGTTGACGTCCACGTGGATGACCTTCATGTCGGCGGCGAAGCGCGGCGGCCGTCCGAACTGGATCATCCAGTCGAAGCGCGTGCCCACGGCGAGGACGACGTCGGCTTCGGTGAACGCCGTGCTACGGGCGTTGAGGAAGGAGAGGGCGTGGTCCTCGGGGATCAGGCCGCGCGAGATGGGCTTGGTCCAGAACGGGATGCCGGTGGCCTCGACGAACGCCCGCAGGGCGGCGGCGCCATCCGACCACCACACGCCGCTGCCGGCGACGATGATCGGGCGCTGGGCGCGGGCCAGCAGCGCGATGGCCTCACGCACCGCCCCGGGGTCACCGAGCGTGCGGGGTGCCGGCTTCCACGGGGCCGGGTAGGTCACGGCGTCCTCCTCGACCTTCTCGCCGAGGACGTCGCCGGGCATATCGACGTAGACGGGGCCCGGCCGACCGCTCGTGGCCTGGCGGAAGGCGCTGGCCACCACGTCGGGGATGCGTTTGGCGTCGTAGACGCGCTCGGCCCACTTGGTGACGGGCTTGAACACCGCGAGCTGATCGATCTCCTGAAACGCCTCCATGCCCAGGTACACGCGCGGGCTGGAGCCGCCGATGGCCACCAGCGGCGCGCAGTCGGTGAAAGCCGTGGCCACGCCGGTCAGGAGATTCGTGGCGCCGGGGCCGGAGGCGGCCATGCAGACGCCGGGCCGCCGTGTCACGCGCGTCCAGGCGTGGGCGGCGAACGCGGCCGCCTGCTCGTGACGGTGGTCGATGGCCCGGATGCCGAGCTTGATGCAGGCGGCCTCCGTCTCCAGCATGGGCCCGCCCATCAGGTAGAACATCGTATTCACGCCTTGCGACTTGAGCGCCTGCGCCAGCACTTCCGAGCCTGTAATCGTGGCCATGTCTTGTCCCTTCCCTGTCAGCTCGAAGCTATTTCAGCAGCAGGCGCGTGAGCGCCTCGGGTTCGCTCAGCATCGGATAGTGGCCGGTGTCCATCTCGTGCCACGTGGCCTCGAGCCGCTCCGCCGTTCGCCGCTGGTGGCTCTCCGGCGGGTTGGTGGCGCGGCGGCAGCGGATCACGGTCGCCGCCCACGTCTGCTCCCAGAAGCTCGTCGGTTCCATCGGCGCCTCCAGCGCCGCCACCGGGTGCGGGGTGATGCGGGCCAGCGCCCACAGACGGGTGCGGTCGTCGAGATCGCGGAAGAGGCGGCTCTCGGCGTCGGCCTTGGTGGGGCCGGTGGTGATGGCGTTCGTCTCGTTGGCCGCCACCCGTTTCACGATCTGATCGACCCGCTCGCCCGGGAGCAGGGCCAGGGCATCGACGAAGACGAGCCGGGCGATGCGGTCCCGAGCGAGCTCGGCGGCCTTCACCACGACCATGCCGCCGCCGCTCGTCCCCACCAGGACGACGTCGGTGAGATCCTCGGAGACGAGGAGCTGGGCCACCTCGCGGGCGTGCGTGCCCACGGTGATGCCGGGGCGCACGGCATGGTGGCGCTCGCCGCAGCCGTCCAGGCTGGGCGCGTAGACGAGGTGGCCCGCGGCGCGCAGGCGCGTGGCCACGGGTTTCCAGATCCAGCCCCCCTGGTACGCGCCGTGGATCAGGACGAAGGTGGCCATCTATGTGAACATGAGCACGGTGCGCGCGACCTCGCCGGCCTTCATGGCCCGGAAGGCCTCGTTGACGTCCTCGAGGCGGCCCCGGCGGGTGATCATCTCGTCGAGCTTGAGCTTTCCCTGGCGATAGAGCTCCACGTAGCGCGGCATGTCCACCTTGAACCGGTTCGAGCCCATGCTGCAGCCCTGCACCTTCTTCTCGCGCAGGAACGATGGTCCGTCCAGCTCGATCTTCTGACCGACGGGGATCATGCCCACGATCGTGGCCGTCCCGCCCGGGCGCAGGCACTCGAAGGCCTGCTCGGCGGCCCGCTTGAGCCCGATGGCCTCGAACGCGTAGTCCACCCCGGGGCCCGTCAGCTCGCGGATGGCCTTGACGGGATCGGTCGCGGAGGCGTCCACCGTGTGGGTGGCGCCCAGCTCGCGCGCGGTGGCGAGCTTGTGGGTGACCACGTCCACCGCGATGATCATCCGCGCTCCCGCGATGACCGCGCCCTGGATGGCTGCCAGCCCCACCCCGCCGGCCCCGTACACCGCCACCGTCGTGCCGGCCTCGACCCGCGCGGTGTTGAGGACGGCGCCGACGCCGGTGGTCACCCCGCAGCCGATCAGCGCCCCGCGGTCCAGCGGCATGTCGTCGCGGACCTTCACCAGCCCGCTCTCGTGCACCAGCATCTGTTCGGCGTAGCTCGAGAGGTTGGCGAACTGGTTGACGGCGGCCCCCTTCCAGGAAAGCTTCGGGGGCTCGTTGGCCGCCCGGACGGGCCGGCTCTGGCACAGGTGGGTCCGTCCGGTCAGGCAGTATTCGCAGTGACCGCAGAACACCGACAGGCACGCGATCACGTGATCCCCCGGCTTGAACTCCGTCACGTGCGGGCCCACCGCCTCGACGATCCCCGCCGCCTCGTGTCCCAGGATGGCGGGGGCGGGGAAGGGATAGAGCCCCTCGATGAAGTGCAGATCGCTGTGGCACACGCCGCTGGCTACGGTGCGCACCAGCACCTCGCGCCCCATGGGCTTGGCGATCTCGACGTCCTCGATGGTCAACTCCTTGTGGGGACCGTGGAACACCGCAGCCTTCATGTCGCACTCCTTGGTCGCGTGGACGGCACGGACGTCACCGGAACCCCGGCCGGGCAAGTGTACCGCACCGAGGCGGCCTCGCGCTGTCGCGTATCCAGGGCCAGACATTGTTCTGGCGGGCTGAGCGGGCTAGTGTGAGGGCATGCCGCACCTGCCGCTCGTGCTCCGGCGCTGGAAGCGGGCCGAGTACGACCGGCTCGTGGAGCTCGGGGTGTTCGAGAGAGATCCGATCGAGCAGGTTGGCGGACAGCTCATCGTTGCCGAGCCCCAAAGCGCCTATCACGCCTCGGTCATCCGCACGGTCGATTACGCGATGGGTGGGGGCGCTCCCGTCACGACTTCGCCGGGCGTCCCTTGCGGGCGATGAACTCGGGGAACGCCGCGTCGGCCTTGGCCCCCCGCGCCACGTTGGTCGTGTAGTCGCGCTCGTTCGTCCACTGCTGCGCGAGATCGCGACCCATGTCCTGAAGCAGCAGCGCCTTCACGCCCATCACGGACTCGCGGCGGTTCTTGGCGATCATCGTGGCCAGCCACATGGTCTTGTCGCGGAGCTGGGCGCAGGGCACCAGGTGGTTGAGCAGGCCGATGCGGTGGGCTTCCTCGGCCTCCACGACGCGGGTGGAGAACAGCAGCTCCTTGGCGATGGGCCAGCCCACCTGGTTGGGCAGGGTCCAGGTGGCGTTGATGCGGCCATAGGCGGCGGCCAGGAAGCGGAAGCTGGCGTGCTCGCAGCCCACCCGCATGTCCAGCGAGGACGCCAGCACCGCCGCCCCACCGTAGGCCAGGCCGTTCATCATTCCGATGGTTGGCTTGGGGCAGGCCGCGATCTCGTAGCTGTTCCGGGCGCGGACGGCGGTGCGGACGTCCAGCTCGGCCTGGCTGTACTTGCGATCGTCCTCGCGCTGCTCGTGGATGTCGCCCCCGGCGGAGAAGGCGCGGTCGCCCGCCCCCGTGATGACGATGCACCCGATCTCGTCGTCGCCGGCCATACGGGTGACCGCGTCGTGCAGCTCGGCGCTGAGCTGGGCGCTCATGGCGTTGAGCTGCTCGGGACGATTCATGGTGAGGATCGCCACACCTTGCGTCTTCTCGACGAGGACGTAATCCGCCATCCACACCTCCTGGGCCTGATCGACGTGCTGTGTAGCATACGCCGGCGCGACGGCGCCGGCCAGACCGCTCACCATCTACCTCGCGAGACGTTGACTGGCTCCCGGTACCCCGTTACCGTAGCGAGGCATGACCTCGTGCATCTCGGTGTCTTTGTCGGCGAGCGCCTCGAGCTGCTCGATGGGTTGCTTGTCGTCCAGGAGCCTCAGGACAGCCCCCACGCGGCCATCGTAGAGCAGGTCGGCCTGGTGCTCGGCGCCGCCTTCGGGGAAGCCTGGCATGCACGCCGGCACGCTCCGCTGGCCCTCGATGACGACTCCGAGCCGGAGCCCGATGTGGCGTTCTTCCCTGAGCGCGCTCAGCGCGCCACGCCGAACGCCGCGGCCTTCCACTTGGGATCGTCGGAGGCGTCGAGGCGGTCCCGGACCCGGCGCAAGAGCTGCCCGGCCGCCGTCTCCGCCCAGAACCAGCGCGCGATTTCGTCGCCGCCAGCGGTGGGCTTCATAGCCATGTGGCCCTCGAAGTAGAGCGTCTTGAGATCATCCGCGCAATAGCGGATGAAGTTCGGCAGGGGCACATCCGCCGGGCGCTCCTCCATGTCGGCGTCCTCGCCGGCGGCGAAGCTCTGGAGAAAGCGCACCACCCCGCGGAAGCGCGTGGCCGGGATCCCGCTGAGCCCGAAGGCCGTGCGCCCGCCGTTCCGCGCCACCCACTGCTCGTGGTACTGGCGCATCTGCGCCGTCTCGGTGGCGGGGTCGTCGGGCGCGCCGGCGGCCGGCGTGATCGCCGAGGCCTGGGCGGGCGCCGGCGGCTCCCCGCCGGGCTCGGCGTCGTCGGGAAAGTCGCGCAGCACGGGGCCGGTCGGCTCGGCGAACAGCGCCAGCGCCGCGCGCAGGACCCGGTGCTGCAGCTCGGGGTCATTGGGGCGCCCCAGCGCGTGCCCGAAGGGAAACGGCACGAAGAGCGCGCGCGGCGGCTTCACCTTCTCCGTATGCTCACGCACCATGCTGATCGAGGTGGTCGCCACCCCCTCGGTCTCGAGCGCGCGGGCCAGCACACCCCCGGTGTGCGTGCAGAAGGGTCAGGTGGGGGTGATGAAGGCCAGGTCCACGCCGTCGGCACGAAGCCGTCGGCCGACCTCCGGGCCCGTCTCACGCTCGATGCGCCCGACCTCGCGCTGGGCTCCCATGAACGAGTAGTGCTGCGGCCCCAGCCCGCCCAACTCGCCCCGAGCGACCAGCTCGCGGAGCCGGTCGAGGGGGAACGAGATGTTGAGATCGCGCATGATCGGCACGCGGTCGAAACCCAGGCTGGTGTGGCTCTGGACGATGTCGGCGGACGGCGTATCCGCGGGGATCACGCGCCAGGTCTGCTCGCCGGGGCCGAACGGCCGGTCGCTGCGCCGGTGCACTCCGGCCGTGGTCACGATGGCCAGCCGGCAGGCGGACAGCGGCCTGGCCGGCACCGTGAACGGCGCGGTCTCGTGGACCTGGACGGGGAGCATCAGGAGGTTGTTGCGGTTGAGCTGGGGCAAACGGTCAAGTCGGGGCATCTCCGTCTCCTAATCGATCGCGCGCAGGCGCCGGGATGTGAGCAGGAGCAGCGCGTTGGCGGCGACCATGGCGCCGCCGACCAGCACGGCAAAACGGGCGTTGACCACCGCGGCCAGCACTCCGGCCACCAGGCCGCCCAGCGGGAGCAGGTTCCAGCAGAGCGAGTAGATCCCGAGCACCCGGCCGCGCAGATGGTCGGGCACCTGCTGCTGGATGATCGTGCTCACCTGGGTCAGGTAGAAGGTGTTGGTGAAGCCAACGGCCACCAGCATGGCG
This sequence comes from Candidatus Methylomirabilota bacterium, assembly GCA_035457825.1. Taxonomy (GTDB): domain Bacteria; phylum Methylomirabilota; class Methylomirabilia; order Rokubacteriales; family CSP1-6; genus 40CM-4-69-5. The sequence goes on from DATIAY010000136.1 coordinate 29,053, forward strand.
AAGGCCAGCCACATCCAGGGCGACATCGAGAACACCACCAGGGCCAGCCCCAGGCCGACCGCCATCGTCAAGAGCGTGAGGCCCGGACGCCGGATCCGCGAGGCCACGGTGGCGATGATCAGGGTGCCGACGATGGCCCCGCCCCCGTGGGCGGCGTTGAGCAGCCCGTACCCGATCGAGCCGGTGTTGAAGTACCAGTCGGCGTAGATCGGCAGCAACGTGACGTAGGACAGACCGAACACGGCATTGAACAGGGCCAGGCTGATCAGGCTGGCGAACACGAAATGGTGGCCCACGAAGCTGAGGCCATCGACGAACTGCCTCAGGACGCGCTGTCCATCGCTGGCCGGATGATTTCCCTGGATGCGCAGGCAGCTGTAGAGGACGAGCGCGGCCCACGATGCGATCGCCGCCATGGCCAGCCCGACCGCCCCGCCGAAGGCCGCGATGAGGACCCCGGTGATCGAGGGGCCGATCATCCGCCCGGCCTGCCAGGGGATCGAGCCCAGCGCGATGGCGTTGGGGAGCCGGGCGCGGTCGATGAGCTGGGGCACCAGGGCCAGGCGGGCCGGTTCGTCGAAGGCCCGGAAGGTGTTGCTCAGCGCGGCCAGCACCAGGAGATACTCGACGCGGACGAACCCGAGGATGGCGATGGCGAAGGCGATCGTCAGGGTCAGGGCGGTCAGGATCTGGGTGCCGATCAGCAGCCGCAGCCGATTGGTGCGATCGGCCAGCACCCCGCCGAAGAGCTGGAAGACGACCAGCGGCGCGCCCTGGGCCAGGCCGAGATAGCCCAGATACAGTGGATCGTGCGTGACCTCCCACGTCATCCAGGCGAACGTGACGTACTCGGCGCGGTGGCCCAGGACGTAAAAGATCAGCCCGACCCAGTAGAGCGAGTAGTTCCGCGTCTTGAGGGCGGCGAACGTCGACAGCCCGGCAGCGGGGGCGGAGACCGGCAAGGTGGCGCTGGCGTCAGCCCCTGGCCGGGAGCATCGGCTCGCCCGCGAAGGCCGGCATCACCTCCCGCGCGAAGCGGCGGAGCGTCTCGGTCCCGCCCGTGCTGTTGAGCAGCAGATACTCGGCACCGAGGTCACGCAGGGTCTGGACCTTCTCGGCGATCTCGTCGGGCGTGCCGTACAGCGCGGTGGCTTCGGCGACCTCGGGCGTCACCGCATAGGACATGATGCTGGCCTTGTTCTGACCGTCCGGGCGCTGGGCCAGCACCTCGGTGCGCTTGCGGGCCCGCATCCGCTCCTCGACGGCCTTCTCTTTTTCTGCCGCCGTCATCACGACGTTGACCGACCTGGTCACTCCGACGCTCAGGGGATCGAAGCGGCGCCCGTGCCGCTCCACGGCGGCCTTGAAGATGGCGATGCGCTTGCCGATCGTCTCGAAGGGGGCGAACTGGTCGAGGAGCAGGTTGTGGCCGCGCTCGGCGACTTTGACGATGGTCTCGGGATGCCCGGCGCCCATCCAGAACGGGGGATGCGGCTTCTGGGCGGTGGGCGGCTCGACCACGACATCGTCGAACTGCCAGTACTTCCCCCGATGCGACCAGGGCGCGTCCGACGTCCAGGCCTTGACGATGACGGCCAGCGATTCCTCGAAGCGGGCGTCGGCTTCCTCCATGGGAATGCAGAATCCGGCGAACTCGTTGTGGCGGTAGCCCTTACCGATGCCGAAATCGAGCCGGCCGCCCGAGAGGAGATCGACGGTCGCCGCCTGTTCGGCGAGCAGCACCGGGTTGTGCCAGGGCAGGGTGATCACCGCGGTGCCCAGTCGCAGTGTGGTGGTCCGCGCCCCCACCCAGGTCAAGAGATTCATGGTCGCCGACACCTGACCGAAGCCCGTGAAATGGTGCTCGACGAGGAAAGAGCTCACGAAGCCCAGCGCCTCCGCCTCCACGTTGCGCTCGACGAACTCCCGGAAGCCGGCGCCGCTGTCGACATCGGGGCCGCCCCGCTTGGCCTGGGCACTGCCGAAGATTCCGAACCTCATGATCGTCTCCCTCGCCCGCCCCGGCGGGCCATAGGCGAATGATCATACGACTTGTCCGCACGGTCATGCTGGGGAAAGATAGGCGAGCACGACCATGAGGTGCAGCGGCTGCGGAGCCGACAATCGACTGGCGATGCCGAGGCCGGGCTCGGAACGGTGGGCGAAGCGCTGAGCCGTGTGCAGACGCATGGTGAGCGGATCTTCGAAGCCGAGCTGCACCGCCTGAACGGTGAGCTCCTGCTCTCGGGCGCCGTGGCTGATCCCGCCGGGGCCGAGGCCTGCTTCCGACGCGCGCTCGAGGTCGCCCGTGCGCAGGACGTGCGGGCCTGGGAGCTACGGGCGGCGGTGAGTCTGGCCCGTCTCTGGCAGCGGCAAGGCCGGGCCCACGACGCTCACCGCGTCGTCGCGGGCGTGGCTACGTGCTTCACCGAGGGATTCGACACCCCGGACCTCGGTGCCGCGCGAAAGCTGCTGGAGCAGCTTCCCGGCCCCGCATAGCAAGGCCTCGTCAGCCCGGCAGCTTCCAGTCCAGCCAGGCGCAGACGGCTCGCCCCATGACCAGGTCCCGGTCGCGGCCGAACAGCCATGGCAGCTCTTCGGTGAACATGGTCACGCACTGGCGCCACGAGCACGGCATGCGCGTGATGTCCGTGCCCCAGAACATGCGCTGGGGGCCGAAGGCATCGTAGATCTGGCGCAGGTAGCCGTGGATGTTGCGATAGGGATAGGGCTCGCTCGAGTAGCTGGGCGCGCCCGTGGCCTTGATGGCAATGTTGGGGTGCCGGGCCAGGGCGAGCAGCTCGGGAAGGTTGGCCCAGGCCGCCGCGTCCTTCGTGCCCGAAGGCCGCCCCAGGTGATCGATGATCAGCTTCAGGCCCCGGTGGCGCTCGGCGATCTGGCCGACGAGGGGCAGGAAGCCCGCCGCGAGCAGCGCGACGGGAATCCCGGCGCGCTCGGCCGCCGGCCACAGCCAGTCCATAGTGCCATCGGTCGGCCACGTCTTCTGGTGCGATTGTAAGAATGTGAAGCGCAGGCCCAGCATCCCCGGTCGCCGCTTCCAGCCATCGATCAGGGCCCGGCTCTCCGGACGGTCCAGGGGGAAGTTGCCCAGGATGGCGAGCCGGTTGGGATGCTGACGCGCCGCCTCCACCGCCAGTTCGTTGGACTGGGGATCCCAGCCCGGCGGATGGATGAGGGCGGCATCGACGCCCGCGGCGTCCATCTCCTTCAGGAGATCATTCTGGGTGAAATCGGCGACCTGGCGATGGTTGGGATTCGTCGGCTTGTTGTTGCGCCAGATGTGAACCTGGGCATCCACGATGGGCATGGGTCCCTCCCTCACACGGGGCCGTTCGGCGCGACCAGAATCTTGCCGCCGCGCTCGCCCCGCTGGGCGTGGGCCAGCGCCGTCTTGATCTCCTCGATGGGATAGACCTTCTCGACGGGCGCCGACAGGGTGCCGTCGAGGACCTGCCGGCCGAGGTCGGCGTAGATCCGCCGCACCTCGGCGAGCGAGCGGGCGGCCAGGGCCCGGCCGAGCATGAACCCCACCAGGCGCTGGCCACCGAAGACGAGCCCGCTGCGCAGCATCACCGGATCCTCGCCCGTAATCGAGCCGTAGTTGCATACGGTGCCACCCTCGGCCACGCACGCCGACAGCCGCGCCGTCGCCTGGCCCGACACCGCGTCGAGCCCCAGCCGGATGGGGGCGCCACCCGTCTGCGTCTTCACCGTCTCGGCGAGGTCCAGCCCGTCCACGGCACAGGCCTCCGCGCCCAGCGCCTTGAGCTCGGCGAACAGGGCCTGGCGGCGGACGACGTTCATCGTCCGCAACCCGCGCAGGCCAGCCAGGCGGATGACCAGCCGGCCCACGGCCGAATTGGCGACGTTCTGGATCACCCAGTCGCCAGGCTTGAGCTCGACGACGTCGCTCAGCAGCAGGAGTGCCGTGGCCGGATTGATGCGCAGCATGGCCGCCTGGCGCAGCGGCAGGTTGGCCGGCACCGCGATGACGTCGTCGCCCTTCACGCGCCGACGCTGGGCCCAGTTCTCTCTCGCCAGATTTATGACGAGATCTCCGGGCTTCACGTGGGTGACGCCGCTCCCCACCGCGGTGACGCGCCCGACGCACTCGGCGCCCGGCGTGGCCGGCAGCGGCGGCCGCAGGCGATAGCTACCCTTGCACATCCCGATGTCGGCGGGGTTGATGGGGAACGCCAGGACATCGAACACGACCTCGCCCGCGTCGGGGGCGCCGACGTCCGGCACCTCGGCGCAGCGCACGACCTCTTCCGGCTGACCGTACCGCTCGAGCAGCGCCGCTTTCATCGCCTCACCTCGCTCAGGCTTTGAGGACTTCGGCACCCGGGCCGGCTTCGAGCTCGCAGGCGTTCACCGTCATGGCCAGCATGCTGTAGTACCCGATGGCCCCGGTGAGCTGGATGAGGCCGTCGTCGCCGAAGCGCGCCCTCAGCGCCTTCACCGTCCCGTCGTCTACCCGGTGCTTCGTCAAGAGCTGGCGGGTGAAGTCCACGATCTGGGCGTCCTCGGGGGGCAGGCCGCGGGAGTGCTTCTCGCGGATCGCGCTGATCGTCGTCTCCGGCACGCTCTGCTTGCGGGCGGAGCCGGTCTGGGCGCCCCACACGTAGACCGCCTCGAACTCCCGGGCCACTACCATGGCCGCCAGCACGCGAACCCGCATGTCCAGCGAGCCCTCGAAGCGGACATAGGCGCCCAGGTGGGCGACCCGGCCGGCCAGCTCCGGGCTATGCAGGAACATCGTGAACGGGCCCTGCAGCGCGCCGCGGCTCTTGATGATGGCGTCCACGATGGGCTGATGCTTGGCCGCCACCTGGTCTTTGCTCGTGATGGGAGTCAGTCTGGCCATGATCACCTCACGGGCCCTCGAGGGCCGGCATCACCTCGCGGGTCAGGATGCGCAGCGTTCGTTGCATCCGCTCCATGGAGAACAGGCCGCTGGGATTGAGCTCGGCCACGATGCCGTCGAGGTCGAGCTCGTCGCGGATCTCGCGCAGGCGCGCGGTGAGGCCGGCCGCGGAGCCGAACGCCACCCGTGTGTGGAGCACGTCGTCGTACGTGAGATTGGCGATCTCGTCGAACCGGGCGTGACGCCGGTCGGCCGGGCCGGTGTCGGCTCGCCCCATCCCCGACCGGACCAGCTCGGCGTGACGGCGGACGAAGTGCATCATGTTCTCCCGGGGCTCTTCGCGGGCCTCCCGCTCGGTGGGGGCCGCGTACACGGGGATGCGGACGCAGACGTCGCCGCGGCCGGGGTGACCGGCGGCCTGCCACGCCGCGCGATAGCTTGCCACGTGGCCCTTCAGCTCCGGGATCCCGAGGTCTCGCAGCCCGGCAAAGAGCTGCAGGCCCAGGCGGGCGACGAGTGGGAAGGTCTCGGGAGAGTTGGCGGCCATGCGGATGGGCGGATGGGGTCGCTGATAGGGACTCGGCGCCACCACGGCTTTCTCGAAGTGGAAGAACTTGCCGTGATGGCTGAAGGGCTGTCCCTGCCAGGCTTTCAAAATGATCTCCAGCGCCTCCTCGAAGCGGGCCTGGCTCTCGCCGTAGGGGACGCCTAGCACGTCGTAGGCGCGCGGCGCGCCGCTGCGCCCGACGCCGAAGTCGAAGCGCCCCTGGCTCAGGTGGTCCACCGTGGCTACCTCTTCGGCGATGCGCAGGGGGTTGCCCAGCGGCAGGACCTGCACGGCCGTGCCCACGCGCACGCGTCGCGTGCGGGCGGCGATGAAGCTGGCCAGGGCGATCGGCGCCGAGTGCACCGAGCGGGCCGGGTTGAAGTGGATCTCGCCGAGCCACACGCCGTCGAGGCCCCAGGCCTCGGCCAGCTCGGCCAGCGTCAGGCTTTCCCCCAGCGAGCCGCCTTCGCTCGTGCCCGGGCGCCGCTCCTCCAGGAAGATCCCGACCTGCATCACACCTTCTCGAAGTCGATGCGCTCGACCACGGG
>DATIAY010000137.1:0-43738 GCA_035457825.1 Candidatus Methylomirabilota bacterium
GGCGAGTCGCGATCAAGATACCACCGACAAGAGCGCAGATGCCGCACATGACGAGAAGCAAGCACACAATAAGAAGTTCAAGGATGTCTGAGGCCCCATAAGGCTCGTTGGGGTAGGGAACCCAACTGGCCCAGACGAGCGAACGAAATGCCAGGCCCACGATAGCTAAAGACAGAGAGGCCCACCACGCTGCGTGTCCGACTGTGAGTAGAACCGAGTGTGCCGTCACTTTGCAGCCCAACGCGGCCGTTCACCTGCGAGCGCGTTCAACAAGCGCGGCGCAGGCGCATGGAGTACACCACGTCCCTCACTCGCCTGGACGGCCGTCGTCGCCCCGGGCTTTGCGAACCCCTTCCAGTTGCGAATCACACTCGGTGAGATGTCGAGGTCGCGGCGGAGCTCGGCGAGCGTCTTTCCCCCAATCAAGGATACGCTGGACCGTCGCCCGCTTGAACTCCGTGCTGAAGACCCACCTGCCGTCTGCCTTCCGCCGGTGTTCGCCCACAGGGCCTCCCGCCGCATCTTACTTCCCCAGGGTGAGCAGTCCAAACGGGGAGATGGGATGAGAAGGCCACACTTTGGCGAAGCGATACGCTGTGGCGACGCCACGCGGCATGGCTGGCATCGGTGTATCCAGGGCGAGACGGTGTATCATCCACACAAAGGAGCCCGCTATGCCCGACGCCGTCATCGTCTCCACCGCGAGAACCCCGATTGGCAGAGCGTACCGTGGCGCATTCAATAACACCCACGGCGCCGTCCTCGGCGGTCACGTCATCAAGCACGCCGTCGAGCGCGCCCGCCTGGAGCCGGGCGAGGTGGAAGACGTCATCCTGGGCTGCGCCATGCCCGAGGGCGCGACCGGCCACAACATCGCCCGCCAGGCGGCCATCCGTGCCGGGCTGCCCGTGACCACCGCTGGCGTCACCGTCAACCGCTTCTGCTCCTCGGGGCTGCAGACGATTGCCATGGCGGCGCACCGGGTAATCGTGGACCGCGTGCCGGTCGTGGTGGCGGGTGGGTTGGAGTCGATCAGCCTCGTGCAGAACGAGCACATGAACCTGCATCGCTTCCGCGAGACCTGGCTGGAAGAACACAAGCCCGAGATCTACATGTCGATGATCGAGACGGCCGAGGTGGTGGCCAAGCGCTACTACATCACCCGCGAGCGGCAGGACGAGTACGCCCTGGCCAGCCAGCAGCGCACCGCCGCGGCTCAGCGCGAAGGCCGTCTGGCCGCCGAGATCGTGCCGCTTCCCACGGTCAAGCTCGTCCAGGACAAGGCGACCGGCGAGGTGCGCGAGGAGGAAGTGACGCTCACTCGCGACGAGGGCAACCGGCCCGACACCACGCGGGAGGGGTTGGGCTCGCTCAAGCCGGTGACGGGTGAGAAGGGGTACATCACCGCGGGGAACGCCAGCCAGCTTTCCGATGGCGCCTCGGCGTGCGTGGTGATGGATGCCCGGCTCGCCGAGCGGCGGGGGTTGCAGCCGCTCGGAATCTTTCGGGGCTTCACCGTTGCCGCCTGCGAACCCGACGAGATGGGGATCGGTCCCGTTTTCGCGGTGCCCCGGCTGCTCGAGCGTGTCGGCAAGAGCATGGACCAGATCGACCTCTGGGAGCTCAACGAGGCCTTCGCCGTCCAGGTGGTGTACTGCCGTGACCGCCTCGGCATCCCTATGGAGCGGCTCAACGTGGACGGTGGGGCCATCTCCATCGGGCATCCCTACGGCATGAGCGGCGCGCGGCTGGCCGGCCACGTGCTGATCGAGGGCAAGCGGCGCGGGGCCCGACACGTCGTGGTCACGATGTGCATCGGTGGGGGCATGGGGGCGGCGGGGCTGTTCGAGGTCGCCTGACGGTGATCCGCTCGGTACCCGGGCGCACGCCGCGCATCCATCCCGGCGCCTGGGTGGATCCGGCGGCCCAGGTCATCGGCGATGTCGAGATCGGCGACGCCTCCAGCATCTGGCCGGGCGCCATCGTGCGCGGCGACCAGGACAACTACATCCGCATCGGTCGCAACACCAACGTGCAGGATTGCTCCGTGCTCCACGTCACCCCGGAGTATCCGTGCATCGTCGGCGACAGCGTCACCATCGGCCACCGGTGCGTCGTTCACGCCTGCACCATCAAGGACAACGTCCGCATCGGCATAGGCGCCGTGGTGCTGAACGGGGCGGTGGTGGAGGAGTGGGCCCAGGTGGGCGCCGGCGCGCTGGTTCCGCCGGGCAAGGTGGTGCCCTCGGGCTGGCTCGTCATGGGCGTGCCCGCCAAGCCCGTGCGCAAGATGAGCCAGGAGGAGCTCGACGACATCGCGCGCAATGCGGTGGATTACATCGAGCTCTGGCGGCGCGACTACGGAAACCGCTGAGGCCGAGCGGCCGCCCTATCCTGCGGGGTCGCCGGCGTTGACGGCGATGCACTGGCCGGAGATGTTGCGGGCCAGGGGACTGCAGAGGAAGAGCGCCATGGCCGTGATGTCGTCGGCGGTGACCATGCGCTTGAGCGGTGAGCGCTCGATCCAGCTCCGGCGCATCTCGTCCACCGGCACCCCGCGCACCTGAGCCTGGCCGGCGATCACCCGGTCGATGCGGTCGCCTTCCACGGCGCCCGGGGCGACCGCGTTGACGGTGATGTTGTGGGGGGCCAGCTCCAGCGCCATCCCGTAGGTCATCCCGACTTGCCCGGCCTTGGCCGAGCAGTAGCCGATCCGGTAAGGCAGGCCCCGACGCCCGGCCATCGAGGAGATGTTCACGATGGCGCCGCCGCCGGCCTTGATGATCTCGGGCACCCCGAAACGGATCATCATGTAGGAGGTCGTCAGGCACGAATTGATCGTGTAGAACCAGTCCTCGGTGGTGTATTCCTGGATTTTCTTGGTCGGGCCGCCGTCACCGGCGTTGTTGACGAGCAGCTGCAGCTTGCCGAATGCACGAGTCGCCGCCTCGACCGTCCGCCGGGCGCCTTCCTCGGTCGCCACGTCGGCCACCACGGCCACGGCTTGCCCGCCGGCCTTCTTGATCAGCTGCGCTGTCTCCTCGACGAGCCCGGCCGACCGTGCCGCGCACACGACGCTGGCACCCTCCTCGGCAAAACGCTGGCTCGCGACGCGGCCGATGCCCTTGCTGGCCCCGGTGATGATGGCGACCTGCCCGGTCAGTAGTCCCATGGCGCGGCAGGGTAGCCTGCCCGCCGTCGTCGGTCAAGCGCGGGGGCTATACTCACGAGAGTTATGATCCTCGTGACCGGATTCGAGCCGTTCAGCAATCACACCGACAACCCCTCGCGTGAGATCGCCAAGGCCGTGGACGGACGTCACATCGGCGGTCAGCCCGTGCGCGGCAGCGTCCTGCCGGTGCACCACGCCGACGCCGCCGCGGCCGTGGAGCGTCTTGTGACCGAGCTCGACCCGCTGGCCGTGGTCCACCTGGGGCTGGCCGAGGGCCGCGCCCGGATTGGCCTCGAGCGTGTGGCGATCAACATGCTCGATTACCCCATCCCCGACGCCGGTGGTTACCGGGCGGTGGACGAGCCCTGTGTCGTGGGAGGTCCCGCCGCCTACGTGAGCACGCTGCCCCTACGGCCGATCCTGGCCGCCCTCATCCGGGAGGGCATCCCGGCCTTCATCTCGAACAGCGCGGGAACCTACCTGTGCAATCAGACGCTATACGCCACCCTGCATCTCGTCACCACGCTCCGCCGGCGGGCGCGCGTCGGCTTCCTGCACCTGCCCCTGTTGCCGTCGATGGTGGCGGCGACCGGGCTGGACCAGCCCAGCATGGCCGTGACTACCATGCTGCGGGCGCTGGAGGTGACGCTCGAGGTGGTGGCGAGAGAGGGCTAGCAGTCGGACGGCAGGCGCCGGGCCGCGCGCGAGGTCCGCCGGTCCCGGGCCGCCGAGTGGAACAACTCGCACCACCGGCGATTGGCCTCGCCCCCCGCTTCGGCGCTTCCCGACAGGAAGGCTTCCGAGGTCACGACGGCGTCGTCGGAGCCGTCGCGTGCCGGCGCATGCCCATCACACCAGCGAACGTCGAGGATCTCACGGGTGGGATCTGCCCCGGGCTCGCAGCCTGGACAGTAGGCCCGGGCAACGCTGGTGGCGTCTGCGATGAACTCCGTCACCGGACTATGGCGACATCACGCTTCGCCATCAAATCGACGCTAGCACAACAGGGTCGCGCAAACGAAGTTTCGCGGCTATAGTCCCTCCCGGCCCCGAAGGCATCCGCCACCGCGGTGCCCAGGTGGGGGGCAGGCAGGGAAAACGCTAGCGAGAGGAGCATGATCGATGCCTAACATCACGATCCAGTGGTACGCGGGCCGGACCCCGGACCAGAAGCGGCAGCTGGTCGCCGCCATCACCGAGGCCATGGTGAAGATCGGCAAGACGACGCCTGAACAGGTCCACATCGTTTTCCAGGACGTCGAAAAGTCGGACTGGGGCAACAAGGGCCGCCTGGCCAGCGATCCCGCCTGAACCGTGCGGCCCAATACTCTCCGGCAGATCTGGAAGCGCGGCGAGGCTGTGGTCAACGGGTGGCTCGCCATCCCCAGCGCCTTCTCGGCGGAGGTGATGGCCCATCAGGGCTTCGATTCCCTGACCGTCGACATGCAGCACGGGGTGGTCGACTACCAGGCGGCGGTCACGATGCTGCAGGCCATCGCCTGTACGCCGGTGATCCCTCTAGCCCGGGTGCCCTGGAACGACCCGGGGCCCGTCATGAAGATCCTGGATGCCGGCGCCTACGGGGTGATTTGCCCCATGATCAACACCCCGGAACAGGCTGAGGCGCTGGTGGCCGCCTGCCGGTACCCGCCGCGCGGCCACCGCAGTTGGGGGCCGGTGCGGGCCTCGCTCTACGCGGGCGCGGACTATGGGGATTACGCCAACGACGAGATCGTTGTGCTCCCGATGATCGAGACGGCCGAAGCCCTGAAGAATCTCGATCGGATCCTGAGCGTGCCCGGCATCGACGGAGTCTACGTAGGTCCCTCGGACCTGAGCCTGGCGCTGGGGCTCAAGCCGCGGCTCGATCAGACGGAACCGGCGGTGGTGGAGGCCCAGCAGCAGATCGTGCAGACGTGCCGCCGGCACGGCGTGGTGGCGGGCATTCACAACGCGACGGCCGCCTATGCCCAGAAGATGATCGCGGCCGGCTACCAGTTCGTCACGCTGGCCAGCGACAGTCGCTTCCTTGCCGCCAAGGCCGCCGAGGAGGTCGCCACCGTCCGGAAGGCCGGCGTCACGGGAGGCCGGCTGCCCGCGTACTAGAAGATAGGGGGGACCCCCGAGGTTAACCCCCCCTCCCCCCAACGCTCGCTTCAATAGCCCGGTGCTTGCACCTGCCCCGGAGGGCCGCCTACAATAAGGACGTCCGCGGCGCGCCGTCACGTTCCCATCGCTGCCGTTCTCTGACCCCGCAGGCGCTCGCGGGACGTGTGCTTCGGGAGTGTTCTAGAACACCGGACGGGGGAGCGAAGGTCGGATGATCGGTCGCACACCTCGGTATCTCAAGATCGCGGACGCGTTGCGCGAGCGCATCCGACGCGGCGAGCACGCGGCCGGCGAGCGATTGCCCAACCAGCGGCAGCTGGCCCGCGAGTTCGGCGTGACTCTGATGACGCTGCGCCAGGCGCTGGAGCTGCTGGAGCGGGATCGCATGATCCGTCGCCAGCACGGCCTCGGCACCTTCGTGGCGGCGCCTTTCATCGACTACGACATCCTCCAGCACCAGCGTTTCGCCACCGACCTCCGGGCCCAGGGCGAGCCGGTGAGCACGCGGTTGCTGGCCAGTCGGTTCGTCATCGGCGACCGCCGGGTTACCGCGGCGCTCGGCCTCGGTCCGCGGGCGCGCGTGCTCCAGCTCGAGCGCCTGCGGCTGGTGGACGGCCATCCCCTGAGCCTGCAGCGCTCGTTCCTGGCCGCCCGGGTGGGGGAGGAACTGGTGAAGGCTGACCTGGCCGCGACGCCCTTGCGCCAGGCTCTGGAGTTCAAGCTCGGCATCACCATCGTGCGCGCCAGCGAGAGCGTCTCGGCCGTACGCCTGGGGCGGCGCGAGGCCCGCGAGCTCGGCTGCCGGCTCGGCGTGCCGGCCTTCGAGTCCGAGCGGGTGTCATTCGCCACCGACGGCCAGGCCGTCGTCTTCGACCGCGTCTACATCCCCGGCGACCGATTCCGCATCACCCGGGAGCTGCAGTATCAAGGAGCCTCGCGATGAAGATCCTGGTAGCCGTCAAGCAGGTGCCCGACACCGCCACTCAGGTGAAGATCGCCGCCGACGCCAAGAGCATCGACACCGCCGGCATCACCTGGATCGTCTCACCCTACGACGAGTTCGCCGTGGAGGAAGCGCTGAGGATCAAGGACAAGCGTGGTGAGGGTGAGGTGGTGGCGGTCACCCTCGGCCCGGAGCGCGCCAAGGAAGCGCTGCGTTCATGCTTGGCCATGGGCTGCGATCGCGCCATCCACCTGAACGATCCCGCCTGGGGCGGGGCGGATACGTTGCTGACGGCGCGCGCGCTGGCCGCCATCGTGAAGCAGGAGGCTCCCCAGCTGGTCCTCTGCGGGCGCCAGGCGATCGACGACGACATGGGCGCGGTGCCGGCGCAGCTCGCCGAGACGCTGGGATGGCCGTGCGCCTACTGGATCATGGAGGAGGCCGTCGGCGCCGACGGCAAGTCGATCCGGGTGGCCCGGCAAGTCGAGGGCGGCCTGGAGGTGTTCGAGGTCCCCCTGCCGGCTGTGCTCACGTGCCAGAAGGGGTTGAACGAACCGCGGTATCCCACGCTCAAGGGGATCATGGGCGCCAAGAAAAAGGAGATCAAGGATCTGAAGGCTTCTGATCTGGGCCTCGACGCCGGTGGTGGGCAGCTGAGCGTGGTCACGCTGGAAGCGCTGCCGCCCCGCCCGCCGGGACGCGTCATCCCCGGTGACGTGGCCACCGCAGTGAAGGAGCTCGTGCGCGCGCTCCGTGAAGAGGCCAAGGCAATCTAGAGAAAGGGACAGGCATGGCAGGCGCGTTCTGGTGCGTGGTCGAGGACGATCGCCGCGGTCGTCCAAAGAAGGTGATGTCCGAAGTGCTGGGCGAGGCCACCCGCCTCGCGGGCGCCGCCGAGGCCGTCTGGCTGACGGACAAGGCCACCGACGAAGGCCTCAAGCAGCTCGGCGAGTGGGGGGCCAGCAAGATCTGGCTGCTCGAGCACGCGGACCTGGCGCCCTACCGGGGTGAAGTCTGGGCCCCGGCGCTGGCCGAGCTGGTCGAGCGGGAGTCGCCCCGGGCCGTCCTGGGCCCGGTGACGAGCCGGCAGCGTGAGTTCCTGGCTCGCGTGGCGGCACGGCTGGGGGTGGGTCTAGCCGGCGACTGTGTGGGCCTGGCCCTGGAGGGCGACCGCCTGATCGCCACCCGCCCTGTCTATGCCGGCAAGCTGCTCAGCAAGACGTCCTGGGCCAGGTCGCCCTGGGTGGCCACGCTCCGACCCAACGTGTTTCGTCCCGCAGAAGCCCAGGCCGGCCGCACGGCGGCCGTGGAGCGCCCCACCGTGAAGATGCCTACCGCCCAGATGAAATTCGTCGAGCGCCGGGACGAGGTCTCGACGGGGCTGCCCGAGCTGACCGAGGCCGAGATCGTGCTGTCCGGCGGGCGCGGCATGAAGGGGCCGGAGAACTACGTCATCCTCGAGGAGCTGGGCGGCGTGATCGGCGCGGCCGTCGGGGCCTCCCGGGCCGCCGTGGACGCGGGCTGGCGGCCGCATCGCTTCCAGATCGGACAGACCGGTCGCACCATCTCGCCCAAGCTCTACATGGGATTCGGCGTCTCGGGGGCCATCCAGCACCTGGCCGGGATGCGGACGTCCAAGGTAATCGTCGCCGTCAACAAGGATCCCGAAGCGCCCATTTTCAAGATCGCCGACTACGGGATCGTGGCCGACCTCTTCGAGGTCGTGCCCCACCTGACGCAAGAGTTCAAGAAGCTCCTGGAGAAGTAATGCGGCTGGAATTGACCGACGAGCAGCAGATGATCCAGACGATGGCGCGGGAGTTCGCCGAGAGCGAAATCAGGCCCATCGCCGAGGAAATCGACCGGGAGGGCCGCTTTCCCCACGAGACGGTCAAGCGTATGGGCGAGCTCGGACTGCTCGGCATCACGGTGCCCGAGGCCTGGGGGGGCAGCGGCGCTGACGCCGTCTCCTACGCGGCGGCGCTGATCGAGATCGCCAGGCAGTGCGCCTCCCATGCCGTGGTCATGTCGGTCAACAATTCGCTCTACTGCGACCCCGTGCTCAAGTACGGCTCGGACGCGCAGCGGGCGCGCTTCCTCCGGCCCTTCGCAGCCGGTCACCACATCGGCTGCTTCGCCCTGACCGAGCCCCAGGCCGGTTCCGACGCCCGCAACCAGCACACCCTGGCCGTGCGCGACGGCGATCACTACGTGATCAACGGCCGGAAGGCCTTCGTCACCAGCGGCCGCGAGGCGGCGGCCGCCCTGGTCTTCTGCCAGACCGACCGCACGAAGGCCCACCGCGGCATCTCGGCCTTCCTGGTGGAGAAGGGCACACCGGGATTCCTCGTCCCCAAGACCGAGGACAAGCTGGGCCTGCGCGCCTCCGACACCGCCGAGTTCGTGTTCGAGGAGTGCCGGGTACCGGTCGCCAATCGTCTCGGCGAGGAGGGCCAGGGCTTCCGGATCGCCCTGAGCGCGCTCGATGGCGGGCGCGTCGGCATCGCCGCCCAGGCCGTGGGCATCGCCGAGGGCGCCTGGGCCCGGGCGGTGGCCTATGCGCGCGAGCGCCAGGCCTTCGGTGTGCCCATCGGTCAACATCAGATGGTGCAGTGGATGCTGGCCGACATGACCACCGCCATCGAGGGCGCCCGCCTGCTCACGCTTCGCGCGGCTGCCCTCAAGGATCAAGGCAAGCCCTTCAACACCGAGGCGGCCATGGCCAAGCTTTTCGCCGCGGAGACGGCGATGAAGGTCACCACTGACGCCATCCAGATCCACGGCGGCTACGGCTATATCCGGGAGTACCAGGTGGAGCGGTACTTCCGCGACGCGAAGATCACCCAGCTCTACGAGGGCACCTCGCAGATCCAGAAGCTGGTGATCGCGCGCGCGGTTCTGGAGGCGCGGCCATGAGCGAGGGGGAGCGCTGGCTCGAGGAGACGTACGAGGCGTTCCGGCGACGGGCCCCCGAGCGCCCGGTGAGGTACGAGACGTTGTCGGGCCTTCCGATCCAGCCACTCTACGGGCCCGACGATCTCCAGGGCTGGTCGTATGCCGACAAGCTGGGCTATCCGGGCGAGTATCCGTTCACGCGCGGCGTCTACCCCACGATGTACCGCGGGCGATTGTGGACGATGCGCATGTTCGCCGGCTTCGGGCGCCCCGAGGACACCAACGCCCGCTTCAAGTATCTGCTCGAGCAGGGCCAGACCGGCCTCTCCACCGCGTTCGACATGCCGGCCCTCATGGGGTACGACGCCGACCACCCCCGGGCGCAGGGCGAGGTGGGCAAGGAGGGCGTCTCGATCTCCACGCTCGACGATTTCGAGCGGTTGTTCGACGGCATTCCCCTCGATCAGGTCACGACGTCGATGACCATCAACTGCACGGCGTCGGTGGCCCTGGCCATGTACCTGGCCGTGGCCGACAAGCAGGGTGTGGCCTGGGATCGCATCGGCGGCACGATGCAGAACGACATGCTCAAGGAGTTCATCGCTCAGAAGGAGTGGATCTGCCCGCCCGAGCCTGCCGTTCGCATCGTGACCGACATGATCGAATTCACTGCCCGGCACGTGCCTCGCTTCAACCCCGTGTCGATTTCCGGCTATCACATCCGGGAGGCCGGGTCCACGGCGGTGCAGGAGTTGGCCTTCACGCTGGCCGACGGCCTGGCCTATGTGGACGCGGCCCGGAGCCGGGGTCTCGCCGTCGACGCGTTCGCGCCGCGCCTGTCCTTCTTCTTCGACATCCACAACGACTTCTTCGAGGAAGTCGCCAAGCTGCGGGCCGCCCGGCGGATGTGGGCCCGCTTCATGAAAGAGCGGTACGGCGCCACCAGGCCGGAGTCCATGCGGCTGCGGACTCACACCCAGACCGCCGGGGTCTCGGCCACCGCCCAGCAGCCCCTCAACAACGTTGCCCGGGTCGCCCTGCAGGCCCTGGCCGCCGTCCTGGGCGGCGCCCAGTCCCTGCACACGAACTCCTACGACGAGACGTGGGCGCTGCCCACTGAGGAGGCGGTCACCGTGGCCCTGCGCACGCAGCAGATCCTGGCCGACGAGACCGGGGTGGCCCTCACCATCGATCCCCTGGGCGGCTCGTACTACGTGGAGCGGCTCACCGACCAGATGGAGGCGGCGGCGCTGGAGTACATCAAGCGGATCGACGCCATGGGCGGGATGGTTCGGGCTATCGACACGGGCTTTCCGCAGCGCGAGATCGCCGACGCCGCCTACCGCTACCAGCTGCTGGACGACCGCGGCGACAAGGTCACCGTGGGTGTGAACAAGTACGCGATGCGCGAGACGCAGCCCATCAACTATCTGCGCATCGACGAGCAGGTTGAGGTGGAGCAGATCGCGCGGGTGCGGCGCTTCAAGGCCGGCCGCGACATGGCCCGGGTGGAGCGGCGGCTCAAGCAGCTGGCCGACGCCTGCCGCCAGGGGCAGAACGTCATGCCCGTGCTCGTGGATGCCGTGAAGGATTACGCGAGCCTGGGCGAGATCGCCGACGTGTACCGGCAGGTGTTCGGGTTGTATCGGGAGCCGATCATCTTCTAGGCGGGCAAGCGAGGACAGTCATGAGCGAGGCTATCAGGATCACGAAAACGACGACGCGGAAGCCGAAGCCCAAGGATAGCGAGCTCGGCTTCGGACAGTTTTTCACCGACCACATGTTCGTGGTCGACTTCCAGGAAGAGAAGGGCTGGTACGATCCCCGCGTCGAGCCCTACGGCCCGCTGAGCCTCGACCCGGCCACGGCGGTCCTTCACTACGGCCAGGGACTGTTCGAGGGCCTCAAGGCCTTCCGCGGGCCCGATGGCAAGATCCGGCTCTTTCGGCCGCAGAAGCACGTCGAGCGCCTGAACCGGACGGCCGAGCGCATGTGCATTCCGGCGCTGGACCCCGAGCTGGTCCTGCGTTCGTGGACGACGATGGTCGACGTCGACCGCGACTGGGTCCCCTCGATGGTGGGCACCTCGCTCTACATCCGTCCCACGATCATTGCCAGCGAGCCCTTCCTCGGGGTGCGTCCGGCCAAGGAGTACCTCTACTTCGTGATCCTCTCGCCTGTCGGGGCCTACTACCCGGAGGGCATCAACCCGGTGAAGATCAAGGTCATCGACAAGTACGTGCGGGCCGTGCCGGGCGGGCTGGGCGAGGCCAAGACCGCGGCCAACTACGCGGCCAGCCTGTACGCCGCCGAGGAGGCCAAGCACGAGGGCTTCACGC
The DNA here is from genome assembly GCA_035457825.1 of Candidatus Methylomirabilota bacterium. Taxonomy (GTDB): domain Bacteria; phylum Methylomirabilota; class Methylomirabilia; order Rokubacteriales; family CSP1-6; genus 40CM-4-69-5. The sequence continues at coordinate 11,459 of DATIAY010000137.1, forward strand.
AGGTCCTGTGGCTGGACGGCGTGCACCGCCGGTACATCGAGGAAGTGGGGACGATGAACATCATGCTGCGCATCGGCGACGAGGTCATCACGCCGCCGCTGGCCGGCACGATCCTGGCCGGCGTCACGCGGGACTCCGTGCTGACCCTGCTGCGCGAGTGGAAGGTGCCCGTCGCCGAGCGCCCGATCACCATCGACGAGGTCGTGCAAGCCGCGCACGCGGGGACGCTGCGGGAGGTGTTCGGCACCGGCACCGCGGCCGTGATCTCGCCAGTCGGCGAGCTGGCCTACAAGGGCGAGCGCATCGTGGTCCACGGCGGCCGCATCGGCGAGCTGACCCAGAAGCTCTACGATACGATCGTTGGCGTGCAGTACGGTACGGCCCCCGACATCCACGGCTGGACGGTGAAAGTCTAACGAGGACGTTCATGACTGACTGCGTCTTCTGCAAGATCCGGGACGGCCAGCTCCCCTCCATGCGGGTGTACGAGGACGAGCGCACCATCTGTTTCATGGACATCAACCCGCTGAATCCCGGCCACTGCCTCGTTGTGAGCCGAGCCCATGCCCCCACTATCTTCGAGGCTGACGAGGAAGACCTCATGGCCGCCATGGCCACGGCCAAGCGCGTGTCCCTGGCCTTGCTGGAGGCGGTGAAGCCCGACGGACTCAACCTGCTCCAGGCCAACGGCGCGGCCGCCTTCCAGTCCGTGCCGCACTTCCACCTGCACCTCATTCCCCGCTGGGCCAACGACGGCAAGGGCTTCGACTGGGCTCTTGTCGCCGGAGATCGCCCGCGCATCATGGCCGTGGGCGAGAAGATCCGTAGCGTCCTGGCCCAGAGCACGTGAGGGTCCGAGCGCGATGAGCGAGCGCAAGATCCGGGTCGTCGTGGCCAAGCCGGGCCTCGATGGGCACGACCGCGGCGCCAAGGTGGTGGCGCGGGCCCTCCGGGACGCCGGCTTCGAGGTGATCTACACGGGCCTGCATCAGACACCGGACCAGGTCGTGGCCACCGCCATCCAGGAGGACGCGGACGCGATCGGGCTGAGCGTGCTCTCGGGGGCGCACAATCATCTCTTCAAGCGGGTGCTCGAGCTCCTGAAGGAGAAGGGGGCGGAGGACATCGTCCTCTTCGGCGGGGGCATCATACCGCCCGAGGACGCGGCCGCCCTCAAGGCGCTCGGCGTCAAGGAGCTCTTCGGTCCCGGCACCACGACGCAGGAGATCGTCCGCTTCGTCCGGGAGCATGTCCGGACCACGGTCTGAAGTCCGCCCCGAGCGGGCGGTGGAGGCGAGGGAGGACATGGTCGACGACGACGTGCAGCGCGAGCTGGAGCGGCTGCGCCGCGAGAATGAGGCGCTCCGGGCCCGAACGGCGCGGGGGATTTCTCTGCGGGTCAGCGAGAAGGGCGGGGTGTCGGTCTACGGGCTCGGGCGATTCCCCGTCACGCTCTACAAGGAGCAGTGGGACAAGCTCCTGGCCATGGGCGACGAGATCCGCGCCTTCATCCGTGAGCACGACTCGGCTCTGAAGGCCAAGGAGCCCCGGGAGCGATAGGGGTGGACTTCGAGCTGACCGCCGAGCAGCAGGCAGTGCGCGGCGTGGCCCGCCAGTTCGCCGACGCCGAGCTGGGTCCGCACATCGCGCCCTACGACGAGCGCCACGAGTTCCCCCACGCCATCGTCGCCAAGCTCGGCGAGCTCGGCTTCCTGGGCGCCCTGGTCCCGCCGGACTACGGGGGCGCCGGGCTGGATTACGTGTCCTACGCCCTCGTGGTGGAGGAGCTGAACCGGGGTGATGCCTCGGTCGGTATCACCATGTGGGCCCACAACTCGCTGTGCACCAACCACATCCTCACCTTCGGCTCCGGCGAGCAGAAGGCCCGTTACCTGCCCCGCCTGGCCCGCGGCGAGGTGCTGGGGGCCTGGGGTCTCACCGAGCCGGGCTCGGGCTCGGACGCGGCGGCGCTGCAGACACGGGCCCAGTGGCAGGATGGCGGCTGGATCCTGAACGGCAGCAAGGCCTTCATCACGAACGCCAGCGTGGGCGGCGTCGCAGTGGTCATGGCCCGCAGCGAGCCCGTGGCCGGCGCCAGGGGGATCTCGGCTTTCGTGCTGGACAAGGGAGCGCCGGGCTTCTCGGCCAGCCGGCCCTACCGCAAGCTGGGCCTGCACGCCTCCGACACCGCCGAGCTCGTGCTGCAGGACGTCCGCGTGCCCGCCGAGAGCCTCATCGGCGCCCGCGGTGAGGGCTTCGCGCAGTCGCTCAAGGTGCTGGAGGGCGGACGTATCGCTATGGCCGCCATGGGCGTGGGTATCGCCCAGGCCGCGCTCGACCACGCCGTCCGGTACATGAAGCAGCGGACCGCCTTCGGCCGGACCCTGGCCGAATTCAACGGGCTGCAGGGGATGGTCGCCGAGATCGCCACCGACATCGACGTGGCGCGGCTGCTGACGTTGCGGGCGGCCTGGCTCAAGGACCAGGGACGCCCGGCCATGCACGCTGCGGCCATGGCCAAGCTGTTCGCCTCGGAGACGGCCATGCGGGCGGCCAGCCGAGCCGTGCAGATTCACGGCGGCGCCGGCTACATTACGGAGTTTCCCGTCGAGCGCATCTTCCGTGACGCCAAGCTCACCGAGATCGGCGAGGGGACGTCCGAGATCCAGCGGATGGTCATTGCCCGCGAAGTTCTGAACATCGCCTGAACCGGCAGCCGCCGCGGCTCTCGCGCGGGCCCGGTCCTTGACAAGCGATACGGGGCGTGACAACGTGCGGGCCCCTCGGGCCGAAGACGATCAATCCGGGGGAAGCGAGGCCCGCACTCATGGGACGACGAGTTCTCGGTCTGGTGCTGTGCCTGGTTCTTGGCTATTCCTTGACCACCCAGGCCCAACCGCGGGCGGGGACCTTTCCGGTCATCGTCGTCTTCCGCGACGACGCCTCCCTGTCGGGCTTCGTGGGCTCGTTCCGTCCCGATGACCGGGTCCGGGCCAACCCGCGCGCCTGGGACTATCTGGATCACGGTGTGGCCGGGTTCGTCCAGACGCTCGAGCTGCTGCACGGGTTCCGCGTGGAGCACGTGTACAGCGCCACCGTGCGGGGATTCTCCGCCCGGCTCACGGCCCGGCAGATCGACGCCCTCGAGAACAACCCCGCCGTGGCCTTCGTCGAGCCGGACGGCATCATGACGGTCAGCGCCCAGACGATTCCCTGGGGGATCAACCGCATCGATGCGGACATCAGCTCGGCGCTGGCCGGCAACGGAAGCGGTGCGGTCAGCGGCGTCAACGCCTACATCATCGATACGGGAATCGACACGGCCCATCCTGATCTCTACGTTGGGCAGCACGTCAACTTCACCGGCTTCTTCGGAGGCGGCAACCGCGATTGCCATGGTCACGGCACGCACGTCGCCGGCACGGTGGGGGCCAAGGACAACACCCAGGATGTGGTCGGGGTCGCCCCGGGAGTGAAGCTGATCGGGGTCAAGGTTCTGGCCTGCAACGGTAGCGGGTCCACTTCCGGCGTAATCAAGGGTGTCGACTGGGTGCGAGTCAACGCGGTGAAGCCCGCCATCGCCAATCTCAGCCTGGGCGGAGGCGTCAACACGACCCTCGACAACGCAGTGAAGAACCTGGCCAATAGCGGCGTGTTCGTCTCCGTTGCGGCTGGCAACAGCGGGGCCGATGCCTGCAACGCCTCGCCGGCGCGGGCCGGGACCCACGGCGGGGTCATGACAGTCGCGGCCACCGACAGCGCCGACCAGGAGGCCTCCTGGAGCAACTACGGACCCTGTGTGGATCTCTGGGCGCCCGGGGTGAGCATCCTCTCGACGCGACGGGGCGGCGGCACGACCACGATGTCCGGCACCTCCATGGCCGCGCCCCACGCCGGCGGCGCCGCTGCGCTCTATCTCTCGTCTCACACCGGAGCCAGCGCGGCCGTGGTCGAGTCGGAGCTCAAAGGCGACGCGGAGAGCATCGGCACGCTCAGCAAGAACAACGCCCCCATCAAGCTCCTGAACGCGCAGCCATACTAGCGCGGTAGCCGGCAATGCCGAGTCGGCGCGGCGGACGCCTGGGCAGCGTGGGCGTGCTCGTTCTCGCGCTCGCTGTGCTCGGCGCCGGCAACGCCGAGGAGACGGGCGTCGATCTGGTCCTGACGGCGGACAAGGCCACCTACGCCCGGTCCGAGCCCATTGTGCTGACGATCGCGGTCGTCAACCGAGGGCCGGACCCCGTCACCCTGCAATTCCTGACCGCCCAGCGCTACGACGTCGTCATCCGCACTGCCGATCAGGTGGATGTCTGGCGCTGGTCGGATGGGCAGATGTTCGCCCAGGTCCTCGGTAGCCAAACGGTGAGGGGGCGAGGCGTGTTGCGCTATCGCGTCACCGTGCGCCACCGCCTTCCCGCCGGGCGCCACACGGTGGTGGCGAGCGTCCCGGCTGAGGGGGCAGCGCTCGAAGCCAGCCTTCCCATCACGGTTCGCTGACCGTCAGGTCAGCCGCCCTCGGGGTGGCTGGGGTGGCGACGCCGCACGCGAGCCTGGACGTCGCGCACGACCCCGTCGCGCAGCACGATCTCCACCTCGTGGTCCTCGACATCCCAGCCCTTCACGGTGGCGAACCAGCCGAAGGTGCGACGGCGGTGAGGAATCGTCCGCCGGCCTCGGTACACGAGCGTCTTGCCTTCGGGATCATCCAGGCGCTCGTGCTCTTCCGGCTGGCCGCCCATCAAGCGGGTCACCTCTGAGTAGGTCGTCTCGCCCGGGATGATGCGGGCCAGGGTCTCACGCGGGATCAGCGCTCCGCTCTGGCGGGCCGGCTGGGCTCCTCCCAGGTGCACGCGGGCCGTGATCAGTCGGCCGGCGCGCTCGGCCAGCCCGCGGACCAGCACGCCGGCGACGTTGCCGAGGACGAAGAACAGAACGGGGATGAGAATGGGTGCCCACGACTGCAGGCCAGTGAAGTACCCGAACTGGACGGTGAGCACCTGGGGACTGAGCCCCTCGTCATAGTCCAGGAAGACCGAGACGACCTCCGTGTTCTCCAGCGACTCGCTGCGCCGGCGCCGCGCCGAGGGCGGGGCCAGCTCGTCAATCTTGAGGCGATCGGCGACGGCGAAGTTGATGACGAGCTGCGAGGGATCCTCGCTGATCCGCACCCGGCGCTCACGATTCCAGAAGTACAGGGGAAACAACGCCCCCTGGCGCACGTCGTTGAAGCTCAGCGTGATCCGGTGGCGGGGACCCCAGAACGTCTGCTCGACCCACGTCGCGGGCTTGGCCTTGACCAGCCCCTTCGCCGTCAGGCGGAGGTCCATGAGCCAGGCGCGGTTGACCGCCTGCGGGGTCCAGGGGATGCGGATCCAGGTGGCCGGCGCGCTAAGCCCCAGCGGGCCCGAGGCGCGGACGAAGGTGACGTAGGGCGCGCCTCCGGCGGCGAGGATGGCCGGCCCCGCGCTCATCTCGCCCTCCCCGGTGACCTGGTAGAGAGGCTGCGCGAAGAGCGCCAGCCGACCCTCGTCGACGACGGCGAACCCGTGAGTCTGCACGAAGCCGGCCAGGGGCGGCTCGGGTGGGCCGAGCTGCCCATCGCCGCCGACGGCGCCGGGCCAGAGCAGGAAGAGATCCTGCTCCAGCTCGGCGGCGCTCCGGGTCGGCGGAATAGCCACGCTGAAGAGGACGTTGACGACGACGTCCCCGAGCTCGGGGGTCACCTGGGCCCGGACGAACAGCGGGCCCACGCGGAACTCTGGATTGGGGCGGGTGGCGAAGAAGAGCTGAGCGCTGACCGGCGCGGCGTTGCCCGCGAGAAGGAGCGCAGCCAGGGCAGCCGCGCGGAGCAGCATGAACGACGTCGCTTGACAGGATCGGAGCTTTCCCATACGGTACGCGGCAGTTTTGACGCATCGTACAATCCCGCCGACGGATCGACAAACCCCGCGCTAACACCGTCATGACGACGAGCCCGGTGACCTGCGACACTCGAGAGGGCGTGGCCAGGATCACGCTGAACCGCCCCGCCGTCCTCAATGCGCTCGACACCGACCTGGCAATGGCGCTCGCCGAACACGCCGCCGCGGCAGCGGCCGACTCCGGGGTCGTGCTCGTCGTTGTGCGCGGCGCCGGCCGCGCATTCTGCTCCGGCATGGATCGTACCGCGCTCGCCGAGGGACGCATCGGGGAGGCGTTCTATCGCCACTGGATCCGGGCCCTCAACGCGCTCGAGGACATGCCCAAGATCGTGCTGGGCGTGCTGCACGGCTACTCCCTGGGCGGCGGACTGCAGCTGGCCCTGGCCTGCGACCTGCGCCTGGCGACGGACGACGCCGTCATCGGGCTGGGGGCGACCCGGCACGGTCTGATCCCCGACGGCGCCGTGCTCAGGTTGGCCCGGGTGGTGGGGCTGGGGCGGGCCAAGGAGCTGGCGCTGCTGAACGATACGGTGTCGCCGGCCGAAGCGCGCAGCATGGGCTTGGTCAACTGGGTCTGCCGGAGCACGGAGGTCGAGGCGACCGTGGAGGCGATCCTGGACAAGAGTCGGGGGGCCGCGCCCACGGCCGCTGGCCACACCAAGCGGCTGCTCCACGAGTCCTTCCATGCCGACCCGCGGGCCATGATCGAGGCGCTCGTCCGGGCTCAGCGCGACTGCATGAGCTCCTGGGAGATCGCGGAGGCGAACCGCGCCTGGCGAGAGGAGCGGGACGCGGTCTTCTATCCGCCGCCCTTGAACCGACCTCAGTAGCTCGTCGGATGCTGCCCACCGCGCTAGCCACCGAGGTTCGCGCGGGGGCCACGACCTTCATGGTCATGGCCTACATCATCTTTGTGAATCCCCTCATCCTCGGCTTCGCCGGCGTTCCCGGCCTGGAGGGCCGGGGGCTGCCGTTTGCTGCCACGCTCACGGTGACCTGCCTCACCGCCGGCCTGCTCTCGATCGCCATGGGCCTCTTCAGCCGGTACCCGCTGGCGATGGCCCCCGGCATGGGTCTCAACGCCGTGGTGGCCTTCGAGCTGGTGGCCGGTCGCGGCCTCAGCTGGCCGCAGGCCATGACGGTGGTGTTCCTCGAGGGCCTGGTCATCACGCTCCTCGTGCTCACGCGGTTTCGGGAGGCCGTGATGAACGCCGTGCCGCTGGGGCTCAAGCAGGCCATCAGTGTCGGCATCGGGCTGTTCATCGCCTTCATCGGGTTTTTCACCTCGGGCTTTGTCGTCAAACCGGCCTCCGGGCCCTTGCCGGTCGGGCTCGGGTCCCTCACCGGGCTGCCGACTGTCGTCTTTCTCATCGGCTTCGTGATCACGGCGTGGCTGCTCGCCCGTCGCGTGTCGGGCGCCTTGCTCATCGGTATTCTCGGAACCACCATCCTGGCTATCATCCTCAACGGCCTGGTGGGGAACTGGCGAGGCTTCGCCACTCCGGGTGCGGCGACCCTGCCGGCCTCGCTGGCGCAGGCCCCGGACTTCTCGACGTTCGGGCGTCTCGATTTCGGCCTGTTCGCCCGCCTGGGGGTCATCACCGCCGTGCTGGCCATCTTTTCCATCATGCTGAGCGACTTCTTCGACACGATGGGCACCATCATCGGCGTGGGCGCCAAGGGTGGCTTCCTGGACAGCCAGGGCCGGTTGCCCCGGGCCAACCGCGTGCTGCTCGTGGACTCCGTGGGCGCGATGTTCGGCGGGTTCGCCAACGCCAGCAGCAACACCACCTACATCGAGAGCGCGGCCGGGGTGGCGGAAGGGGCCCGCACGGGCCGGGCGGCGGTCGTCGTCGGGGTCCTGTTCCTGCTGGCGATGTTCTTCTCGCCGCTGGCCGCGGTGATCCCGGCCCAGGCGACGGCGCCGGTGCTGATCCTGGTCGGCTTCTACATGATGAGTACTGCGCGCGAGATTCCCTGGGACGACTACGAGGAGGCCGTGCCCGCCTTCGTGACGATGCTGGCCATGCCCTTCACGTGGTCGATCACCAACGGCATCGGAGCCGGCTTCATCACCTATGCGGCCATCAAGCTGCTGAACGGCCGCGGCGGGCAGGTGCACTGGATGATCTACCTGGCCTCGGCCGCCTTCGGACTCTACTTCGTGCTGCCGGGGCTCGAGAAGGCCTGGCGCTGACTCACGTCCTGGGGTGCCCGCCGCGGCGAATTCGCTCCCACAGGCGCCGGCACTCCGCCGGCAAGGCTGCAAGCGTCGCTTCCACCTCGGTCCACCCCCTCGATGGCAGCCACGCGAGTCCGGCCGAGTATTCCACTCTGCCAGGGGCTCTTGCCGATGATCACGTCGATTGGGTGCTCGCGGGGGACGCTCAGTCGCACGACCCCGGCCAGCGGATCCTGGAGATCTCCCCACTCGACCCGGACGTCGATGCCGCCGCTCCGGAGCGACTGCCACGTCCCTGCTTGCAGAAGATCCGCGGCGACGGCGAAGAGATCCAGATCACGCGTCGAGCGACTTACTCCCACAGGAGCGCGGCGACCCGCGCCAGCAGGCTCAGCCGATCAACTCCTTGATTGCCCGGCAGCGCCGGCGGCCGGCCTGGCGCCGACGTTCGAGGATGCGCCCGGCGCGCCGAGCCTAGGGCGTGAGGTCCATGGCCTCCACGATGCGGGAGAAGGGCAGCTTCGCCCGCTCGTTGAGCTCCTTCACGGCCTGCGGGCTGGGCGCCTCGAACAGGCACATGCAGCGTCCCTCACCCGGGACGAACGTGCTCCGGATGTAGCGCACGGCCTGGCCCTTTGCGCTCATTTCCTTGCCGGTCTGGATCGCCGCCTTCTGGGCGGCCGCCAGCTGATCCTTGGTGATGCCTTTGAGGTCGCGCTCGACCATGTAGACTGCCATGTCGTCGCCTCCTGCCGCGGAGAATCGCCGCGTCTGTCGGATATCACGATCGCCGGGAACGGTCAAACCGCCGGCGCCGGGCGAGCGGTATCACCGCCCGCAGTCATCGAGGAGCGCGCCCAGCTCCGCGGCGATGGCGGCTCGCGCCGGACGGACGTGGCCCGGCCCGTAGTGCTCGAGCAGGCCCTGGCACAGCAGCGGCAACGCGATGGTGAAGTCGGTGAACACCATGACGTTGAGCCCGGCCGGCGACTCCTTCCCCCACGAGATGCACTCCGAGGCCACGCTGGCCCCGCCCAGACCACCGAACACGGTGTTGTCGGTGGTGATCTGGATCGCGGCCAGGTGCGGGCTGACCGCGTGGCCCCGCAGTGAGGACACGCTGGTGGCGGTGATCTGGATGAAGTCCTTGGGCACCCCGCCGCCGAGGAAGATCGCGGCGGTGCCCCGTCCGGGACGCATGAAGCGGTCCATCATGGCCAGGGCGATCTCGTAGTCCTTGAAGAAATCCGCCACCGGTCCCTTGGCCTTGGCCGTCCGGTAGCCCTCGGAAAGGGGCCCGTCGGCGGCGGCCGGCACGAAGAGGGGCACCTGATGGCGTGCACACGTGGCGGCGATCGTTCCCCCGAGCCCCTGGTCGTCGAGCCATCGGCCGAACTCGTGCATCAGGCGGACCCCGGGGATGGTGGGGCGCGCCCAATGCTTGGCCAGGTGCTCGAAGAAGCCCCCGGTGAAGTCCTCCATGGCATCGTAGTCGCGCGCGCTCACCACGTGGTCGTAGAAGCGGTAGAGCCGCCGCGTCAGCAACTCGGCGTCATCCACGTGCTCGGGGTCTACCTGGTAGAAGCGGGTGGCGCGCTGCTCGAGGAGATCCTCGGTCACGTTGGCCGAGGTCGACACGACGAGATCGACGTAGCCGCGCTCCACCAGCCAGGCCACGAGCGGCCCCAGGCCCGCGCTCGACATCGAACCCGCCAGCCCGATGGCGATGAGGCCCTGCCCGTCGATGATGCGCTGCCACGTCTCGAACGCCTCGCCCAGCTTGCGCCCCTGGAAGGCTGACTGGCGCATGCTGGCCAGCATCTCGCTCACCGTCCCCGCCCGGCCGTCCACATCCACCAGCCGCATCGGCACCCGGATCGGCCCGGGGAGCCCTCGGGATCCGTCGCTCATGGTCCCTCGCAGGTGTGATGATTTCCGCTCGGCGCCCGCAGTTTAGACTGTGGCCAGCCGACGGTCGAGTGAGGATCGCGATGGACTTCGACAGGATGGCGGCAACCTACGACACGCTGGAACCGTGGTACGCGCATCTCTACGATGTGCTGCATGCCCTCCTGCGGGCCGAGCTGGCGCCGCCGGCGGGCGGGCCTCCGCGGCGGGCGCTGGACGCCGGCTGCGGCACCGGGTTCCAGGCCGCGGTGCTGGAGTCGCTCGGCTACCGCACCCACGGCCTCGATCTCTCCGCCGGCCTGCTCGCGGTCGCCCGGCGCCAGCGCGTGCCCGCCGTTCTCACTCGCGGCACCATCGAGACGCTGCCGTACGAGGCGGAGACCTTCGATGCTGTCACCTGCTGCGGGAGCACGCTGTCGTTCGTGGATGCTCCGGCATTGGCCCTCGCCGAGATCGGCCGCGTGCTCCGTCCAGGCGGCCTCCTGCTGCTCGAGTGCGAGCATCGCTGGAGCCTCGATCTGCTGTGGGCGGCCGTGAGCAGTGTGACTGGCGATCCGCTTGGCTACCGACTCCGCCCGCGCGACGTCTGGCGCCAGGTCAGCGAGGACGGCGGCGTGGGCTGTCGCGTGGCCTATCCCGGCTATGGCCCTCTCCGGCTCTTCCGGATGCGCGAGGTCCGTGCTCTGCTCGAGGGCGCCAGGCTCGAGCCGGTGCGGGTCTGGGGTATCCACATCCTCACGAACCTCATCCCGTCCACCGTGCTGCACCGCGACCGCCTGGGCCGCTCGCTGGCGGCCCTCTACCAGATACTCTGCTGGATGGATGATGGCGTGCGGCGACTGCCCGCGTCTGCACGCCTGGCGAACAGCCTCGTCGTGCTCGCCCGAAAGCGGGGCGTTCTGTAAGTCCTCGTCATTTCGTTCCATTTGCTTGACAGCCCCATTGGCCTCCGCTAGACTCTCGCCACTCTGACGCGCGTACGACGGAGCGTATGAACCGTCCCAACCTTTCCATTGCGCCCGGGCTCGATACCTTTCCCAAGCTCGCCCGCGCCAATGCCGAGCGTATGTCCGGCAAGGTGGCGATTCGCGAAAAGGATTTCGGGATCTGGCAGTCGTACACGTGGAAGGACTACTACGAGCAGGGCCGGCTCATCGCGTTGGGCCTGGCCGCGCTGGGCTTCGCCCGTGGCGACAAGGTGGCCATTGTCGGCGACAACCGCCCCCAACTGTACTGGGCGGTCATGGCCACCCAGGCCCTGGGCGGGGTGCCGGTCCCGATCTACCAGGACTCCAGCGAGAAGGAGCTGGCGTACATCGTCGACCACGCCGAGGTGCGATTCGCCGTGGTGGAGGACCAGGAGCAGGTCGACAAGCTGCTGCGTGTGAAGGAGCAGTGCCCGCGCCTGCAGTACGTGATCTACAAGGATCCCCGGGGCTTGCGGTCCTACGCCGAGCCGTCCCTGCTGAGCCTCGAGCAGATCAAAGAGCGCGGGCGTCAGTTCGTCCAGGATCATCCCACCTACTTCGACGACGAGCTCGGCCAGGGCGGAGCGGACGACGTCGCCGTGATCTGCTACACCTCGGGCACGACCGGCGCCCCCAAGGGCGCCATGCTCTCCTACCGAAACCTCATCGTGACGGCGCGCAACGCGGCCGAAACCGAGGGGCTGCGCTCCGACGAGAGCATCCTGTCGTATCTGCCGATGGCCTGGGTGGGCGATCACATCTTCTCCTATGCGCAGTCCGTGATCCTGGGTTTCACGTCCAACTGCCCGGAGAGCGCCGCCACGGTGCTCCCGGATCTCAAGGAGATCGCCCCCACCTACTTTTTCGCTCCGCCGGGGATCTGGGAGCGGATCCTGACCAACGTGATCGTCCGGATCGAGGACTGCGCGTGGCCCAAGCGCAAGCTCGTCGGCTTCTTTCTGAACTTGGCCCAGACCCTGGAACGGCAGCGGCTGATCGGGCAACGCCCGTCACCGTGGCGCCGGCTGCTCTACCCCCTCGGTCACCTGCTGGTGTATGGGCCGTTGCGTGACAATCTGGGCTTGCGGCGCGTTCGGCGCGCCTACACCGCGGGCGAGGCCATCGGTCCCGAGATCTTCGTCTTCTTCCGCGCGCTGGGCATCAACATGAAGCAGCTCTACGGCATGACCGAGGCCAGCGTGTTCATCACCATCCAGCGGGACGGCGACGTCCGGCTGGACACCGTGGGGACCCCCATTCCCGGGGTCGAGCTCCGGATCTCGCCAGACGGCGAGGTGCTGTTCCGCAGCCCCGGGATCTTCCAGGGGTACTACAAGAACCCCGACGCCACCCGGCAGACCCGAGAGGACGGCTGGATGCGCACAGGAGACGCCGGCTTTCTGGACTCGGCCGGGCACCTGACGATCATCGACCGGGCCAAGGATGTGAGCCGTCTGGCCGGCGGCACGATGTTCGCCCCCAAGTATCTCGAGAACAAGCTGAAGTTCTCCCCGTACATCCGGGAGGCCGTATGCGTCGGGCAGGGCCGACCCTACGTCACCGCGCTCATCAACATCGATCTGACGGCGGTCGGGAACTGGGCCGAGCGCCGGGGGATTGCCTATACGAGCTACACCGATCTCAGCCAGAAAGGAGAGGTCTACGACCTCGTTCACCAGGAGGTCGCCCGGGTGAACCGGAGCCTGCACGAGGACGCGGTGCTGCGGGGCGCCCAGATCAGGCGGTTCCTGATCCTCCACAAGGAGCTAGATCCTGACGATGAGGAGATCACCCGCACGCGAAAGGTCCGCCGCGGCTACATCGCCCAGAAATACGCCGCCCTCATCGAGGCCCTCTACTCCGAGCAGAATCACGTGCCGGTGGAGGCCAAGGTGACGTACGAGGACGGCCGGACCGGCGTCGTGCGGGCGGATCTGATGATCCGGGAGATCGAGGCGACGCCGGCCGGGGCGGTCCGGTGAGCGAGCGCTCTCGAAACGCCGATGACGGTCACCCGCGCGGGGGCGACGGCCCGCCGGCGATGCTCGAGGTGGTGGGGGTCAGCGTTCGCTTCGGCGCCCTGGTGGCCCTCAACCAGGTGAGCCTGAACGTCCGGCCGGGCGAGATCGTGGCCATCATCGGTCCCAACGGCGCGGGCAAGACCACGCTGCTCAATGCCATCAGCGGCTTCTATCATCCGTTCGAAGGTCGGATCCTCTTCGACGGCCAGGAGCGGACCCGGCTCAGCCCGCCGCAGGTGGCCGCCCTGGGGATCGCCCGCACGTTCCAGAACGTGGCCCTGTTCAAGGGTATGACAGTACTGGACAACATCATGACCGGCCGGCTGCTGAAGATGCGGGGGAGCTTTCTGCTGGACGCGCTGTGGTGGGGCCCGGCGCGACGGCAGGAGCTGGAGCACCGGGCCTTCGCCGAGCAGATCATCGACTTCCTGGAGATTCAGGCGATTCGCAAGACGCCGGCCGGCCGACTACCCTATGGCCTGCAGAAGCGGGTGGAGCTGGCCCGGGCCCTGGCCGCCCAGCCCCGGCTCCTCCTGCTCGACGAGCCGATGGCCGGCATGAACGTCGAGGAGAAGGAAGACATGTGTCGCTTCATCCTCGATGTGAACAGCGAGTTCGGCACCACCATCGCGCTCATCGAGCACGACATGAGCGTGGTCATGGACATCTCGGACCGGGTGGCCGTCCTGGACTATGGCCGCAAAATCGCCGAGGGCAGGCCCGACGAGGTACGGAGCGACGCGGCGGTCATCGACGCCTACCTGGGAGTGGCCCATTCATGATCGCCGAGACCCTGTACGCCGTCCTGGTGGGGCCGTTCCGCGACATCGTCACCGGCCCCCTGTTCTTTCTCGAGGTGTTGATCGGGGGGATCGCCGCCGGTCTCTTGTACTCGTTGGTAGCCCTGGGCTTCGTCCTCATCTACAAGGCTTCCGGCGTGTTCAACTTCGCCCAGGGCGTGATGGTGCTCTTCGCCGCCCTCACCCTGGTCGGGCTCATCGAGCGAGGGGTACCCGTCGCGGTTGCCCTCCTGCTCACCATCGCCGTGATGATCGTGCTGGCCTTCGCCGTCGAGCGCGTGGTGCTCCGGCCCCTGGTGAACCAGGCGCCCATCATCCTGTTCATGGCCACCATCGGTCTGAACTTCTTTCTGGAAGGGCTGGGCGAGATGGTCTGGGGCGCCAACGTCAAGAAGCTCGACGTGGGGATCCCCGACGAGTCGCTCAAGGTGGCCGGCGTGCTGGTGAACAAGCTGGAGATGACGGCGGCGGGAACCGCCGCCGTGCTGGTGGCCGTCCTGGCCGTGTTCTTTCAGCGGACGCGGATCGGCCGGGCCCTACGCGCGGTGGCCGACGACCATGAGGCGGCGCTGTCCATCGGCATCCCGCTCAAGACGATCTGGGTGGTGGTGTGGTCGGTAGCCGGGATCGTCGCCATCGCCGCCGGCATCATGTGGGGCGCCAAGAGCGGGGTGCAGTTCAGCCTGTCGTTGATCGCGCTCAAGGCCTTGCCGGTGCTCATCCTGGGCGGGTTCGAGTCCGTCCCCGGCGCGATCGTGGGCGGGCTCATCATCGGCGTGGGCGAGAAGATCGGGGAGGTCTACTGGGGACCGCTGGTGGGTGGCGCCATCGAGAACTGGTTCGCCTACGTGCTGGCCCTGGCCTTCCTGCTGGTCCGTCCCCAGGGCCTCTTCGGCGAGAAGATCATCGAGCGGGTGTGATGGCAGTGCGAGCCGCAGGTCCGTCGCGGGCGAGGCGAGCGGTGAAATGGGGCTGAGATGATCTACCGCGAGGCCGGGCAGTTCAAGACCACGTATGCCGGCGACCAGGCGGTTTTTCCCATCGTCCAGGATCGGGTTGTGGTGGCGCTGGCCATCGTCGCCGCCTTCGTGGTGCCTCCGGTCCTGGCCGGCGAGTACTGGCTGCAGGCCGTGCTGATCCCCTTCCTGGTGTACGCCATGGCCGCGCTCGGCCTGAACATCCTCACCGGGTATGCCGGCCAGCTCTCGCTGGGCACGGGCGGCTTCATGGCGGTGGGCGGCTATGCAGCCTTCAAGCTCGCCACCGCCTGGCCGGGCCTCAACGTGCTCGTCGCGTTTCTATTCGGCGGGCTGATGGCGGCGGGCATCGGCCTCGTCTTCGGCATTCCCAGTCTGCGCATCAAGGGTTTCTACCTGGCCGTGGCCACCCTGGCCGCCCAGTTCTTCCTCATCTGGCTCTTCAACCGGGTGGCCTGGTTCTCGAACTACGCGCCGTCGGGTACCATCACCGCGCCCGATCGCGAGGTGCTCGGCGTGCTCGTCACCGGCCCCAACTCCACGGCGGCCGTCCGCTACGTGGTCGCGCTAGCTTTCGTCGTCGTCTTCGCGGCGGTGGCCAAGAACCTGGTCCGCGGCCGCATCGGCCGCGCCTGGATGGCGATCCGCGACCGGGACATCGCCGCCGAGATCATCGGCGTCCACCCGCTCCGAACCAAGCTGCTGGCCTTCGGGATCAGCTCGTTCTTCTGCGGGGTGGCTGGGGCCGAGCTGGTCTTCCTCTACCTGGGCAGCGCCGAGACGCTGGCCTTCGACATCAACCAGTCGTTCCTCGTGCTGTTCATGATCATCATCGGTGGTCTGGGCAGTATCCTCGGCTCGCTCCTGGGCGCCGGCTTCATCGTCCTGGTGCCCATCTTCCTCACCAACGTGCCGCACTGGATGGGCCTCAGCATGTCGGTAGCCCTGCAGAAGCAGATCGAGGTCATGATCTTCGGAGGCCTCATCCTCGCCTTTCTCATCGTCGAGCCGCACGGGTTGGCGCGGCTCTGGCAGATCTCCAAGGAGAAGCTCCGGCTGTGGCCATTCCCGCACTGATCCGAGAGAGGAGGCAGCCCATGAACCGGTATGCTGCACCGATCGTCCTGCTGGCGGTACTGGTCGCCCTGGGGCCGACCGTGGCGCCCGCCCTGGCCCAGGACAAGACGATCTTCGTCCCGCTCCTGGTCTACCGGACGGGGGCCTACGCGCCCAACGGCATCCCGTCGGCCAACGGTTTCAACGACTACTTCAATCTCCTCAATGAGCGCGACGGCGGCATCAACGGGGTCAAGATCGCCTTCGAAGAGTGCGAGATGCAGTACGACACCAAGCAGGCGATCGAGTGCTACGAGCGTCTCAAGGCCAAGAACCCGGTGCTCGTCAACCCGTTCAGCACCGGCGTGACCTACCAGCTCATCCCCAAGGCCCCGGTAGACAAGGTGGTCGTTCACTCCGCGGGCTACGGCATGACGGCGTCGGCCGACGGGCGGTGGTTTCCCTGGGTGTTCAACTTCCCCATGACCTACTGGAGCCAGGCCTCGGCCTTCATCAAGTACGTGGGCCAGCAGGAAGGCGGGATGGACAAGCTCAAGGGCAAGAAGATCGTCCACATCTATCACAACAGCCCCTATGGCAAGGAGGCCAACCCGACTCTCGAGGATCTGGCCCGACGCCTCGGCTTCGAGCTGACCCTGCTCGCCGTCGATCATCCCGGCCAGGAGCAAAAGGCCACCTGGCTCCAGGTGCGTCGGATCAACCCCAACTGGATCTACATCTCGGGCTGGGGCGTCATGAATCAGGTCGCCGTCAAGGAGGCCAGTGCCCACGGCATGAAGATGGACCACGTGGTCGGCAACTGGTGGACGGGGACGGAGGTCGACGTGATCCCCGCCGGGGACGCGGCCAAGGGCTACAAGTCCATGAACTTCAACGCCCCAGGCGCCGGCTTCAAGGTCCACCAGGACATCAACAAGTACCTCTACGACAAGGGCAAGGGCGCCGGACGGCGTGACGGCATCGGCGAGGTGCTCTACAACCGGACCCTGATCAACGCCATGCTCAACACGGAGGCGATCCGCACGGCAATGACGAAGTACGGCAACAAGCCGCCCACCGGCGAGCAGGTCCGCTGGGGCTTCGAGAACCTGAACCTGACCGAGAAGCGCCTGGAAGAGCTGGGAATGAAGGGCATGATGCGGCCGCTGCGGGTCACGTGCGAGAACCACGAGGGCAACGGTCTGGCCTTCGTCCAGCAGTGGGACGGCAAGAAGTGGAATATCGTCTCCGACTGGATCGAGCCCATGCGGGACATCGTTCGGCCCAAGCTGGAGGCGGCCGCCGTCGAGGAGGCCAAGAAGCTCAACTATTCGATGCGGGATTGTGCCAAGGAGAAATAGAGCGTGACGCCGTGAGCGACGGGACCCAGTCCCTGCTGTCGGTCAACAACATCGAGGTGATCTACGACCACGTGATCCTCGTGCTCAAGGGCATCTCGCTCAGGATCCCCGAGGGGGGCATCGTGGCCCTCCTCGGGGCCAACGGCGCCGGCAAATCCACCACCCTCAAGGCCATCTCCGGCCTGCTGCGCACGGAGCGCGGCGAAGTCACCAAGGGCAGCATCGAGCTGGAGGGCCAGCCTATCCACCGCCTGGATCCGGCCGCGGTCGTCCGACGAGGTATCGTCCAGGTCATGGAAGGCCGCCACGTGTTCGAGCACCTCACCGTCGAGGAGAACCTCCTCACCGGCGCCTACAGCCGCCGCAACGGGCACGCCCTGCGCCGGGATCTGGATCTCGTCTACGGCTACTTCCCCCGTCTCATCGAGCGGCGCGGAATCAGGGCCGGCTACGTCTCGGGCGGCGAGCAGCAGATGCTGGCCATCGGCCGTGCCCTGATGGCCCGGCCCAAGATCATGCTCCTGGACGAGCCGTCCATGGGGCTGGCCCCCATGCTGGTGGGCGAGATCTTCGAGATCGTGGCCCGCCTCAATCGCGAGGAGAGGGTGACCGTGCTGCTCGCCGAGCAGAACGCCACCATGGCCCTGCGCTTCGCCCAGTACGGCTACGTGATGGAGAGCGGTCGTATCGTCCTCGACGGGGAAGCCCGGACGATCAGCGAGAACGAGGATATCCGGGAGTTCTACCTCGGACTCACCGGCGTCGGGCAGCGCAAGAGCTATCGCGACGTGAAGCACTACAAGCGCCGCAAGCGATGGCTATCGTAGGCCCCATGGCGGGCGCACCGCGAACCGGGGAGGTGTCGGAGGGGGCGGTGTCGGGCGCACCGCGAACCGGGGAGGTGTCGGAGGGGGCGTCTGGCCCCCTCTGACGACTATGTCGGCTCTGCTCGAGGTGCGCGAGGTTTCCAAGGCGTTCGGGGGCGTGCAGGCGGTCACCGGGGTCAGCCTGGACGTCCTGCGCGGCGAGATCCTGTCGGTGATCGGCCCCAACGGAGCGGGCAAGACCACCCTGCTCAATATGATCAGTGGCTTCTATCATCCCGATCGCGGCCGGATCGCCCTCGACGGTCACGATATCACCGACGAACCGCCCAATCGCGTGGCGGCGCGGGGGGTGGCCCGGACCTTCCAGAACATCGCCCTCTTCAAGGGTATGACCGTGCTCGACAACCTCATGCTGGGGCGACACGTCCACATGCGCTCGGGTGTGCTGGCGTCGTTCGTCTACTGGGGGCTCGCCCAGAAGGAGGAAGTCGTTCACCGCAAGCGGGTCGAGGACATCATCGATTTCCTCAAGATCCAGGACCTGCGCCGGCGGCCGACTGGCTCGCTGCCCTATGGGCTGCAGAAGCGCGTGGAGCTGGGGCGGGCGCTGGCTCTGGACCCCACCATCCTGCTCCTCGACGAGCCCATGGGCGGCTGCAACCACGAGGAGAAGGAGGACATGGCCCGGTTCATCCTCGACGTCAACGAGGAGTGGGGTACGACGATCATCCTCATCGAGCACGACATGGGCGTGGTCATGGACATCTCGGACCGGGTGGCCGTCCTCGACATGGGCCAGAAGATCGCGGAAGGCAAGCCCGACGAGGTCCGGGCTGATTCTCGCGTCATCACGGCCTACCTCGGCGAGGTCCGGCGTGGCTGAGCCCGATACCCTGCCTCGCCTGCTGCTCCGCAACGCCGAGGTCTACGCCGCCCGGCCGGCCATCCGGGAAAAGGATCGGGGTATCTGGCAGACCCTCACCTGGCGCGAGTACCGCGACCAGGTCCGTGACCTGGCCCTGGGCCTGGCCGCTCTGGGCTTCACCCGCGGCGAGACGCTCTCGGTCATCGGCGATAACCGCCCGCGCCTCTACGGCGCCCAGCTCGCCGCCCAGAGCCTGGGTGGGATTGCCGTGCCCGTCTACCAGGACTCGATCGCTCGCGAGCTCGCCTACGTCTGGAGCCACGCCGAGGTTGCCGTCATCGTGGCCGAGGATCAGGAGCAGGTCGACAAAGTCCTCGCCCTGCGGGAGCATCTGCCCACCCTCCGCCACGTCATCTACGACGACTCGCGCGGGCTGGGCCGATACCGCTTCGACTGGCTCCGCTCGTTCGGGGATGTGCAGGAGCTCGGTCGCGCCTTCGCTCGCGAGCATCCGGGATACTTCGAGGCGGAGATCGCCAAGGGCGCCCCCGACGATGTCGCCATGATCTGCTACACGTCGGGGACGACGGCCAACCCCAAGGGGGCGATGCTTACGTATCGCAACGCCATCGAGACGGCACACGCGCTCCTGCAGGCCGAGCCCATCCATCCCGATGACGAGTATCTGGCCTATCTGCCCATGGCCTGGGTGGGCGACGCGTTCTACACGCTGGTGCTCAGCCTCGAGGTCGGCTCCGTCGTGAACTGCCCGGAGAGCCCCGAGACCGTACAGCGCGACCTCCGCGAGCTCGGTCCGACCATCGTCCTGGCCCCGCCTCGCATCTGGGAGAACATGCTCACCGGGGTGCAGGTGCGGGTGGCCGACGCCCCGCCGCTCAAGCGGTGGATCTTCGAGCGGTGCCGGGCCATCGCCGAGCGGGTGGAGATCCTCCGGGCCGAAGGCAAGCCCGTGCCCCTCGGGCTCCGCCTGGCCGCCGCCCTCGGCGAGTTCTTCGTCTACGGCCCGGTCCGTGACCAGCTCGGTCTCCGTCGGGCGCGGTGGGCGTTGACCGGCGGGGCCCCCCTCGGGCCCGACACCTTCCGCTTCTTCCGCTCGTTCGGGATCAACCTCAAGCAGGTGTACGGCTCCACCGAGACCATGGGGCTCGTCTCCATCCAGCCCGATGCCGAAGCCAATCCCACCACGGTGGGGCGCCCGTGCCCGGGCATCGAAGTGAAGGTCGCCGACAAGGGCGAGGTGCTGATCCGCGGCGCCGGCGTCTTCAAGGGCTACTTCAAGGCCCAGGAGGCGACGCGAGAGGTCCTCGATGGTGAGGGCTGGTTCCACACCGGCGATGCCGGCTTCCTGGATTCCCGCGGGCACCTGGTCATCATTGATCGGGCCAAGGACGTGGGGGCGCTCAGCGACGGCACCCCCTTTGCCCCCCAGTTCATCGAGAACAAGCTGAAGTTCAGCCCGTTCGTCCGGGAGGCGGTGGCCTTCGGCCACGAGCGGCCCTTCGTCAGCGCGATGATCGCCATCGATCTCAACACCGTCGGTAACTGGGCCGAGCGCCGGGGCCTGCCCTATACCTCGTACACGGACCTCAGCCAGAAGCCGGAAGTACGCGAGCTGATCCGCGACGAAATCCGGAAGAGCAACGCCACGCTGCCGGACGCGACCCGTGTCCGACGCTTCCTGCTCCTGCCCAAAGACCTCGACGCCGACGATGCCGAGATGACCCGCACGCGGAAGGTGCGCCGCCGCTATATCGCCGAGAAGTACGCCCCCGTCACCGAGGCTCTCTACGGGGGCCGGGACGAGGTCACCATGACCACGACCATCACCTACGAGGACGGCCGGCAGGGGAGCATCCAGTCGCGGGTGCGGGTGGAGGAGACCGAGGCGCTGGCCTATGTTTGACTGGCAGTTCTTCGCCCTGCTGATGTCCAACGGCGTTCTCATCGGGCTCATGTACTCGCTCATCGCGCTCGGCTTCGTGCTGATCTACAAGGCCACCGACGCCATCAACTTCGCGCAGGGCGAGTTCGTGATGATCGCCGGCTTCGTGGTGGCGGTGGCCCTGGCGGCCTACGGGGCGCCGCTGCCGGTGGCGGTCGCCGCGGGGCTGGCCGGCATGATCGCCTTCGGCTTCGGGCTGGAGCGCACGGTGTTGCGGCCGCTCATCGGCCGGCCCGTCATCGCCGTGGTCATGGCTACCATCGGCCTGGCCGCTATCCTGCGCGGACTGGGGCCCCTGGCCTGGGGAGCCGAGACCAAGTCGCTGCCGCTGCCGATTCCCGACGAGCCCTTCATCGTGGGCCCCCTCTTCATCCCCCCCATTCAGTTGCTGGGAGCGATCGTGAGCCTGCTGTTCCTGGCTGTCTTCGGCTGGTTCTTCCTCAGGTCGCGCAAAGGCATCGCGATGCGGGCCGTGGCCGACAACCAGCAAGTGGCCATGGCCATGGGCATCAACGTCGAGCGCTACTTCGCGCTGGCCTGGGCCATGACCGGCATGGTGTCGGCGCTGGGGGGCATGGTCTGGGGCAACCTGCTCGGCGTGGACGTGCACCTCGCCCTGGTGGGCCTCAAGGTCTTCCCGGTGGTCATCCTGGGCGGGCTCGATTCGATCCCGGGCGCCATCGTGGGCGGGCTCATCGTGGGAGTCGTCGAGAACGTGGCGGCGGGCTACATCGATCCCTACGTCGGTGGCGGGACCAAAGACTTCGCGCCCTACGTGCTCATGATCGTAACCCTCATGTTCCGGCCCTACGGCATCTTCGGTAAGACGATCATCGAACGAGTATGATCCATCGCGAATGCGGCATCCTCAAGACGACGTACGAGGCCGACATGGCCCTCTACCCGCTACCCATCGCCCGCTGGACGGTGGCCGGGCTGGCCGTGCTCTTCCTGGTAGTGCTCCCGTTCAGTGTCCACGAGTACTACCTCTCGATCGTGAACCTCATCGCCGTCGCGGTGGTGGGGGCGCTGGGGCTGAACATTCTGGTCGGCTACACGGGCCAGATCTCCATCGGCCACGGGGCCTTCATGTCGGTTGGCGCCTACACGGCGGCGAATTTCGCCGTTCGCCTGGGCTTTCCCTTCTGGGTGGCCCTCCCCCTCGGCGGCTTGATGGCGGCGCTCGTGGGCGCCATCGTCGGCATCCCCTCGCTCCGGATCAAGGGGCTCTACCTGGCCATCGCCACGCTGGCCGGTCAGCTCATCATCGAGTGGACCATCAACCACGTCACCTGGATCAGCGGCGGTGTCCAGGCCTCGATCGAGGTGCCCCGCCCGACGCTGGGGCCGATCGTGATCGCCTCCCAGCTGGAGATGTACTTCCTCCTCATGGCCTTCGTCGTGCTGGCCATCGTGGCTACGCTCAATCTCATGCGCAGCCGGGTCGGGCGGGCCTTCATCGCCATCCGCGACCATGACATCGCCGCCGAGCTGATCGGCGTCGACATTTTCCGCTACAAGCTGCTGGCCTTCGCCATCTCGTCCTTCTACGCGGGAGTGACCGGCGTCCTCTATACCTACTACCTGGGCATCGCTAACTACGAGCAGTTCCAGATCGTGACCTCGATCGACTACCTGGCGATGATCATCATCGGCGGGCTCGGCTCCGTGCTGGGCTCGATTTTCGGCGCCATCTTCGTGACCCTGCTGCCCATCCTCATCCGCTACGCCATGGAGGCCTTCGGCGGCCTCTTTATGTCCCAGCAGGCCGTGCTCAACACCATCCCCAATCTGCGGTTGATCCTCTTCGGCACCCTCATCATCGTCTTTCTCGTCGTGGAGCCGGAGGGGCTGAGCCGCCTGTGGCGGAACATTCGCAACTACTTCCGGGTCTGGCCATTCGCGTACTGACGTGCGCGACGAAAGGAGAGCGATCATGAGAGTGCTGGCGATGCTGCTCGCGGGCCTGGTCGCGGCTGCGGTGGTCGGCGCCGGCCCGGCCGGGGCGAGCCACGAGATCGTGCTGGGCCTGCAGTGCGACCGCACCGGGGCAACCCAGACGGTCGGCGTCAACCTGTGCCCCGGCTATCACGACTACGTAAGGCTGATCAACGCCAAGGGCGGTGTGAACGGCCACAAGATCCGCGCCGTCGAGGTCGACCACGAGTACAAGGTGCCGCAGGGCATGGAGGCCTACGAGCGCCACAAAAAGGAAGGGGCGGTGGTCATCAGCCTCTACGGCACACCCCACACCTACGCCCTGACCCAGAAGCTCACCGAGGATCGGATCCCGGGCACCTCACCGGGCTTCGGGCGATCGGACGCCACCGACGGCACTCGCTATCCCTACGTCTTTCCCCTCGCCGCGTCGTACTGGTCGCAGGCAGCAGCCGCGGTCAAGTTCGCCAAGGACCAGCTCAAGAGCCTGAAGGGCAAGAAGATCGCCTTCCTCTTCTTCGACAACCCGGCCGGCCGCGAGCCCATCCCCGTGTTCGAGGATCTGGCCAAGGCCGAGGGCTTCGAGCTGCGGACGTTCGCGGTGCCGCCCCCGGGCGTAGAGATGGGGGCCCAGGCCCTCGACATCGCCCAGCGGTACCGGGCCGACTTCGTGATCGCCCACCTGTTCGGCCGCTCGCCCTCGGTGTCCATCAAGGAGCTCAAGCGCGTGGGCTATCCGCTGCGCAAGGTCGTGTCGTTCGTATGGGGCTCGGCCGAGGCCGACGTGGAGGCCGCCGGCGGCTTCGCGGTGGCCGAGGGCTACAACACCATGCAGTACGCGGGTGTGGGTCAGGACTTCGCGGTCATCAAGGAGATCCGCGAGCTCTACAAGAAGGAGGGCAAAGAGCCGCCCAAGGAGATGGCCTCGACCGTCTACTACAACCGGGGCGTGATGTGGGCAGCAGTGGCCATCGAGGCGGTCCGCAACGCACTGCAGGCCAAGCCGGATGGCAAGATCACAGGCGAGGACGTCAGGAAGGGCTTCGAGCGCATCAAAGGGGTCAGCATGGGCGGCCTGCTGCCGCCGCTGGTGGTCACGCCCACCGACCACGAGGGCGGCGGCTGGGTGCAGATCTGGCAGGTGAAGGGCGGCAAGTTCGTGAAGGCCACCGACTGGTTCAAGGCCTATCAGGACGTGGTGGCCAAGCACATCAAAGAGGCCGGGAAGAAGTAACGGCCGTGGCGGAGGGCATGTCGACGGAGGAACGTCGGGCGGGGGAGCGGCCCGGCGTTCCTTCGCCAATGCTGGCCCTGAACAACGTCGAGGTCATCTACGATGGCGTGATCCTCGTCCTCAAGGGTGTGTCGCTGGCCGTGGCCGGGGGGGGCATCACAACGCTCCTGGGGGCCAATGGCGCCGGCAAGACCACGACCCTCAAGGCCGTGTCGGGGCTGCTTCGGCCCGAGCGAGGCGAGGTCACCAAAGGGTCGATCGAGTTCAACGGCGCGCGGATCGACCGCCTCGCTGCTCACGACATCGTCAAGCGGGGCATCGTGCAGGTCTTCGAGGGCCGGCGGGTCTTCGAGCACCTGACAACCGAAGAGAACCTGATCGCGGGGGCCCATGTTCGGAGCGATTTCGGAGAGGTCCGGCGGACAGTGGAGAGCGTGTACGAGTACTTTCCCAGGCTCCGAGAGCGGCGGCGCGTACAGTCGGGCTACCTCTCGGGGGGGGAGCAGCAGATGCTGGTCATCGGACGGGCCCTCATGTCCCAGCCGCGCCTGGTGCTCCTCGATGAGCCGTCGCTGGGCCTGGCCCCCATGCTGGTGGAGGAGATCTTCCAGATCATCCAGCGGCTGAACCGGGAGCACCGGCTTACCGTCCTCCTCGTCGAGCAGAACGCCGCCCTGGCGTTGACGATCGCGGACCACGGCTATGTCATGGAGAACGGGCGGATCGTCCTGGAGGGGGCGGCGGCCTCGCTGCGGGAGAACGCGGATGTCCGCGAGTTCTACCTGGGCCTCACGGATGTCGGAGCCCGCCGCTCCTACCGCGACGTGAAGCATTACAAACGCCGCAAGCGCTGGCTCTCTTGACTCGGAGGGGGGCGCTGCCCCCCTTCCGACGGCGCTGCGGGCCTGGCGGCCCGCTGGCGCCTGCCTCCCCCAGGGAGGATTGCGCGGGCAAGCCCGCGTCGAGACGCGTCGATACAGTGGCGTAGAGGTGATCGGTGACGAAGGTTGATCGACGGACCGGGTACTGGGACCGCCAGAAGGAGACGATGTCGGCGGCGGCGCGCGCGCGCTACCAGGCGGGTTGGCTGGGCCGGCTGCTGGAGCACGCCGCCGCGAACGCGCCCGGGGTGCGTCGCCGCCTGGAGCGGGCCGGCCTGGGCCCGGCCGACATCCGTGGCCTCGACGACCTGCGCCGGCTGCCGGTCATCAAGAAGAGTGAGATACCGGAGCTGCAGAAGGCCGATCCCCCGTTCGGTGGGTTCTGCGCGGTGCCTGGCACCAGGATCCGTCGCATCTTCGTCTCGCCCGGGCCCATCCTGGAGCCGATGGGGCCCGAGCTGAGCGCCTGGCACGCCGAGCCCGGTCTCTATGCCGGCGGCTTCCGCCCCGGTGACATCGTGCTCAACACCTTCCTCTATCACCTGGTTCCCGCCGCCCACGAGCTGGACGAAGCGCTGAACCTGATCGGGTGCACCGTGGTGCCCACCGGGGTGGGGAACACCGATACCCAGGTCAGCGTCGCCCGGACGGTCCGAGCCACCGGTTACGTAGGCACGCCGAGCTTTCTCATGACCATCCTGCAGCGCGCCCGGGAAATGGGTGGGGATCGGCTCGGGTTCGAAGTCGCCCAGGTCGGGGCCGAGCCGTTCCCGGAGTCGCTGCGCCGGGCCTTCGAGGACGACTACGGCATCATGGCCCGGCAGGGCTTCGGCACCGCCGACCTCGGGATGCTCGCCTACGAATGCCCGGAGGCGGCGGGCATGCACCTGGTAGAGGACGCCATCGTCCAGGCCTGCGATCCGCAGAGCGGCGAGCCGCTGCCGGCCGGGCAGATCGGCGAGATCGTGGCCACCGTCAACAACTCCACGTACCCGATGATCCGCTTTGCGACCGGCGATCTCACCATCGTGGACGACGCGCCGTGCCCGTGCGGTCGCACGTCCCCTCGCATGCTCGGCTGGCGAGGTCGGTCCGACGAGGTGACCAAGGTGCGCGGGATGTTCGTGCATCCCCGCCAGGCCGACGAGGTCGCCGCGCGCGTGGCGGGGGTGGCCCGCTACCAGGTCCTCGTCACCCGGACCGGGCACGAAGACGCCTTGACGTTCCGGGTCGAGCTCAAGCCCGAGGCGGCGGCCGCCCCACCCACGGCGCAGCTGGTGGCCGCCATCCGGGAGGTCATGAAGCTCCGGGGGACCGTCGAGGTCGTCTCCCCGGGCACCATCCCCGAAGGCGCCCGCAAGATCAGCGACGAGCGCAAGTGGACGTAGCCGGCGCCCCCGCCCGATGAGTGCCCCCGACTTCGTCGCTGTCGGGCACGTCACGCTCGATCGCTTCGGTGACGTCATCCGGCCCGGGGGCGCCGCGCTCTTCGCCGCCGTCACCGCGCATCGACTGGGCCTGTCGGCCGCCATTCTCACCAGCCATGCGGCCGACTTCCCGCTGGAGGCGATTCCCCCGCAGATCGAGGTCGTCTCGCTGGAGTCCGCCGCCACCACTGTCTTCGAGCACCGCCAGCGCGCGGGTCGCCGGACACTGCGCTTGATGTCGGTCGCGAGTCCGCTGGCCGCGCGCGACGTTCCTCCGGACTGGCGCGGCGCCGGGCTGGTGATGCTGGCCCCGGTGACCGGCGAGGTGGACCCGGGCCTCGTGGAGGCCTTCCAGGATGCCACTATCGCCGCCGAAGGCCAGGGCTGGCTTCGCGCCGCGGGGCCGGACGGGGCGATCGGCCCCCGGCCCTGGACGCCGTCGCCGGGTTTGCTCGAGCGGCTGCAGGCGCTGTTTCTCAGCGCCGAGGACGTGCGTGGCCAGGAACCCGCGATGCTCGAGTGGCTCCAGCGGCTGCCCCTCGCCGTGCTCACCGCCGGCCGGGCGGGCGCGCTCTTGTATGTCAACGGCGAGCGCTTCGAGGTGCGTCCCCACCCGGCGCGGGTGGTGGACGCCACCGGGGCCGGCGACGTCTTCGCTGCCACGTTCCTGGTGCGCTATCACTTCGAGGACGATCCCTGGGAGGCGGCGGCCGCGGCGGCCTGCGCCGCGTCGCTGTCCCTCGGGGCCGAGGGCTGGGCGGCGGTGCCTGACCGCGACGCCCTGGAGGCCGTCCTGGCCGAGTACCGGGCTGCCGTGTGAGAGCCGTCACCTTGACTTCCGTCGCGAGCGCGGACTAGGCTGACCTGTCGAACGCGGCGCTCGGAGCAGGGAGGACGGCATGAAGATCTTCCTCGATACGGCGAACGTCGGTGAGATCCGGGAAGGGGTGGCGCTGGGCGTCGTCGATGGCGTCACCACCAATCCGTCGCTGATCGCCAAAGAGAAGCGGCCCTTCCGCCCGCTCGTCGAGGAGATCTGCTCGATCGTCCCCGGCGACGTGAGCCTGGAAGTGGTGGCCACCGACGTCGAGGGCATGGTGAAGGAGGGCGAGGAGCTCGCGCAGGTCGCGGCCAACGTCGTGGTGAAGTGCCCGCTCACCAGGGATGGGCTCAAGGCCGTCAAGCGGCTCAGCGCCAAGGGCATCCGGGTGAACCAGACCCTCTGCTTCTCGGCGCCCCAAGCCCTGCTGTCGGCCAAGGCCGGCGCCACCTACATCAGCCCGTTCCTCGGGCGGCTGGACGACATCGCCCATGTCGGCATGGACCTGGTCCGTGACATCTGCGAGATCTACCGCAACTATGGCTTCAAGACCCAGGTCCTGGCCGCCTCAATCCGCAACCCGCTGCACGTCGTCGACGCCGCCAAGGCCGGCGCCCACGTGGCCACCATGCCCTTCGCCGTCCTCGAGCAACTCATGAAGCACCCGCTCACCGACGCCGGACTCAAGAAGTTCCTGGACGACTGGGCGAAGTCGGGCGCGAAGATCTAGCTCAGGATCGAGGAGCGCCACGGCTTGGCCGGGGCGCTCCGAGCGTCGGGGGTATGGGGGCATGTCGGGGCCCCCATTTCTTATTAATCCAGCAGGCGGTCCTTGAGCTCGCCGGCCTGAATCATGTCGGCGAGACGCGAGTGCTGGATCTTTCCACTGGAGGTCTTGGGGATAGTACCCGGCTGAACCAGGAGCACGCGCGCCGGACGATGGCCGCGTTCCTCGTGGACCAGCCGGACGATTTCGCTGGCGAGCCGACTCGACGCCGCCGGGTCCAGCGCGTCCGCCCGCACCTCGGCCACCACGTACAGGCGCTGGGAGCCCGTGCGCTCGCTGTCGAGGCCGACCACCGCCGAGTAACGGATGCCGGTCACGTGATCGACGATCTCCTCGATGTCGGCGGGCACGATATTTTCGCCGGCCAGGAAGATCACGTCTTTGAGGCGCCCGGTGATGTACAGGTAGCCCTCCTGATCGAGGAAGCCCAGGTCGCCCGTGCGCAGCCATCCGTCCGGAGAGAGGACCCGGGCCGTCGCCTCGGGATCGTTGTGATATCCGCGCATCACACCCGGGCCCCTCACGCAGATCTCGCCGCTGGGTGGCTCCGGTGCGGTGTCCTCATCGCGCGGCGGCACGATCTTCACTTCGACTCCCCGGCACGGTCGCCCCACTGACACGAACCGGCCGCTCTCGTCCGTGCGGACCGGCACGCCGAAGGGCCAGATGGCAACCGCCAGAGTGGCCTCGGCCAACCCGTAGCAGGGCGCGATGATGTCCTTGAGGCCGAAGTGGCGCTCGAACGTCTGGATGGTGGAGACGCGAACCGGCTCGGCGCCCGAGAGCGCGGCGCGCAGGCTGCTGAGGTCGAGCCCCGTCGTGTCCCGGATGTTCCTCACACAGTTGCGGTAACCGAAGTCCGGGGAGACGGTGAAGGTGGCCCGGACCTCGGTGATGGCCTCCAGCCACTGTCGAGGGTTGCGCAGATCGGGGGGCAGCAGCCAGAGCGGGGTAGCCGTCAGCGGGGGCGTGAAGGAGCAGCCGATCAGTCCCATGTCGTGGTAGAGCGGCAGCCAGGACACCACGCGGTCCGCGGGGGTGAGCCCGGCCGCTTCGGCCATGAAGTGACAGGTGCTCACGACGTTCCGGTGCGTCAGCACCACGCCCCGAGGATGCCCCGTGCTTCCCGACGTGTACTGGAGAAATGCGATGTCCTCGGCGTCGGCCTCGGGGAACCGCGTCAGCGGCGGCTCGCTCTCGAGCTCGGCGGGCTCGAGCACCGCCCGCACTCCGGGGGCCAGGGCTACGCTGGCGTCGATGGATTTGCGGAACCAGCCGATGGTGGCCACGGCCACGGCGCCGGAGTCGCGGAGGATCGCGGCCGTCGACTCCACGCCGAGCGTGGGGTACAGCGGGACGGGGACGGCGCCCAGGCGCAGCGCCCCCACGAAGGTATAGAAGAACTCCGAGCAGGTCGGGTACACGAGGCCCACCGCATCGCCCTTGCGCACGCGGGCCCGGGCCAGCGCCGCCGCGTACCGCGCGCTCTGCGCCCATAACCGCCCGTAGTTGACTTTCTCGCCGTAGAGGTGGAAATAGGGCAGGTCAGCGCTGATCGTGGCGCGCCGTCGCAGCAGTTCGGTGAGGGTGGTGGCGGTTTCGGGGCTACCGGGACGGGCCACGGCCCGATTGTACCGCGGTCGCCGCCGAGCGCCACCGCCCCCGGCGGCCCTCACCGGGGCATGACGATCCGATCGAAGGTCTCGGCGTAGGCGTATCCGTGGGGCTTGCCCCGCTCGGCGGCTCGCTCGCGCACCCACGTCTCCACCTCGGCGAACTGGGGTAGCTGGCTCTGGTGGCAGGCCAGCGCCTTGAGCTTGAGGTCCATGGTGTCGGAGATGTCCACCGCGAGCTGGGGGCTTTCCCACTGCATGATGTAAACCTCGCGGACCTCATGCGGCTCGTACTCCGGCATGAGCTCGGGGAAGGACATGTGGTCGCGGGCCAGGGGGTACACGCAGTCCAGGACGACCCCGGCGGTGATGCGATGGTCGCGGTGCGAGGCGTAGAGGTTCAAGGTGCGGTGAGGGTTCTGGGTGATGATCAGGTCCGGGCGCCACCTGCGGATCTGGCGGGTGACGTCGAGCCGGAGCTGTCGTGTGTCCTCGATCTCGCCATCCTCGTAGCCGAGGAACTCCACGCGCTCGACGCCGAGGACACGCGCAGCGTTGCGCTGCTCGGCCTCCCGGATGCGGACGAGACGCTCGGGAGTCATCGTCCGCTCATGGGAGCCCTTGTTGCCATTGGTGACGATGACGTACGTCACCTCGCGCCCCTGTTTGACCATTTTCGCGACGGTGCCGCCCGCACCGAACTCCGGGTCGTCGGGGTGGGCGGTGACCACCATGACACGCGCGATCCTGTCGGCCATGCACGATCCTCCTCGGTCCCGACCAGCATACCGTTTTATAATCCACGCCGGTATTCATGACCGACAGGCGATACGCGGGGATCCTCGCCGTGCTTCTTCTGCTGGCCGGCGGCCTTGCTATCGCCGTGCTGCCCGGCCCGGGCGGGGCCCGGATCTTCGGCGTGGGTCTCCTCTGGTGGTACTGCGTTCTGGTGGCACCCCTGCTGGCCCTCCTCGCGGCGATCGTGGCGCTGCCGACGCCGCCGCCGTGCATCACCGCTGCGGTGAGTCCCGTGCTGGTCGCCACGCTCCTGGCCGGGGTCTTCGCGGGGACCCCCCAGGCGCCGCTCCTGGTCCTGGCCGCGGCCTCGGCGCCGCTGCTGGGGGTGCTGGCGGGTCCTCCGCGGGTCCGACGTGATCGCATCACTGCCGCGGCTGGCCTGGCCAGTGCGGGTCTCCTGGTCTGGGCCGGTCTCTTGCTTGCCGGTGATCTCGCGCTCGCCCTGGGGCGAGAGCGGTGGCACGGCGTGGGCATCGCCGGCGCTCTCGGTCTGGTGGCCAGCCTCCGCGCCGACGACCGTCTGCGGACCGTGCTCCTTGCCGTGGGCATCGTCGTCCTCGCCGCGCCCGTCGTCGTCCTGACCGCCCTGGCGTCTCCACCCTGGCAGACCTGGGCCGTGCTGGCCTCGCGGCCGGCGCTGCTGTTTGCCGAGCGGGGCCCGGCGGCGGGTGAGGGCACGGTGCTTCGCGTGGCCGCCACCCTGGACCTCGACGAGCCACACCGCGTAACCGCGCTGAGCCCGGCTGTCTATCGCGTGCTAGAGCGCGACGGCGAGGCGCCGGCCGTTCGGGAGTGGCAGCTCAAGCCCGGCGACGCGCTCATGCTACGGCCCGGCGATCGCCTGGAGCTCGCCGCCGGGGTCCGCGTCCGCTTCGAAGCGGGCAAGCGCATTCCCGGCGCCTCGGTGTCCGGGGTGGCGTGGGCTGATCCCGTCGATCGTGACCACGCCGTCGTCTTCGACGGCGCCGGCGTCGCGCTCACGCTGGCGGCGGGGGCCGCCGCCCTGGCAACTGGCCGTCGGGCCAGCCGGAGCCGTCGCGCGTCACGGTTGGCCATGGCGGCTGCGCTGTCGGCACCCCCGGTGTTGGCCCTGCTGGCGGTGTGCTGGGGCGTGTACGCAGCTGACAGCGCACCGGAGCTCGGCCTCGGCGCTCCGCCGGTTGCCGCGCTCGTCGGCCTGCCCGACCTGTTGCCCGGCCCGCTCCCGCCAGCCGTGACGCTCGTGGCGGTGCTCGCTTCCCTCGCCGCGCTGTTCGCGGCCGGCGTGAATGCGCTGGGCGAGCGTGTTCTCGACCTGACTGACACCGGGGAGGCCGTGTCGCGTATGCGGCTGGCCTGGGCCGCGACGATCGTCGCCGCCGCCGGCCTCGCCATGCCCTCGTTCGACGCCTGGCGCGCGCTCACCTGGGGCTGGGGGCTCGCCGCCTCCGCGGTGCTGGCGCCGGCGCTCGCCGGCGGGGGCGCGCGGGCGAGCCGCGTGGCGGCCGTCGTCGGCGCCCTGCTCTTCACCGCCCTCGCGGTCGGAGGCCAAACCCTCGTGCCCTGGGCTCCGCTCGTCGCCGACTACCCGGTGCTCGCCGCGGCGCCGGCCGCCTGGGCGGTGGCTGCCGCCCTGGGACGGCGCTGGCCGGTTCGCCGAGCGGCGCTGACGTCGTCTAGAGTTGCTCCGGCGCGGCGGGGCTGACAGAATAGCCTGGCATGGCCAGCGACCGCATCGTCATCCGCGGCGCCCGGGAGCACAACCTCAAGAACGTCGATCTCGAAATCCCCCGCGATCAGCTGGTCGTGGTCACCGGGCTCAGCGGCTCCGGCAAGTCCTCGCTGGCCTTCGACACGATCTACGCCGAGGGGCAGCGACGCTACGTGGAATCGCTCTCGGCCTACGCGCGGCAGTTTCTCGAGCAGATGGAGAAGCCGGAGGTCGATTCCATCG
>DATIAY010000138.1:0-56019 GCA_035457825.1 Candidatus Methylomirabilota bacterium
AGGAAGCCATCGCCGAGCGACAGCGCGGGCGCCGGCTCTTCGGCGGCCCGCGGGTGCCGGCGCTGGAGCCGGCCCCGCGACGGGCGGTGGCGCTGGCGGTGGCGCCCCGGCTGCGGGGGTTGCTGAGCCGCCACCGCCGCCAGATCGTCGCCTTCGACGATGCGGCGCCCGTGGTGGACTTCGTGTCTTCGGCGGAGGCGCCGGCGGTCTCGCAGGTGGGACCCGCCACACCGGACCACACGATCTATACCAAGCGTCTGCCCTGTTTCGTGAGCGCGGACAACACCGCCGATCCGGCCCGGCTGGCGGCCGCGATCGCGCAGAGCCTCGCCGAGTTCGAGCGCGAGTACACGCGGTACTTCGAGGCCCACCGCTTCGAGGGCGCCCAGCTCGGGGATCCGCTGCCGCGCATCATCCTGGTCCCGGGGCTCGGCATGTTCACGGCAGGTCGCGATCGGCGGACCGCCGGTATCGTGAGCGACATGTACCACCACACGATCGACGTGATCGGCAATGCTACCGCGTTCGGGCGCTACGTGTCGCTCTCGAGCAGGGACGCCTTCGACGTCGAGTACTGGCCGCTCGAGCTCTACAAGCTCACCCTGGCTCCGCCGGAAAAGGAGCTGGCGCGTCGGATCGCGCTGGTCACGGGTGGGGCTTCCGGGATCGGCCGCGCTGTCGCGCGACGGCTGGCCGCCGAGGGCGCGCACGTGATCGTCGGCGACGTCGACGACGCCGGTGCCGGTGCGACGGCCGAGGAGATCGTGCGCGCGGTGGGATCGGGACGAGCCCTGGGGCTCAGGATGGACGTCACCGACGAGGCCTCGGTGCAGGGGGCCTTCGAAGCGGCCGTCCTGGCCTATGGCGGGCTCGACATCCTGGTCTCCAACGCCGGCATCGCTCACTCGGCCGCGGTGGCCGAGATGGCGCGCGCCGACTGGGAGCGCTCCTTCGCCGTGAACTCGACCGGCCACTTCCTGGTGGCGCGCGAGGCGATGCGCGTGCTCATCCGGCAGGGCCTGGGGGGCGCGCTGGTGTTCGTGGCCACCAAGAACGTCATGGCCCCGGGCAAGGACTTTGCCGCCTACTCGGCGGCCAAGGCCGCGGAGGCGCAGCTGGCCAAGGTCCTGGCCCTGGAAGGGGCGCCCCACGGCATCCGCTCCAATATCGTGAACCCCGACGCCGTCTTTCAGGATTCGAAGCTGTGGTCCGAGGAGGTGCGGCGTCAGCGGGCCGCCGCCCAGGGGATCGCCGTCGAAGCGCTCGAGGACTTCTATCGCAAGCGTAACCTGCTCGGCCTGAGAGTCCTGCCCGAGGACGTGGCCGAGGCCGTGCTGTTCCTGGCTTCCGACCGCTCGGCCAAGACCACGGGCTGCACCATCACCGTGGACGGAGGCCTGCGCGAGGCCTTTCCGCGGTGACGTCCTTCGGTGCTTTCCTGTCGCTGCATCCGCCCCGCGAGCAGTTCGACCTGGTCCAGCGCGTGGAGACGCTGGGCTTCGATTCGGCGTGGTGTGGCGATCATGTGTCCTTCAACCTCCCCCTCTACGAGTCGCTGACCCTGCTGGCCTCGTACGCGGCGATCACGCAGCGGATCCGGCTGGGTACCGCCGTGTACCTGCTGGCCTTGCGCCCGCCGGCGGTGGCGGCCAAGGTCACGGCCACCCTGGACGTGCTCTCCGGGGGCCGGCTGATCTTCGGCGTGGGTGTGGGGGGCGAGAACCCCAAGGAGTTCGAGGCCTGTGGCGTGCCCCACCGGGAGCGGGGCGCCCGGGTGAGTGAGGCCATCGACGTCGTGCGCGCGCTCTGGCGCGACACGCCGGCGACGTTCAAGGGGCGCTTCACCCAGTTCGACGCAGTGTCCATCGACCCCAAGCCCCTGCAGAAGGGGGGGCCGCCGATCTGGGTCGGCGGGCGCTCGGACGCCGCCCTGGCGCGGGCCGGCCGTCAGGGCGATGGCTGGGTCTCCTACGTGGTGACACCCGAGCGCTATCGACAGAGCCTTGACAAGATCCGGGCGGCAGCCGCCGCCCAGGGTCGCGCGCTCGAGCGCTTCGCCACCGCTCATCTGACGTTCATCACGGTGGGTCGCGACTACGAGCGGACGCGGGCCGCGTGGGTGGCCCGGCTGAGCCAGCGCTACGCGCAGGATTTCGGGCCGCTCGCCGACCGGTACGGTGTCATCGGCACACCCGAGCAGTGTGCCGAACGCCTGGAGGCCTTTCAGGCCGCCGGCTGCGGCTACTTCATCCTGAATCCGATCTGCGAGCCGGCCCAGGAGCGAGAGCAGCTGGAGACGATCGCCGCCGAGATCCTGCCGCGCTTCCGTTCCCGCTGACGACGGACTCATGGCCGAGCTGACGGGCGGCGAGCTGGTCGCGCGAGTCCTCAAGCAGGCGGGGGCGGGGCACGTCTTCACGCTGTGCGGTGGGCACGTGCTGCCCATCTATGACGGCTGCCTCAGCGAGGGGATCGCCGTCATCGACACCCGCCACGAGCAGGCCGCCGCCCACGCTGCCGACGCCTACGCGCGGCTGACCCGCAACATCGGCGTGGCCGTCGTCACCGCCGGGCCTGGGGTGACCGACGCCGTCACCGGTGTGGCCAACGCGCAGTCGGCGCGCAGCCCGCTGCTGCTCATCGGGGGCGCGGCCCCCCTGGGGCTGCGGGGCCAGGGCGCGCTCCAGGAGATGGAGCAGGTTGCCCTCCTGCGGCCGGTGACCAAGGGCGCGTGGTCAGTCGCCGAGACGCGCCAGATTCCCGAGGTGCTGACGACGGCGATCCGGACAGCGCTCACGGGTCGTCCCGGTCCCGTCTTCGTCGAGATTCCCGTGGACATGCTCATGAACCGCGTCGATGATCGCCTGGCCCCCATCCCGACCGGCGCCGTACATCGCTCGCCAGCACCGGCCGATCCCGACGCGGTGGTTCGTCTCGGGCACCTGCTCTCGCGCGCGGAGCGTCCGGTGGTGATCGCGGGCAGCGGCGTCTGGTGGGACGATGCGGCCAAGAGCTTGACGGCGTTCGCCGAAGCCGCTGGCGTCCCCGTCTTCATGAACGGGGCCGGCCGCGGCTGCCTGGCGTCGGACCATCCCCGGGCCTTCGCTCACGCGCGAGGCTGGGCGCTGGCCCAGGCCGACTTCGTGCTCGTTCTCGGCGCGCCCCTGGACTTTCGCCTGGGCTACGGCCGGCCGCCCACGTTTGCCGATGACGCCAGGGTGGCGATGATCGACTGCGACCCGGCCGAGCTGGGGCGCAACCGCCGGCTGGAGATCGGCCTGGCCGCGCACATCGGCCGGGCCCTGGAACAGCTCACCGATGTGCTCCCGCCGGCGCTGGCCGGACGGTGGGAGGAGTGGCGCCGGCGCGTCACCGCCAGGGAGCGGGAGAGCCGGGAGCGGCTCGATGCGCAGTGCGCCTCCGCGGAGGTCCCCATGTCGCACTACCGCTGGGCGGCGGAGATCGCTCGCGTGGTGACGCCAGACACGATCATCGTCGCTGACGGCGGCGACGTCGTCGGCTGCGCGGCGAAGATCGTGACGCTGGCGCGTCCCGGGCAGTGGCTCGATCCCGGCCCCTTCGGATGCCTGGGTGTCGGCCCTCCATTCGCCATCGCGGCCAAGCTGCTTCATCCCCGGCAGCGCGTGCTCCTCATCGCCGGCGACGGCGCCTTCGGTCTGAACGGAATGGAGATGGAGACGGCGGTCCGTTTCGGGCTGCCCATCACCTGCATCGTGGGCAACGACGGCGGTTGGGGGCAGATCCGGAACCCGCAGCTTTCCTTCTTCGGCGAGGCCCGGGCGGTGGCGACCTCGCTGCCCACCACGCGTTACGATCTGTGGGTGGAGGCCCTCGGTGGTCGGGGCGCCTTCATCCGCGAGCCTCGCGAGATCGGGCCGGCGCTCGAGCGCGCGCTGGGCTCGAACGAGGTGTGGTGTATCAACGTGCCGCTCGACCCTGCCGCCTATCGACGAACGGGCCAGGTGTCGATGGCCATCTGAGGGCAGCCGAACGCCGCCGCACGCGCCTTGGGCAGCCCACCCGCGGTGATAGCCGGGCTCGCGGACCTCTTTTGCAAGTTCCGGCGGCGAGGCACGGGGCAGGAGAGCGACCCCCCGCCCGCGTGCCGAGCCTGCCGCGTCGCCTGAGCCGGCACCGCGGGAGGGCGCGGCGCCCGTGAGCTGTCGGCTAGTCCGCCGGCGGTACTTCGGAAGGATCGAGCGGCCCCGGCGCCAGCCGGGACGTGAGCGTCTGCAGCTCGGTTTCGACCTCGCGGAGGCGACCCGCCAGCCGGTCTCGCTCGTCCCGCAGGGAGCGGGCCAGCGTCACAACCGCCTCGATCAGAAGTCGCTCGCGCTGGTCGACCGCCAGACCGTCATCCTCGACCTGACCGGGGTCCGCGGGTTTCGTCCACCGCGCCTGTTGCCTCACGAGCCACTCGCTGAGCAAGAAGGGTGCCCGGTGTCAAACCTCTGACACTACAAGCTGACCGTCCGCGCGAGTGTGCGTCGGTTGACACGGGCGAGTCAGAGTGTCGGGCATCGAGACACTTCCCCTCGGTGCTAAGATTGGGCCCGCATGCCGATTTACGAATACGAGTGTCGGGACTGTCGCCGGGTCGTCAGCCTCCTCGTGCTCCGGCCCAGTAGCGCCGCCGCACCAAATTGCCCTCGCTGCGGCGGCTCCGCCCTGACCCGGCTGCTGTCACGCTTCGCCACCCCCAAGTCGGAGGAGGCCCGGATGGAGGCCCTGGCCGATTCCGCGAGCCTCGGCGACCTCGATGAGAACGATCCCGCCAGCGTGGCCCGGCTCATGAAGCGCATGGGGCGCGAGATGGGTGAGGACCTGGGCGACGACTTCGAGGAAGCCGTCGACGAGGCGATGGAGGAGTCCGAGGAGCCGGCGGCCGCGGACGACACCGGGGCTGCGCCCGATTCCGTTCCGTCCGACACCGCGTGAAGGTCATCACTCTCGCCGGATTCGAGGAAATCGGCGCGGCCGCCTGGTCCGGGCTGCACGCCCGGAGCCGGCTGCGCTCGCCGTTCCTCACCTGGGTCTGGCAGACTGAATGGGCGCGCGCCTTCGCCCCGGGCCGGTCGCTCGAGATCTGGCGCGTCGAGGACAGCGATGGCCTGGTGGCCGTGCTTCCGCTGGGGGAGCGCGCGCCCGGCATGCGGCAGCTCGTCGGCGGCGCGGACGTCTCCGACTACCTCGACCTGCTCGCCGTGGACGGCCGCGAAGAGGAAGCGTGGACCGCGTTGTTGGGCGCCCGCGCGGCGGCGCCGGCGACCTGGGAGCTCCACGCCGTGCCCGCGTCGTCTCCGACGGTGGCCGCGCTGCCCACGCTGGCCACTGCGTTCGGGCTGCGCGCCACCGCGGCGGTGGAGGAGCGCTGCCCCGTGCTGACCCTGCCGGCCTCGTGGGAGGCGTACCTGGAAGCCCTCACCGGCAAGCAGCGCCACGAGCTCACGCGCAAGATGCGGCGCTTGCATCGGGAGGCGCCGGAGGCCCGCGTGACCGCCGCGTCCACCTGGGCCAAGATCGAGCCCCGGCTGGGCGACTTCCTCGATCTGCACCGTCGGGCCCGCGCCGGCAAGGCCCGCTTCATGGATGCCCGCATGGAGGCCTTCTTCCGTCGCGTGATGGCCCGGCTAGCCGACCTCGGGCAGGTTCGCCTCTGGCTGCTCGACAGCGCGGCCGGGCCGCTGGCGACCTTCCTCGTCCTGGAGTGGGATGGCACGGTCGGGGTCTACAACTCCGGGTTCCATCCCGAGCGGGCCTCGCTGTCCCCTGGGCTCGTGCTGCTCGGCCACATGATTCGCGACGCGATCGAGCGGGGCAAGCGCCGCTTCGACTTCCTGCGCGGCGAGGAGCGATATAAGTACGACTTCGGCCCGACCCCCGAGGATGTTTGCCAGGTGACGATCGTGCCGGACGGAGCCTCGCGTGCCTAGCATCACCCGCGTCGCCATGCTGAGCGTGCACACCTGCCCCCTGGCCGCCCTCGGTGGCAAGGAGACGGGGGGGATGAACGTGTACGTGCGTGAGCTGAGCCGCGCGTTGGGACGAATGGGACTGCAGGTCGACGTCTTCACCCGATCGCAGAACGCGACCATTCCCCGGGTGGTCGATATGGGAGAGGGGGCCCGGGTCATTCACGTGGCCGCCGGCCCGGAGGCGCCACTGTCCAGGCTGGTGGTGCACCGTCACCTCGAGGAGTTCCGCGAGGGCGTCGAAGCGTGGCGTATCGCCCGCGGGGTCGAGTACGACCTCGTCCATGCGCACTACTGGCTCTCGGGAGCGGTGGCGCTCCCCCTGCGCGAGCGCTGGGGGGCGCCGGTCGTCCAGATGTTCCACACGCTGGGCCGGCTCAAGAACGACGCTGCGCGCACGCGCGAGGAGCGGGAACCGGAGCTCCGGATCGCCGAGGAGGCGCGGATCATGAAGGCGGCAGACCGCATCGTGGCGGCCTCCCCTGTGGAGAGCGAGTATCTGGCGCGCCACCACGGCGTGGACAGGCGACGGATCGCGGTGGTCCCGTGCGGGGTCGATACCGAGCTTTTCCGACCAGGGTCGCAGACCGAGGCCCGGGCGGCGCTGGGGCTCCCCCCGGGTCCGGTGGTGCTCTATGCGGGCCGGATCGCCCCGGTGAAGGGCCTCGACACGCTGCTCGACGCGGTGGCCCGGCTGCGCGACCGCGGTCGCGCGCTGCAGCTCCTCATCGTCGGCGGTGACGCGGACGAGCCACTGGATGGCCATGAGGCAGAGCTACGACGGCGCGCCGAGCGGCTGCGCGTCGGCGACCACGTGCGCTTCGTCGGGGCCCGCACCCAGCCGGTGCTCCGGACCTACTACGTGGCCGCTGACGTCACCGTGCTGCCCTCCCATTACGAGTCGTTCGGCATGGTCGCCCTGGAGGCGATGGCCTGCGCCAGCCCGGTGATCGCGTCCCGCGTGGGAGGGCTGGCCACGACCGTCCGCGACGGCGTCACCGGATATCTCGTTGCCGATGGTGACGCCGATGCCCTGGCCGCCCGCGTCGATGCCCTGCTCGGCGATGCCGATCTGCGGTGGCGCCTGGGCCACGAGGGGGTCCGGTGGGCGGCAAGACATCGCTGGCCCTGCGTCGCCGAGGCGATCTGCCGGGAGTACGCGCGGCTCGAGCCCCGCGCCGGCGTTCACCTCGAGTTGGCGCGCTGCGTCTAATGAGCTGGAGGGGGCAAGAGGCTCGCCCCCTCCAGACCTCCCCGTTCGCGCGAGGTGCGACGTCCGTCCCGTCCAACCCTCGATCATCACGTGGGAGCGGGCACGCGAGGCGCCCCTTCGGACCTCCCCGTTCGCGCGAGGTGCGACGACCAGCACGCCCAACCCGGCGCGTCACGCCCCGTGCTACACTCGCGCGACGTGGCCCGGCTCCTCGACGTTCGCTCCCTGACGACCCAGTTCTCCACGAGTGCCGGTATCGTGCGCGCCGTTGACGGTGTGTCCTGGGACGTCGACGAAGGCGAGACGGTAGCCCTGGTGGGCGAGTCCGGTTGCGGCAAGAGCGTGAGCGCGCTGAGCATCATGCGGCTGGTGAGCGAGCCCGCCGGGCGGATCGTGTCCGGCGAGATCCTCTTCAAGGGCCGCAACCTCCTGGCCCTCTCGGAAGAGGAGATGCGACATGTCCGGGGCCGCGAGATCGCCATGATCTTCCAGGAGCCGATGACGTCGCTCAACCCGGTGCTCACGGTGGGCCGCCAGCTCACCGAGGCGCTGGAGATTCACCTGGGAATGACTCCGGCCGCTGCGTGGCAGCGCGCGGGAGAGCTCCTGGCCATGGTCGGCATTCCCGACGCCGCGCGTCGGCTTCGCCAGTATCCTCACCAGTTCAGCGGGGGCATGCGCCAGCGGATCATGATCGCCATGGCGCTGTCCTGCAATCCCGCGCTCATCCTCGCCGACGAACCCACGACCGCGCTGGATGTCACCATCCAGGCCCAAATTTTGGAGCTGATGAAGGACCTGTCCCGCCGCCTGGGGGCGGCCATGCTGATCATCACTCACAACCTGGGTGTGGTGGCCCGCTACGCGGATCGGGTCAACGTGATGTACGCGGGGCGGATCATCGAGCGGGCCAGCGCGCGGGAGCTCTACGCCAACCCGCGCCATCCCTACACGCTGGGGTTATTGCGTTCGGTCCCACGCCTGGACGAGCCCCGGCGCGAACGGCTGGCCCCCATTGATGGCCAGCCGCCCGACCTTACGCGCCTCCCCGCCGGCTGCGTGTTCGCACCCCGCTGCGTGTTCCGGGTCGAGCGGTGCCTGCGGGAGGTCCCACCCCTGCGCCCGCTCGGTACTGACAGTCACGTCAGCGCCTGCTGGGAGGCCGAGCGAGTGAGCGCTCATGCGCACTGAGGCCCCCGGCGTCCTCCTCGAGGTCCGGAACCTCGTCAAGCACTTTCCCGTAGGAGGCGGCTTTCTCACCGGCCAACGCGCCGTCGTGCGGGCGGTCGATGGGGTCAGCTTCACGATTCACCGTGGGGAGACCCTTGGTCTGGTCGGGGAATCCGGCTGCGGCAAGACCACGACCGGGCGCTGCGTCCTGCGCCTGGAGCGGGCCACCAGCGGCAGCGTG
Source organism: Candidatus Methylomirabilota bacterium (assembly GCA_035457825.1). Taxonomy (GTDB): domain Bacteria; phylum Methylomirabilota; class Methylomirabilia; order Rokubacteriales; family CSP1-6; genus 40CM-4-69-5. The sequence continues at coordinate 8,618 of DATIAY010000138.1, forward strand.
CTCTTCGAGGGTCGAGACCTCACGACGGTGGACGAGCGCGAGCTGCGCGAGCTTCGCCGCAAGATCCAGGTGATCTTCCAGGACCCCTACAGCTCGCTGAATCCCCGCATGACCGTGGGGCAGATCATCGCCGAACCCCTGGCCGTTCACGGGATCGTCCCCACCGCCGTCGGCCGCCGGGCTCGGGTCGCCGAGCTGCTGCAACGGGTGGGGCTCCTGCCCCAGCACGCCAACCGATACCCCCACGAGCTGTCGGGAGGCCAGCGCCAGCGCGTGGGGATCGCCCGCGCCCTGGCCATGGAGCCTGCCCTTATCATCTGCGACGAGCCGGTCTCGGCCCTGGACGTTTCGATCCAGGCTCAGATCATCAACCTGCTGGAGGATCTCCAGGCGGAGTTCGGCCTTACGTACCTCTTCATCGCCCATGATCTCGCGGTAGTACGACACATCTCGGATCGGGTGGCAGTCATGTACCTGGGCAAGATCGTCGAGCTGGCCGATCGCAAGGATCTCTACGACGATCCCCTGCATCCCTACACGAAGGCGCTGCTCGCCGCGGTGCCGATCCCCGACCCTGAGCTCGAGGCCCGGCGCGCCCGGGTGGTGCTGGGGGGAGAGGTTCCGAGCCCGCTCAACCCCCCGTCGGGATGCGTGTTCCACCCTCGCTGCCCTATCGCCATCGACCGGTGTCGGGAAGAGATTCCCCTGCTGCGGGAAGTCAGACCGGGCCACTGGGCGGCGTGCATCCTGGCTTGACAGAGTGCTCGCTGCTCTTTAAGGTGACGGAAAACCTACGGATGCGAAACCTTCCGCCGTCGTCGCGGTTTGTCTATCAAAACACTGGAGGTGACTGATGCGTCGCGTCACAGCGCTCTTTGCCGTGCTTCTCGCCGTCGCCCTCGCCGTCCCGGCGATGGGCCAGGACAAGCCGCGCTCCGGTGGTGAGCTCGTGTTTCCCGTGCCCTCCGAGCCGCCGTCCTACGACGGCCACCGGGAGGAGACCTTCGGCCTCACCCACCCCTTTGCGCCGTTCTACAACACGTTGATCAGGGTCGATCCCAACGACGCCTCCGGTACCAAGCCGGTGCCGAGTGTGGCGGAGAGTTGGACGACGTCCAGCGACGGCCGGACCTATACCTTCAAGCTCCGGCGCGGAGTGAAGTTCCACGACGGCAGCGAGATGACCTCCAAGGACGTCAAGGCGTCCTACGACAAGATCATCTTCCCGCCGGCTGGCGTCGGCTCGAGCCGGAAGGGCCAGTACCAGAACGTCGAGGCCGTAGAGGCGCCCGACCCTTACACCATCCGCTTCCGCCTGAAATACCCGCAGGGCTCGTTCCTGCTCTCGGTGGCTTCACCGTGGAACTTCATCTACAAGGCCGACATCCTGGCCAAGGACATGCATTGGTACGAGAAGAACATCATGGGGACCGGGCCGTTCACGTTCGTCGAGCACGTCAAGGGCTCCCACGTCGTGGGCAAGAAGAACCCCAACTACTGGGACAAGGGCAAGCCCTACCTGGATGGCTTCCGGGCCATGTTCGTCCGCGACTCGGCCGCCCAGGTGTCCCTGATCCGGGGTGAGCGCGCCCATATCCAGTTCCGCGGCTTCGCCCCCAAGGACCGGGACAACCTCAAGGCGGCGCTCGGCGACAAGATCACGGTGCAGGAGAGTCCCTGGGACTGCATCCTCATGGTGGCCATCAACCACCAGAAGAAGCCATTCGACGACAAGCGCGTACGACGGGCGCTCACGCTAGCCCTGGACCGCTATGAGGGCTCCAAGGCGCTGTCGCAGATCGCGATCGTCAAGGCGGTGGCGGGGGTGCAGGTGCCGGGCACGCCATACTCCACCCCACCCGATGAGCTGGCGAAGCTGGCCGGTTACGGCAAGGACATCAACGCCGCCCGGGCCGAAGCCAGGAAGCTTCTGCGCGAGGCCGGTGTGCCCGACGGATTCTCCTTCACCTTCAAGAACCGCGGTATCCCCATGCCGTATGAGCCACTCGGCATCTGGCTGATCGACCAGTGGCGGCAGATAGGGCTCAACGTCAAGCACGAAGTCGTGGAGTCCGCGGCCTACTACGACCAGGCGCTCCGGCCTGGCAACTTCGAGGTCGCCATGGACTTCCAGTGCGGCTACATCGTCGAGCCCGACCTCGACCTCTACAAGTTCATCTCCACCGACAAGAACCCTTCCAACTACGGCCGATACACGGATCGCATGCTCGACGAGCTGTATGAGAAGCAAGGGCGGACTCAGGACCAGGACGAGCGGAAGAAGCTGATCCGGGCCTTCGAGAAGCGGCTGCTGGATGATGAAGTCCACTACCTGATGACGCTGCAGTGGCACCGCATCATCCCGCACTCGGCCAAGGTCAAGGGATGGCAGATCACGCCGAGCCACTACCTGAACAACACGCTGGACACCGTCTGGCTGACCGAGTGACGGTAGTCGGGACTCAGATCGGCTGATGGTCGATCGGCGCGGGCACTCGCGGCGGCGCGCGGGCGTGGCGGAGCCCGGGTGCCCGCGCCCTGTTCAATAGTCTATGTGGAAGTACGTGGCCAAGCGGTTCTTGTTGATGATCCCCACCCTGCTCGGCGTGGCAATTCTTGCCTTCCTGCTCCTCCGCATGGTGCCCGGCGACATCGTCGAGGCCCGCTTGATGGGCGCGGGAGGGGCGTTCGTGACGCCGGAGATGATTGCCGAGGAGCGGGCCAAGTTCGGCCTCGACCAGCCACTCTGGCGGCAGTTCCTCACCTGGATGTGGGGTCTGGCGCGCCTGGATCTGGGCGTGTCCATGTGGACGGGAGCGCCCATCCTGGAGGAGATCCACCTTAGATTCGCCCTCTCCCTCCAGGTCGCCGTGATGGCCACGGTCGTGGCGACGCTGCTGGCCATCCCGCTCGGCGTGATCGCCGCCCTGAAGCAGGATACGTGGATCGACTACGCGGTGCGTGTCTTCTCGATCGCGGGGCTGGCCACCCCCTCGTTTTGGCTGGGCATCCTGATCATCCTGGGGCTGCTCATCATCTTCAAATGGCTGCCGCCCATGGTCTACACGCCGTTCTGGGTCGACCCCTGGGAGAACCTGGCCCAGCTCATCTGGCCGGCCCTGGCCGTGGGCTATCGTTACTCGGCGGTGGCGACGCGGATGACCCGCTCGGCGATGCTCGAGGTCCTGCGCGAAGACTACATCCGGACGGCCAGGGCCAAAGGCCTGTGGCTCAAGCTGATCCTGGTCCGGCACGCGCTGAAGAACGCCATGCTCCCGGTCGTGACCGTCATCGGCCTCGAGTTCGCCTTCCTGCTCGGTGGCCTGGTGGTGACCGAGCAGGTGTTCAACCTGAACGGGCTCGGCTTGCTGTTCGTGGAGGCGGTGGCCCGGCGCGATTACACGCTCACCCAGGCGCTGGTGATGCTGACCGCGTCGGCCTTCATCGTCGTCAACTTCCTGATGGACGTGATGTACGGCTGGCTCGATCCGCGGATCCGTTACCGGTAGGTCCTATGGCCGTCAACCCACCGATCGACCGTGCCGACGACCTGCCAGGCGCGTCGCGCCGTCACGAGTGGGTCGCCGTCGTCTCGAACTTCACCCGTCGGCGACCGCTGGGCGCGGCCGGGGCCGCCATCGTGGTGCTGATGTTCATCGTGGCCGTCACGGCCACCGTCATTGCCCCCTACGACCCGCTGGCCGTTGATTTCGGTTCCATGCTCGCCGCGCCCTCCGCGGACCACTGGCTGGGCACCGACGCCTTCGGTCGTGACGTGCTCTCGCGCTTGATCTACGGCTCGCGCACGGCCCTCATCGTGGGGTTCGGCGCAGCCTTCTTCGGGGCCACCCTGGGGGCGGTCCTCGGCGTGGCCAGCGCCTACTTCGCAGGCCGGATCGACCTCTACCTGCAGCGGGTCATGGACGTGTTTATCTCGTTCCCCGTCATCATTCTGGCCCTGGCCATGGTCGCCATCCTCGGCAACAACCTGCCCAACCTGATTACCGCCATCACCATCCCGATGGTCCCACGCGCCGCGCTCGTGATCCGCTCCAGCGCGCTCAGTGTCCGCGAGATGCCCTACGTGGACGCCGCCCGCGCCGCCGGCTTCGGCCACGCCCGGATCATCCTCCGCCACATGCTGCCCAACGTGATGGCGCCGTACCTGATCATGCTGACGGCCTTCCTGGGGCAGGCAATCCTGCTCGAGGCCTCGCTGTCCTTCCTCGGGCTCGGGGTGCAGGAGCCCATCGCCGCGTGGGGGCTCATGCTGCGGGGCGCGGCCGTCCAGTTCGCGGAGTCCGCGCCCTGGATGGCCATTTTTCCCGGCCTGGCGATCAGTCTGTCCGTCTTCGCCTTCAACCTGTTCGGCGACTCGTTGCGCGACGCGCTGGATCCCAAGCTCCGCACGCAGTAGATCGGGTCCGGCGATCGCCAAGTACGCGGAATGTTGACACGACGCGGGAAGTCATGTACAAATCCATTCCGGTCTGACCGCTACTGATCCGCGTTTTTACAGGGGGATTTGATGCCGTACATCATCGCTGAGCCATGCATCAACGTGAAGGACAAGGCGTGCGTCGAGGTGTGCCCGGTCGATTGTATCTACGAAGGACCGGACATGCTTTACATCCACCCTGACGAATGTATCGACTGCGGCGCCTGCGAGCCGGTCTGCCCGGTGAAGGCAATCTTTGCGGAGGACGAGACCCCCGAGCAGTGGAAGCGCTTCATCGATCTGAACAAGCAATTCTTCAAGGACAATCCCGGGGTCCAGCCGGCAAAGAAGAACTGACGGCGGCGTCGTCCCCGGTCTGGCGTCGCGGGCCCGGCTTCCGGGCCCGTTCCTTTTTGCACAGATGTCGGGGCAGGGCGCTTGTGTCACTGGGCAGCGGTGGCCCGGCGCAACGGGGAAAAACGAGAAAAATCCCAGGCCTGGGGCGTGGCATAGCGGTTGCCTCTCCGAGAGGACATGGAAACCACACCGCGACCCAGCCGAAGCGAGTCACTCCCGAGGTTGGCCGACCACAGCTATCATGGGGCCGTCTGCGAGTTCAAGCGGCGCCTGATCGAGGCCACGCTGTATCAGGCGCGCGGCAACCGCACCCATGCTGCTCGCGCGCTGGGGCTGCAGCGGACCTACCTCCTCCGCCTCATCCGCGACCTCGGGGTGGCGGCGCCGCCCCCACCGGCCCGTCGCGGGCGAGCCAACGGAGTTTCCGTAGCTTCCTGAGGCGGCGCAAGCCCAGCCACACCCGCACGGGGCCGGCCACCCACGGTGGTAACCGGGCTCGCGGAGCCCGGTACAAACGCCGCCACACCAGCCTTGGGCAGGCCACCCACGGTGGTAACCGGGCTCGCGGACCCCGTTACAATAGATTCCACCATGCCTGAGGTGTGGATCACCGGGACCGGAATGACGCGGATCGGGCGGCGGGCCGAGTCGTTGCCGGCCCTCATGGCCGAAGCCGCCCACGCGGCGATGGCCGATGCGGGCCTGGAGCGTCCGGACGCCCTCGTCGTAGCCGTGATGAATCCCGAGGAGTTCGTCGGCGACGGCAACTTCGCCTCCCATGTGGCGACGTACCTCGGCCTCTCCGACGTTCCCGCCCTTCGGGTCGAGACGGCGACGTCTTCTGGTGCGGCGGCGTTCTACACTGGCTTCGCCGAGGTGGCGGCTGGTTTAGCCCGCCACGTCCTCGTCGTGGGCGGCGAGAAGATGACCCACCTGGCCACGCCGCGAGTGTCCGAGCTCATCGGCCGCTCGATCGACCCCTACGAGCGCTCGTATGGCGCGACGATGCCGGCGCTGGCCGGTCTCATCACCCGAGCCATGATGGCTCGCCACGCCGTCACCGAGCGGGAGCTCGCCCAGGTCGCGGTCAAGAATCACGCGCACGCGGCGAAGAATCCGTACGCGCACTTCCGCGAGCCGGTCACCGTCGAGCAGGTCCAGGAAAGCCGCATGGTGGCCGATCCGCTGCGGCTGCTGCACTGCTGTCCCATCTCGGACGGCGCCGCCGCGGTGGTGCTGACGGCCAAGCGCGGGCCGGTCCGCGTCGCCGGGATCGGGCAGGGAACGGACACGCTGGCCGTCCGGCACCGTGACGAGATGACGCACTTCAAGGCCACGCGCATCGCCGCCCGGGTTGCCTTCGCCATGGCGGGCTTTGGGCCGGCCCGGGTGGATTTCGCCGAGGTCCACGACGCCTTTGCTCCCTTCGAGCTGATCGCGCTCGAGGACCTTGGCCTCGTCCCGCCTGGCAAGGCCGGGCGGGCCACGCTCGACGGGGAGACGGCCCTGGATGGGCGACTGCCCATCAATCCCTCGGGCGGCCTCAAGGCGCGTGGGCATCCGCTGGCGGCGACCGGGATTGCCCAGATCGTCGAGTGCGTCTGGCAGCTCACCGGACGCGCTCAGAGCCGGCAGGTTCCCGGTCGCATCGCGCTCGCCCACTCCATCGGAGGACTGGCCACCAACAACTGGGTCACCCTCCTGGAGGCTGTCGAAGGGAGGCCCACCCCGACCCGGCCAGCCCAACGGGGCCACGCCGCTCCTCAGGCAGGCCACCCTCGGTCCGAGCTGGACTCACGGCACCCGCTACCATGATCGAGACGATCGCCGCCTCCCGCTGTCCCCGCTGTCGCATGATCGTGGCGCCGCCGGCGCCGTTCTGCCCTCACCACCCGGTGGCCATGGCGCCCACCACGGTGGCCGGGGTGGGAGAGGTCCTCACGTTCACCACGCTACACGCCCCACCCGAGGGTTTCCGATCGCCGCTGCACATCGCGGTGGTGGCCCTGGAGGGCGGCGCCCGCTTCGTCTGTCATGGCGCGGAGACCCGAGGCCTCAAGATCGGCTCCCGGGTGGCCATCGAGGCCGTGGACGCCGTCTACTACTTCTCCCATCTCAACGCGCTCGACCGGGCGCGCGTGTTCTGGCGTCGAGCGGGCCGGGCCGGTGATCGCGTGACAGCTATTACGCGCAGCGTCTTCAAGCGAGTTGTTCGGGGAGGAACCGGTGGCGAAGGCGACTAGGCCGCTCGGCAACGTTCGCGTGCTGGATCTCACCCGGGTGCTGGCCGGACCGTTCTGCTCGATGATCCTCGGCGACATGGGGGCCGAGGTCATCAAGATCGAGGAGCCGGGCAAGGGGGACGATACCCGCCGCTGGCCTCCCTTCGTGGGCGGGGAGGCCACCTATTTCATGTCCGTCAACCGCAACAAGCTGAGCGTCACCGTCAATCTCAAGAGCGCCGAGGGACTGGATCTCCTCAAGCGACTGGCCACCAAGAGCGACGTGCTGCTCGAGAACTTCCGGACGGGGACGATGGAGCGCCTGGGCCTGGGCTACCGGGCCCTGAGCCGGCTGAACCCCAAGCTCGTCTACTGCTCGATCTCGGGCTTCGGCGAGTCCGGCCCGGAGGCCCATCGGGCTGGCTACGATCTGATCGTGCAGGGCGAGTCGGGGATCATGGACCTCACCGGCTTCCCGGATGGTCCACCCGTCAAAGTGGGGAACTCGATCGCCGATCTGGTGGCCGGCATGTCGGCCGCGCACGGCGTCACGCTGGCCCTGCTGGCCCGGACCCGGACCCGCCGCGGCCAGAAGGTCGAGATCGCCATGCTGGACGTGATGGCCTCGCTGCTCACGTACCAGGCCGGCATCTACTTCGGGACCAGGCAGCGGCCGACCCGCAAGGGCAATCAGCATCCCTCGATCGTCCCCTACGAGGTCTTCAAGGCCTCCGATGCCTACGTGACGCTGGGGGTCGCGAACAACTCGCTGTGGCAGCAGTGCTGCCGGGCCCTCGAACGGCCGGAGCTGGCCACCGACCGCCGCTTCGACACCGAGGCCAAGCGCGTGGAGAACCGCGCCGAGCTCGTGCCCCTGATCAACGAGATCCTGGCCGCCCACAGCGCCGATGAGTGGCTGAAGCGGCTCGAGGCCGCCGGGGTTCCCGCCGGCCGGATCAGGAGCGTGGCCGAGGTGTGCGAGAGTGAGCACCTCAAAGCGCGCGGCATGATCGCCCAGCTGTCGCACCCGAGCGCCGGCGCCGTCACCGTCATGGGCGTCCCCGTGCGCCTGGGCGCCACCGCCGGCGCTGTGAGAACACCCCCGCCGCTCCTGGGGCAGCATACCGAAGCGGTTCTGCGTCGGGTGCTCGGTCTCAAGACGGCGCAGATTGCCGGGCTTCGCCGCGCCGGGGCGATCTGATGTCGATGACCAGGCGGCGCGCGGTCTCTCGCCGTACCGCGGCCCGCTGTCTTGACACCCCGTCGCCGGGTGCCGCATCATGACGAACCGCCGAATCCGGGAGGCGCAATGGCACGGTTGATCAGGATCTACGACACCACCCTTCGTGACGGCACGCAGGGCGAGGGAGTGTCGTTTTCCATGGAGGACAAGGTCCGGCTGGCCACCCGCTTCGATGCGCTGGGCATCCACTACATCGAGGGCGGATGGCCGGGCTCCAATCCCAAGGACCTGCGCTTCTTCCGGCGGATGCAGGACGTTTCGCTCAAGCACGCCAGGCTGGCCGCCTTCAGCATGACGCGGCGAGCCGGCGGCAGCGCCGAGTCCGATCCCAACATGCAGGCGGTGCTCGAGGCCGGGGCCCCGGTGGCGACGATCGTCGGCAAGTCGTGGGACTTCCATGTCACCCACGCGCTGGAGACCACGCTTCCCGAGAACCTGGCGATGATCGGCGACACCATCTCGTTCCTGCGCGCGCGGGTGGAAGAGGTCATCTTTGACGCCGAGCACTTCTTCGATGGGTTCCGGGCCAACCGGGACTACGCGCTGGCCACCCTCCGCGCCGCCGCCGAGGCCGGGGCCCACTGGATCGTGCTCTGCGACACCAATGGAGGCACCCTTCCGTTCACGCTCGTGGAGACGCTGCGCGAGGTCAAGCGACATCTGAAGACGCCACTGGGCATCCACGTTCACAACGACGCCGAGTGCGCGGTGGCCAACTCGCTGGCCGCCGTCACGGAGGGCGTCGACCAGGTCCAGGGCACCGTGAACGGTTTCGGGGAACGGTGCGGCAACGCCAACCTGGTCTCGATCATCCCCAGCCTGGTCCTGAAGCTCAAGCTCGAGTGCATCCCGGAGGCCAACCTCCGCGAGCTGCGGGAGCTGTCCCGCTTCGTCTCCGAGCTGGCCAATCGCAAGCCCTGGTCGGCCCAGCCCTATGTGGGGGACTCGGCGTTCGCCCACAAGGGCGGCATGCACGTGTCCGCCGTGCTCAAGCACCCCGAGACCTACGAGCACATCGACCCCGGTGCGGTGGGCTCGCACCGACGCGTGCTCGTCTCCGAGCTGGCCGGCAAGTCGAACATCCTCTGGAAGGCCCGCGAGTACGGGATCGATCTCGATCGGGACACGCCCGACTCCCGCCGGATCCTCGAGCAGCTCAAGGCCCTGGAGGACGAGGGCTTCCTGTTCGAGGGCGCCGAAGCCTCGTTCGAGCTCCTCATGGAGCGGGCGCTCGGCCGCCACCGCCCGTTCTTCGAGCTGGAGGCCTACCGGGTGATCGTGGAGGAGCAGAAGTCTCACGGGGAGCCGGTGGCCGAGGCCACCGTGCGCGTGCGCGTCAAGGGCATCCTCGAGCACACTGCGGCCTCCGGCAACGGGCCGGTCAACGCCCTGGACCATGCGCTGCGCAAGGCCCTGGAGGAGTTCTATCCCACCCTCAAGGAGATGCGCCTGCTCGACTACAAGGTGCGGATCCTCGACGAGTCGAAGGCCACTGCAGCCAAGACCCGCGTCCTCATCACCTCGGGCGATGGCAGCGAGACGTGGGGGACCGTGGGGGTCGCCGACAACATCATCGAGGCGTCCTGGCAGGCCCTGGTGGATTCCGTCGAATACAAGCTCCGGGCCGACGCCAGGCGTCCGGCCGCGCGCTGAGCGTCGGCGCCGGCCCCGCCCGCGGTCAGATGCCGCGCGAGCGGCGCCAGGCCCGCACCTGGGCGCCGTGCTCCTTGTAGTGGTGGGCGCTGGAGCCGTCCACGATCTTCCACGCCGTCTTGCCCGGCTGGAATCGCTCACCGGGGACGGCCATGGCCGCCCGCATGAAGTCCTCGTGGGAGCGATCGAGATCGAGCAGGACCTGGGCCACCGGCCGGTCCCGCACGGCCGCAGCGAACCGGGCGTTCCAGCTGTCGACGTCGTCGTAGCTGACGTTCTCGGGAAACGGCCGCTCACCCCGGGCCAGCCGGTGGAGCGCCGGCGCCATCTCGTGGTGCCAGCCCGACATGTGCCCGACGATCTCGCGGATGCTCCAGCTGCCCAGCCACACCTCGCCCATCTGCTCCTCGTTTAGCCCGCGCACGGCTTCGTGGAACGTCCGGAACTCGCGGGCCGCCGCCTGCAGCAGTTCCTCCTTGGTGCTCACGGATCGCTCCTTTCGTCGCTGGCCTAGGGGGTCAGCCGTTTGTAGAAGAGGAGCTCGCGGTAGCCCTGGGGCAGGTTGTCGATGTGCCCGGACGGCGCGAACCCCAGCGCGGTGTGCATCCGGATGCCGGGCGCGTTCGTCTCCTCCGCCGACGAGAAGAGTCGGGGGCTGGGCGACATCTGCTCGACGGCCTTGTAGAGGGCCCGGGCCACGCCCCGCCGTCGGCGGTCTTCCCGCACCCCGACCAGCGAGACCAGGGTGCACTGGAACCAATCAGTGCGGTAGGCGAGCACGCCGATCACCTGGCCGTCGGCCTCGGCGACCAGCAGGTGGTGCTGCTCCACGTGCGAGCGGATCACCGGCCCGGCTCGCTCGGGCCCGATGGCCTGCACGGCCAGCGCCATGACGACAGTGAGGTCCGCACGGTGCGGCGGCCGGATGATCATCGGCTCAATAGGTTCCGGGTCGGATCTGCTTGTAGAGCTCCTTGAGCTTGTCGATCGAGAAGTCTTTGGCCCGGCAGCACTCGATGATCTTGCGCTCGTCGGCGTCCACCCTGGCGACGCCCTCGGGAATCTTGGCGGCGATCTCCGGTGGGATGCTGACCACGCCGTGGTGATCGCCGTGGATCAGGTCGCCCGGCTTCACCCACAGGCCGCCGACCTTGATGGGCAGGCCGAAGTCCACCATGTGGACCCAGGCGTGGGAGACGGAGACGTGGGCCGCCGCGAACTGGAAGCCCAGGGCCCGGACCTCGTCGAGGTCCCGCACGGAGCCGTCGGTCACGACGCCCACGCACCCGAGCGCCCGGTGGATGTTGGCCTGAACTTCCCCCCACTGCGCGCCCTGGCCACGGGGATCGTCCAGGTCGTGGACGACGATCACGCGGGGGGCGGGGATCGACAGCACGTACTCCCACCACCCGAAGGTGCTCGCGCGGTGGCCCTGGAGCGGCTGGGGCTCCGCGCGGATGAGGGCGGTCACCGCGTAGCCGACCAGCGGGCCCAGCTCCGGGAACAGACAGCGGATGTCGGACGACATGAACCCCTGCTGGCGGGGACGCAGGTTGAACGTCTCGATGGCGTTGGCGACGGTCGGACTGGAGATCTTCTTGAGGGCGTCGATCACGTCCACCTCCTGAGATGTGCGGGTTATATCGTGCCCTTCCGCTTCTCGACGAGGAGGCGCCGGAGCAGCTGCGCCGCCTCCTCGACTCGATGCAGGTTGGGATTGATGGCCAGGGCCCGCTCGAAATACCCCAGCGCCGTCTCGGGCTCTCCCAGTCGCATGAAGATCATGCCGTAGCCGCTGAGGGCCCCGAAGTGATAGGGGTTGCGCTTCATGACCTCGGCGCAGTCAGCCAGGGAGCGCTCGTACTCACCGAGCAGGTAGTACATCGTGGCCCGTTTGTTCCACCCCTCCGCGAAGTCCGGACGCCGCCCGATGATCTGCGAGAAGGTCTCCAGGGCGACTTCCGCCTCGTGCGCGCTCATCTGCTCGACGCCCAGCGCGAAGAGCCGATCGACCTCCGCGTCGCCGGAGCGGCTCCAGATCTCCCACATGGCCGTTTCGCTGAAGGCCCGCACGGTCGAGTCGGTGTCGTGCAGCGCCCGCACCAACGCCGGGAGATCGTCCATCGTGCCGCTCCGCCCCAGCGCCCGGGCGCCCCGTTGCCGGGCCTCCACGCTGGCACGGTTGCCCAGGTCGGCAAGGTCGCGCGCCCGATCGGCATCGACCGGAGACGGCGCGATGAGTAGCAGCGTGGCCACGGCCAGGGCGCGGGCGGTGGTCACGGCGTGTAGGCCTCGTTGGCGTCGCTGGGCGCGAACAGCGGCTCGCGGCCCCCGCCCGGGACATAGATGCGGCCACCGGCCACGGCGGCCCCCATGCCGTGCCGCGGCGTGGGCATCGGCGCCTTGACGATCCACCGGTTGCCGGCCGCTTCGTACATCTCGGTGGCGTTGAAAATCTTGAACGGCGCCTCGCCCCCGAACACGAAGATCCGGTCGGCCAGGACCACGGCGGCGAGGCCGCCACGCCCGCTGGGCAGGGGTGGCCCCGTCTGCCAGCTGTTCGTCGCCGGATCGTAGATCTCGACCTTGTCGAACTGCTGGCCCGTGAACGAGGTCCGCCCCCCCACCGCCCAGACGCGCCCCTGGAAGGCCACCGCGGCGAGATGGTCGCGCGGGGTGGGCATCGGGTTGGCGGCGGTCCAGCGGTTGCTCGCGACGTCGTAGACCTCGTGAGCGCCCGTGGCGCCCTCGTCGCTGCCGCCCAGCGCGTGGATGCGTCCGTTCAGGACCACCGCCGCCAGCGCGCCCCGCGGCGTGGGCAGCGGCGCGCGGGTCGTCCAGGCATTGCGGGACGGATCGTACTCGTAGACCGTCGGGACCGCCGTCGAGCTCATGCGGCCTCCGGTGTAGCCTCCGATGACGAAGAGCCGGCCATTCACCACGGCAGCGGCCGGGTGGTGAGTGGCCGTCGGCAACGGCGCCTTCGTGGTCCACTCGTTTGTCGCCGGGTCGTAGACCTCCACCGTGATCATCGGCAGGGCGGAGGGACCGTAGCCGCCGATGACGTAGATCGAGCCGCCGAGCGTGGCGACGGCCACCTCTTGACGAGCCGTCGGCATGGGCGCCAGCGTGGTCCAGGCGCCGGGCATGGTGACGTCCACCGGCCCGCCGGACTCCGTGGTCGCGCCCAGGCACCCGGCGGCGCCGGCGACCACCAGGCCCGCCCCGAGGAACCCACGGAGCCTCATCGGCCCACGAGGGCCAGAAAGGCCCCCTCGTCGAGGAGGGTCACGCCCAGTCGCCTGGCGTCGTCGGCCTTGCTCCCCGGAGACTCGCCGACCACGACGTAATCGGTCTTCTTCGACACCGAGCTCGTCACGCGCCCTCCTAACTGTTCCACTAGCTCGCGCGCCATCTCGCGCGGCAGGCTCGACAGGGTGCCGGTCAGCACGAACGTCTTGCCCTCCAGCGGCCTGGGGCCGGCGTCCCCGCTGGACGCTGCCCCCATGGCCACGCCCGCCTGCTTGAGCTTTTCGACGATGTCGCGGTTGGCTGGATCATCGAAGAACGTCCGTACCGACTGCGCAATCTGGGGCCCGATCCCATGTATCTCCGCCAGCTCCTCGGCCGAGGCCTTCATGAGGCGGTCCATGCTCCCGAACCGGCGCGCGAACAGGCCCGCCGCCCGCTCCCCGACCATGCGGATGCCCAGTCCGTTCAGGAGCCGCGCCAGCCCCCGCTCCTTTGAGGCCTGGATGGCGCGGACCAGATTCTCGGCCGACTTCTCGGCAAAGCGCTCGAGGTCGGCGACCCGCTCGGTGGTGAGGTCGTAGAGATCGGCGAAGTCCTTTACCCATCCGCGCTCGACGAGCTGCTCGATGGCGGCGTCGCCGAGGTGTTCGATGTCCATGGCGCCGCGCGAGCCGAAGTGCCTGAGGCGCTCTTTGAGCTGGGCCGGGCAGGCGCTGTTGAGGCATCGCCAGTGGGCCTCACCGGGCAGTCGGGCCGCCGCGTGGCCGCAGACCGGGCAGCGCTCGGGAAAGACGTACGTCCGGCTGTCGGGGGGGCGTTTGGACAGGACCACCTGGATGACGTAGGGAATCACGTCGCCGGCGCGCTCGATGAGGACCGTGTCCCCGATGCGGACGTCCTTGCGCCGGAGCTCGTCCTCGTTGTGCAGGCTGACGTTGCGGATGGTCACCCCGGCCAGCTCCACGGGCGCGAGCTTGGCCACTGGGGTCAGCGCGCCCGTCTTGCCGACGTTCACCTCGATGGCCAGGACGGTGGTGGTGGCCTGGCGAGCCGCAAATTTGAAGGCGATGGCCCAGCGGGGATGGTGACTGGTGGAACCGAGGTGCCGCTGGTGTTCGAGACTGTCGACCTTCACCACGGCGCCGTCGGCATCGTATCCCAGGCTGTCGCGCTCGGCCTCCAGTCTCGCGCAGTAGGCCAGCACCTGCTCGAGGGTGGGGCAGCGTTCCGTGCGCGGGTTCACGCGAAAGCCCGCCTCGCGCAGGGCCTCCAGCGTCTCGCCGTAGGAGGTGAAGCCCAGCTCGCGCGCCCGGCTGACGTGGTAGAGAAACAGCGCGAGCGGGCGCTTGGCCGTGACGGCCGCGTCCTTCTGGCGGAGCGAGCCGGCCGCCGCGTTCCGGGGATTCGCGAACGTCGCGTCGCCGCCCTCTTCCAGCGCTCGGTTCAGCTTCGCGAAGTCCTCTCGCGGCAAGTAGACCTCGCCGCGGACCTCGATCTCGTTCGCCTCGGCCAGCCGCCCGCGCAGCACCATCGGCAGGCTGCGGATGGTGCGGAGGTTCGGGGTGATCTCTTCGCCCACACGGCCATCGCCCCGGGTGGCGCCCCGGACGAAGCGACCCTGCTGGTAGAGCAGCGCCACCCCCAGCCCGTCGATTTTCGGCTCACACACGTAGCTGAAGCGGGCGCCGGGCAGCGCGCGGGCCAGACGAGCCTCGAACTCGCGGAGGTCCTCGGGCGTGGTGGCATTGTCCAGGGAGAGCATCGCCTGCACGTGCTCCACGGGCCGGAACGCTTCCACCGGTTGCCCGGCGACCCGCTGCGTGGGACTGTCCGGCGTGACGAGGTGGGGGAAGGCGGCTTCCAGATCTCGCAGCTCCCGCACCAGCGCGTCGTATTCGGCGTCGGCGAGCTCGGGGCGCGCCTCCACGTAATAGAGATAGTCGTGATGGTGGATCTGCTCGCGCAGCTCGGCCATGCGCTGCGCCGAGTCGGTCTGATCCATGGCGCAGATGGTATCACGCGCCCTCGCTGCGGTTCCCGGAGCCCGCGGACGACGGCGCCGGCGAGCGTGTTGCTACGTGCCGGGATGGAAGACGAAGAAGCTCACACCGACGAGGCACCCCCACAGCAGGCGCTGGAGGCGGACTGCCTTGACTACGCGACAGGTGGACGTGCAGCGCGCCGTGTGCGGGCGGTTGGCTTCATTCATCGGGATCACGAAGGCCAGCCGGCGCGCGTCGTCGGCCGTCTCCAGGAGCACGACGGCCGCACCCTGATCCGGAGTCGGGGTCAGGCCACGCACGCGCATCTCGGTCATGGCCGTCCTCCCCCGAGGCCCACCCGGGCCGCACTCAGGCGGATGGCCAGGAAGACGGGCAGGAGGCCGGCGGCCACGATCGTCAGGGCCGGGATCGCGGCGTCGCCCCACAGCGACTCGGACGTGCGCTCCCAGACGCCCACGGCCAGCGTGTCGAAGCCGAACGGTCGAAGCAGCAAGGTGGCCGGCATCTCCTTCATGGTCTCGACGAACACGAGGACCAGCGCGGTGAGCAGGCCTCCCCGCATGAGGGGCAGGTGGATCCGCCGCAGCGTCCCCAGCATGCCGGCGCCCAGCGAATGCGCGGCGTCGTCGAAGCTCGGCGGGACCTTCCCCAGGCTGGCCTCAAGGGGCTGGGTGCTCACGGCGAGAAAGCGGACGACGTAGGCGTAGAGCAGCGCGGTCGCCGAGCCCGTGACCACCAGATCCACCGAGCGTCCCAGGAGCCATTCGAGGCCGCCCACCAGGGCGTGATCGACGAGGGCCACGGGAATCAGCACGCCGACCGCGATGACCGAGCCGGGCAGGGCGTAACCCATCGAGACGAACCGGGTGACGGCGTGGACGACCCTCGAGGGGTGCAAGCGGGCGGCGTAGACGAGAACGAGCGCGAGCCCGGCCGTGATGGCCGCGGCCAGACTGGCCAGAACGAGGGTGTTGGCGAGCAGCTGGCCGTAGGGGAGGCGACCGGCCCCGGCGGCCTCGCGCGCCCATACCAGAAGCTGGACGACCGGAAGCACGAACGCGACCCCGAGCACCAGCGCGCACAGGCCTGTGGCCGCGCCGGCGCGCCAGCCCCGGAGCGGCACGGGGAGGATGCCAGGGCCGCGGCGGTGGCTTTGCACGAAGCGGGCGCGGCCACGGAGGGCACGCTCGAGCGCCAGGAGAAGAGCGGCGAACAGGAGCAAGAGGCTGGCAAGCTGGATCGCCGCTTCGCGCTCGAACATCCCGAGCCACACGCGATAAATGCCCTCCGTCAAGGTGCGGTACCCGAAGGTGGCCACGGTGCCGAAATCGGCCAGCGCTTCCATCATGGCCAGCGAGACCCCGGCGACCAGCGAGGGCCGGGCCATGGGCAACATCACCTTCCCGAAGACGCGCAGGGGCGTGTGGCCCAGGCTGCGCGCGGTCTCCAGGGTCGCCGCTCCCTGCTCGCGGAAGGCGGTGCGGGCGAGCAGGTAGACATACGGATAGAAGACGAGCGTCATCACGACGACGATGCCGGCGTAAGAGCGGACTTCGGGTAGCCGGGCCGCTTCACCCAGGCTCCGGCGCAGGGCGGACTGCACAGGCCCCGCGTAGTCGAACAGGCCCAGAAAGGCGAAGCCGATCACGTAGGCGGGCACAGCGAGCGGGAGCATGAGCGCCCACTCGAACATCCCCCGACCCGGGAAGCGGAAGCCGACGACGAGCCAGGCCAGCGCGGTGCCGACCACGAAGGTTCCTGCCCCCACACCCACGACGAGAAGCAGGGTGTTGGTGACGAGCTCGCCGAGTTGCGTTTGCCAGAGGTGGTCCCAGACCTCCAGGCGAGGTCGGGCCAGGGAGGAGAGTACGGCGACGATTGGCACGGCCAGGGCGGCGGCCACCAGCGAGACCCCCACCGTCCAGGGTGAGAGCTGGCGCGGGCCGGCCCGCCGGACTGCGACGCCGCGGGCGCCGGTCCGCACCGTCTCCATGAGACCGACTACTTGTAACCCGCGCGATCGGCGAGCCGCGTAGCCGCGGCCTGGTACTCCCCGGCCGACGCCACGTTGATGTCGTCCTGCTTGAACTTGCCCCAGCGGGCCACGAGCTTGTGCACGGCGGCCTGAGGGTTCGCCGGGAACTCGAAGGATAGATCGGCGAACATCTGCTGGGCTTCGGGGCTCGACAGGTACTCGAGGAGCTTGATCGCCTCCGCACGATGCCGGGCGTGCGCGGTCACGCCGGCGCCGGAGACATTGACGTGCGTGCCCGTCGTCTGCTGGTTGGCCCAGAAGATGCTCACGGGCATGCTGGGATCCTTGGCGAGCAGGCGGGCCAGATAGTAGTGGTTCACGAGGCCGACGTCGCACTGGCCGGCCGCCAGGGCCTCTACGATCTTCGTGTCGCCGTTGATGAGGACGGGCTGGTTGGCGACCCACCCCCGCACGATCGCTTCCGTCCGGGGCTCGCCCTGGCGCTTGATCATAGTCGCGAGCAGCGACTGGTTGTAAATGTAGCTCGAGGTGCGCAGACAGAGGCGCCCCTTCCACCGGGCGTCGCCCAGGGCTTCATACGTGCTGAGCTCGGCCGGCTTCACCTTCTGGGTGTTGTAGGCGATGCTGCGGGCCCGCACGGTCAGGCCGACCCAGCGCTGTTCGGGATCACGCAAATGCGCCGGAATGTTCGCCTGAAGCTCGGGCGAGTCGACGCGGGCCAGGAGCCCGGCGCGGGCCGCGTTCCAGAGGTTGCCGGCGTCCACGGTGAGGAGGACATCGGCGGGCGTCCGCTCGCCCTCCGCCTTGAGACGCTCGAACAGCTCGCCGGTGCTGCCGTTGAAGATCTTCAGCTGGATGCCGGTCTTGCGCGTGAAGGCCTCGAAGGCCGCTTCTTGCCCGTAGTGCCGGGCTGAATACACGACCACCTCGGCGGCGTGGCCGGTGACGGGGCCGGCCAGAAGGCCGACGGTGAGCGTGAGGAGGACGAGGGCGACTCTCGGTCGCATCGCGCGGTCCTTTCTGAGCGGAAGACTGGTGCCGCTGACTCGAGCCGCGTTGCACCGGGCTCGGCGGCCGGGCTATACTGACCCGTGCCTCAGCCCGATATTTAGGTAAGCCTAATATGAAGAGGCCGTCAAGCCTCAAAAACAGGGGCGCCACAGCCTCCACGACCGCCTCCGTCCAGGACTATCTGGCCGCGATCTACGATCTGGGCGCGAGCAGCGGGCCCGTCATCGGGGCCCGCCTGGCCAAGCACCTGGGAATCTCGGCGCCCGCCGTCTTCGAGGCCATCCAGCGCCTGACCCGCGGGGGCTACGTCCGTGTCGGCCGGGGCAAGGCCGTGAGCCTCACCGCCAAGGGGCGGGAGATCGCCGAGGTCATGGCCCGGCGTCACCGGCTCCTCGAGCGATGGCTGACCGACACGCTCGGGCTCAACTGGGCGGACGCCCACGAGGAGGCGCACCGGCTCGAGCACGCCATCTCGCCGCGCGTCGAGGAGCGGCTGGCCACGATGCTCGGCATGCCGAGCACGTGTCCCCACGGCAACCCGAT
Organism: Candidatus Methylomirabilota bacterium; assembly: GCA_035457825.1. Taxonomy (GTDB): domain Bacteria; phylum Methylomirabilota; class Methylomirabilia; order Rokubacteriales; family CSP1-6; genus 40CM-4-69-5. The sequence goes on from DATIAY010000138.1 coordinate 27,336, forward strand.
CCCCGGCATGCCGTCACTCGTCCCCGTCGAGCCGTTCCCGCTCGCCCAGGCCAAAGCCGGGGTTACGGTTGTCGTGGAGCGCATCACGGAGGAGGCGGAAGCGGACAAGAACTTGCTGGAGTATCTCTGGCGGGCCGACGTGCGTCCGGGCCGGCGGCTGCGCGTCATCGAGGTGGCGCCGTGGGCGGGCACCATCACGCTGGCCGGGGACGGTCAGACCATCGTCCTGGGCTTGCCCGCGGCCGCCAAGATCTGGGTGTACCTGCCCGAGCGCGCCGGCGCGACGGCCTGAGGCCGGCTACTTCTTCGTCTTGGCCTCGGCGATCAGCTGCTTGACCCGCTCGTGATCCTCGCCCGCGGGCACCACTTTCAGGAACCGCTCCCAGGAACGGATGGCGCCGGCGGCGTCCTGCTTGCGCTCGTAGAGAACCTGACCGCGATAGAGCAGCGCCGGGCCGTAGTCGGGGTCGATGGCCAGGGCGCGATCGAACGCCTCCAGCGCCGCGTCGGCGTGACCGCCGATGGCCACGATGAGCCCCAGGTGGGTCATGGCATCGACGTTGCGGGGCTCCCGCTTGAGCACCGCCTGGTACGCGGCGATGGCCTCGCCATAGCGTCCCTCGACCAGGCTGTTCCGGGCCGCCCGTAACATTCCCTGGAGCATCTCCGGGCTCACCGCGCCTGGCTGGCCCGCCGAGGCGCCCGGCGTCGGCTCGAGCGTGGCCAGCGGACGGGAGCCTGTCATCGGCACACCGGCGGTGGGGTCGGGGCTCGTGTGACGGCTGATGCCTGCGCCGAGCGCCACGCCGAAGGCCAGCAGGGCGAGCGCGCCCGCCGTCAACACGACAGGGTGGCGCCAGCCGCGGGCCGCCGTCGGGGCCGGCCTGGCCACGGCGCTCGGCGCGGCCGGACCCAGCTGATCGAGCTCGGTCAGCACACGCGCGGCCTCAGCCTCGTAGCGCATGGTGAGCTCGGCGTAGTCGTCATCCGAGACGTGACCGGTCTCGTGCTCGAACTGCAGCTCGCGCAGCGCCCGCAGCGCCTGCCGCTTCTGCTCGAGGAGCTGCTCGCGCGCGTCCACGGGCACCGCCAAGAGCCGGCGACCACTGTGCCGGCGCAGGGGCCACAGCGTGAAGACGGCCAGCGGCACCCCGACGAGCAGGACCACGATGGCGATGCCGACGGCGCCCGTCAGGGCTCAGCCTCCATCTCCCGCCGAATCCGCTCGCTCATCACCGGGTCCAGCCGGACCGGGGTGGCGGGGGCGGGGCGTCGGCGTGTCCAGCGGACAATGAGGAGGGCCACCACCCCGAGGCCGATCAGGACCGCGAGCGGCGGGATCAGCCACACCAGGGCGGTGAAGCCGCGACGGCGGGGCTCCAGCAGAATCCATTCTCCGTACTTGTCGACGAAGTACTCGACGACTTCCCCGGGCGACTGGCCGGCGGCCAGACGCTCCCGGATTACCGCGCGCATCTGATTCGCCATCTCGGAGGGGGAGTCGGCCACGGAGAGGTTCTGGCACACCACGCAACGAAGCTGCGTGGCGATGGTGTGCACCTGCTCCTCCTCGACGTGCCGGGCCGGTTGCTGGGCCAGCCCCGGGGTGGGCGGTCCCAGTGTGAGCGACGCCAGCAGGACCACGAGCCAGGCCAGCTTCATGACTCGGTCAAGAGCCGTTCCACCGTGGTGCGGAAGACGTCGGTGGTGACCGCGCCCACGTGCCGGAGACGGATGCGCCCCCCCCGGTCGATGAAGAAGGTCTCGGGCACTCCGAACACCCCATAGTCGATGGACACCTTGCCGGTGACGTCGCGCGCGTTGGGGAAGGTGAGGCCGAAGTCGGCGATGAACTTCTTCGCCTTGTCGTCGGTGTCCTGGATGTCCAGGCCGATGACCACGACACCGCGCTCGCGCCACCGCTGCCAGCCCTGCTCCAGCACGGGGGCCTCTTCGTAGCAGGCGGGATAGCACCAGGAGGCCCAGAAGTTCACCACGACCACCTGGCCCCGGTGGTCGCTCAAGGAGATGGGCTCGCCGGTGAAGGCGGTCAGGGTGAAGGACGGCGCTTCCCGGCCGATCAGGGGCGAGGGAATGTCACGGGGATTGCTCCGAAAACCGTACGCCAGCAGCACCAGCACCGGGAGGGTCGACAGTGGAATGAGCCAGCGAAGCGATCGCCTCACGCCGCTCTCCGGCGCTCGGGAAGAAGCGCCAACGCCGTGCCCAGGGTGAGGACGAAACCGCCGATCCAGATCCAGGTGACCAGACGGTTGACCTGGACCTTGATGGTGGCCTGGCGCCCGTCGCGCGTGAAATCCCCCAGCACCAGATAGAGGTCCTCCCAGAATCCGACCGAGTAGTCCACGCCGGCGATCGGCGACGTCTCCTGAGGATAGAATTTCTTGGTCGGCTGCATGAGCGCGGGGCGGGAGCCGTTCCGGCTCACCGAGAAGCGGCCGACGACCTTGAAGTGGTTGGACTCCTCATTCGCCTGCAGGCCGTCGAAGCGGAACCGATAGCCGGCGAGCTCGGTCGTCTCACCGACGGCCAGGGTCGATTCCCGCTGCACCGACCACGCCTGGGAGCCGGTGACGCCCACCACGATCAACAGAATGCCGAGGTGAACCACGAAGCCGCCGTAGCGGCGGTTGTGGCGAGTCAGCAAGCCGCCGACGGCGGGGAGCAGCCTCTCGCCCCCGCGCAGCCGGGCGCGGGTGGCCCGGCTGACGTCCAGCGCGATGGTGGCGGCGACGAACAGGGTCAGGGCCAGCGCCAGCACGGCCACCGCCGAGCGGACGCCGAGGAGGAAGAACACCGCCGCCCCGGCGATCCCCAGGGCGACGGGGACGAGGAAGTTCCGTCTGAGATTTTCCGGCGAGGCTCGACGCCAGGCGATGAGCGGTCCCACGCCCATCAGGAACACCAGGCCCAGGAACAGGGGCACGTTCACCTGGTTGAAGAAGGGCGCGCCCACGCTGACCTTGACACCGCGCAGGGCCTCGGACAGCAACGGGAACACCGTGCCGAAGAAGACGGTGAAGGCGGCGGCGACCAGCAGCAGGTTGTTGAGGAGGAAGGCCGACTCCCGGGAGACGACGGAGTCGAGCTGCCCCTGGGCTTGCAGGGCGTACCAGCGCCAGGCCAATAGGATGAGGGAGGCCAGGACCACCAGCGCTAGGAACGCCAGGAAGAAGACGCCGACCGTGCCCTGGGTGAAGGCGTGGACGGAGGCGATGACACCGGAGCGCGTGAGGAAGGTGCCGAACATCGTCAGGCTGAACGTCAGGATCACCAGCGAGATGTTCCACAGCTTCAGCATCCGCCGGCGCTCCTGGATCATCACCGAGTGCAGGAAGGCCGTGCCCGTCAGCCAGGGCATGAAGGCGGCGTTCTCCACGGGATCCCAGGCCCAGTACCCGCCCCACCCCAGCACGTGGTAGCTCCACCAGCCGCCGATGAGCAGGCCCAGGGACAGGAAGTACCAGGCGGTGATCGTCCAGCGCCGGGTCAAGGTGATCCAAGCGTCGCCCACCCGGCTCGTCACCAGCGCGGCGATGGCGAACGCGAAGGGCACGGTGAAGCCGGTGAAGCCCAGGTAGAGGGCGATGGGATGCGTGATCATTCCCGTGTCCTCGAGCAGCGGATTGAGACCCCGGCCGTTCGCCGGAACAGGACTGAGGCGGGCGAAGGGCGGGGCCGCGACCGTCATGACGAGGAGGAAGAAGGCGAGGACCACGAACATCACCGCCAGCGCCCAGGGGTAGAGCTCCCGGGCCCGCTCGCGCTGGCGCAGGACCACGATGAGTGTGTAGAGCGCCAACATCCAGGCCCACAGCACGAGCGATCCCTCGAGCGCGCCCCATACCCCGGTGATCCGGTAGTAGAAGGGTGTCCCCAGATTCGTGTTCATGGCGACGTAGCGCACCGAGAAGTCGAAGGCGAGGAAGGCATAGATCAGCAGGGCGAAGGCCAGCGAGACGAGTGTGAATACCCCCAGGGCCGCGTGCTGCGCCGATTCGATCAGGGCTGGTCGGCCGGCGCGGCCGCCGACGCTGGCGGCGGCGCCTCCCCAGAGGGCGAGGCCCAAGGCCACCAGGAGGACTCCCTGTCCAAGCTCGGGGATCATCGAGGGGCCTGGAGCGACCTCATCAGCTCCTTGTATCCGGCCTGGCCGTTGGCGGGGGCCTGATAGTCTTCCGAGTGCTTGGCCATGATCAGCGTGGCCTTGAAGTAGCCCTCGGCGGCCCAGGCGCCCTCCACGACGGCACCGCGTCCCTCACCGAACAGGTCGGGCGCCGTGCCCCGGTGGCGGACCGGGACGGAGGTCTTGCCGTCGGTCAGGGCGAATCGCAGGTCCAAGGTCTTCGGCTCCCAGGTCAGCGAGCCGGGCGCAACGAGGCCGCCCAGGCGATACGCCTTGCCCGCCGCCGGCGCGGCCGCCAGCTCCGACGGCGTGACGAAGTAGACGGCCGACTGCGTCACCCCCGAGTAAACCAGATAGGCCAACGCCGCCGCGATCACGAGGCCCCCCACGAGGAATTTGGGCTTCATGCGCGATCCCTAGCTGTTCGAGCGGCGGCTTTGCCGCCGCTTCCTTGGTCTTTCCTGGGGGAGGTCTCGGAGGGGACCGTCGCGCCCCCAGGGACGCGCCTGTGAATCGCCCCCTCCGACCTGATCTCGCGCTCTCGGCGCCGGAGGTAACGCCAGTAGCCGCCGAGCACGAGCGCGGCCAGGCCGTACGCGGCGACGACGAAACCCCAGTTGTCGGGCATCACGCGAAGACCTCGTGCTCGCGACGCAGCAGGCGTGCCCGCTTGGTCACGAACCAGGCGTAGAGCAGCGTGAAGGCGGCCAGGTTGACGAGCAGCACCACCAGGAACACGAGTGGCATCGTGCTGGGGCCCGGCTTGAGGATCGAGGGGGGCTGATGCAGGGTCCGCCACCAGTACACGGAGAAGTGCACCAGCGGGATGTCGAGCGCCGCCACGATGCCGAGGACGGCCGAATAGCGGGCCGCGCGCTCGCGGTCCTCGATCATCGCGCGCAGCAGGAGATAGCCCAGGTACATCACGAACAGGATCGCCACGCTGGTGAGGCGCGCGTCCCACGTCCACCAGGTGCCCCAGGTCGGCTTGCCCCAGATCGCCCCCGACGCGATCGTGATCCCGGTGAAGAGCACGCCGGCCTCGGCGGAAGCCTGGGCCAGGCGGTCGGCGGCCGCGCTGCGCCGGGCGAGGTAGGCGACGGAGGCCACGAGGACGACGGCGAAGGCGAGGTACGCCACGAGGACGCTGGGCACGTGCAGGTACATGATCCGCTGCACGTTGCCCTGGATCTCCTCGCGCGGCGCCACCCCGAAGGTCAGCACCAGCCCGGCGGCCAGGCCCAGCGTGGTAAGCCAGCCCAACGCCCGGCTCACGTCGTCAGCCCTCCAGCACCGCGTCGAAGGTGAGGATGCCCACGGTGAGATAGACCACATCGGCGGCGCCTAGAAGCTGGAGCCACCGCGCGACCGTGCCCAGGGGCTCGCCCAGCATCACGGCCTCGGTGGCCTTGACCGCGCCGAGGAGCACCGGCACCAGGATGGGGAGCAGCAGGACGGGGAAGAGCACCTCCCGGGCCCGGACGTTCGCCGTCATAGCGGCGAAGAGGGTGCCCACGGCGGCGAAGCCCACCGTGCCGAGGAGCACCACGGCCACCAGCGCAGCCAGGTGGCCGGCCACGTCGACGTTGAAGAAGACGGTGAACAGCACGAGGATCACCGTCTCGACCACCAGCATGAGGAGCAGATTACCTGCGACCTTTCCCAGGTAGATCGCCGATTTGTCCCCGGGCGCCAGCACGAGCCCCTCCCAGCAATCGTGGTCCCGCTCGGCGAGGAACGCACGCCCCAGACCCACGAGCCCGCTCAGGATGAAGCCGAGCCAGAGCAGCCCGGGCAGCGCCGCGGCCAGCCGCTCGCGGTCGTCGCCCAGCGCGAACTGGAACAGGAACAGGAGGAGGAGCGCGAAGAACAGCAGCGCATTGAATGTCTCTTTCGAGCGCCGCTCGGTCATCAAATCCTTCCAGAGGACGATCCAGGCCCGCCGCGCGTAGCTCACGACGCCTCCTCCGTGTGCAGCTCGTAGAGCCGCCGGATGTCGTCCGCGCCGAGCGCGGCCACCGCGGTGTCGTGGGCGATGCGGCCGCTGGCCACGATCGCGACGCGGTCAGCGACACCGAGCCCCCTGCCGAAACTGTGGGTCGTCATGAGGATGGCCCCGCCGGCCGCTTTGACGGCCGCCAGATGCCCGTCCAGCCACTTGCCCGCGCGCGGGTCGAGCCCGGCGTAGGGCTCGTCGAGCAGCAGCACGCTGGGGGCGGCCAGCACCAGGCGGGCCAGCGACAGTCGGCGTCGCATCCCGAGCGAGAAGGTCCGGACCCGCTCCCCGGCCAGCCGCTCGAGGTCGACGGCGGCCAGCGCCGCACGGAGTTCCTCGATCGTGGCCGATTGCCCGCCCAGGGTCGTCCAGAACTTGAGGTTTTCGAGCGCGGTGAGATCCTCGTACACCCACGCGCCGTGGGCCAGCAGGCCGACCCGGGCGCGCACCCGGTCGGCCTCACGCACACAGTCGAAGCCGGCCACCCGGGCCACACCGCGAGTGGGCCGCAGCAGGGTGGCCACGACGCGCAGCAGCGTCGTCTTGCCCGCGCCGTTGGCCCCCAGCAAGGCCACGGCCTCGCCAGCGCGGACGTCGAGATCGATGCCGTCCAGCACCCGGTCTGCCCCGAAGGCTTTGCCGAGACCAGCGAGGTGAATGAGGGGCTCAGCCATCCGTCACCGGCCGCGGGGGGAACGTCGCGACGGCGCCCCCGTCAGATCCGCATCGCGCGCAGGCGGGCGATGCGCTCTTCGAGCGGCGGGTGCGTCGAGAACAGGTTCATCATGGCCCGTCCGCTGAGCGGGTTGACGATGAACAGGTGGGCGGTGGCGGGATTGGCGTCCATGGGGATCGCGTGCTGCGCCATGTGGAGTTTCTCCAGCGCCTTGGCCAGCCCCCAGGTCTTGCCGGCCACCCGGGCGCCGGTGGCGTCGGCGTGGAACTCCCGTGACCGGGAGACGGCCATCTGCACGAGCATGGCGGCCAGGGGTGCCAGGACTGCCATCAGCACCATGGCGATCGGGTTGCTCCCGTGCTCGTCGTCGTCACTCCGCCCGCCGAAGAGGGCCGCCCAGTGGGCCATGTGGGCCAGGTACGTGATGGCCCCGGCCAGGGTAGCGGCAATCGTCGAGATGAGCACGTCGCGGTTGCTGACATGAGCGAGCTCGTGGGCGAGGACCCCCTCCAGCTCGTCCTCGTCGAGCAGCCGCATGATGCCTTCAGTCACGGCCACCGCGGCGTGCTGGGGGTTCCGGCCCGTCGCGAAGGCATTGGGAGTTTCCGACGGGATCAAGTACACGCGGGGCATGGGAATGCCGGCGCGCGTGGTCAGGCGCCGCACCATGGCGTACAGGCGCGGGGACTGGGCTTCGTCGATGGGCTGCGCCCGGTACATCGCCAACACGATGCGGTCGGAGAACCAGTAGGAGAAAAAGTTCATCGCGAGGGCCAGGACGAAGGCCACCAGCATGCCCTGCTGGCCACCGATCGCCCCTCCGATCAGCACGAGCATGGCGGTGAGCACCGCCAGCAGCAGCGCCGTTTTGAAGATGTGCGACATGTGGCTCCTCCTCTTCCTCGCGCCTCGCTTCGCGCTGCGCACCTAACTTCGCCCCAGAGCGTAGCAAACGGCTCTGCGGCGGTCAAACGGACGGTCAAAATCCTTGACTTGCCTACTACCCGCCGATACACTGAGCCGGTTTAGGGAAAACTCTCTAAACGACAACAAGTTACGCGGGTTCCCCCACGAGAGCGAGTCATGATCATTCAGGTGTCCGACATTCCGGACGACGGGCTTCTGGTCGCCAATGCCGGAGAGTTCGTCGCGCCCTTCAGCGATCGGTCCTGGCGGCTCAACTCCGTTCGCCTGCACGTCAGTCGTGACGGCGAGGAGGTCGTTGTGGTCGGCGAGCTCGGGGCCACTGTGCCGCTCGTCTGCGGGCGGTGTCTGGAGGAGTTTCAGGTCGACGTGCACCCCCGGGTCGACCTCCGTTACGTGCCGCGTCCGGCGATCGATGACGACGTCGAGCTCGGGGCCGACGATCTGGATCTGGACTTCTACGAGAACGACCAGCTCAACCTCGCCTCCCTCGTGGAAACGGAGACGACGCTGGCCTTGCCCATGAAGCCGCTCTGCCGGGCCGATTGCCGTGGACTCTGTCCCACGTGCGGCGCCAACCGTAACGTCGGCGACTGTGGGTGTCCGATCCAGCCCGCTGACCAGCCCGCTGACTCCCGCCTGGCCGCGCTCAAAGACCTGGCCAGCCGACTCCATCACTGAGGACGGAGAGAGGATCCCACTAAATGCCGCTGCCCAAACGCCGCCACTCGAAAACCCGGGGCCGCAAGCGCCGGACTCACTGGAAACTGGATGCTCCGGCCCACGCCGTGTGCCCCCAGTGTCGGGAGCCGAAACTGCCACACCGCGTCTGCCCCCACTGCGGGTACTACAAGGGCCGGGAGATCGTCGCCGTCGAAGGTGAGTAGTCGCCGATCCGCATGAAGATCGCCGTCGACGCCATGGGCGGCGACTACGGCCCCGCCGTGGTCGTCGAGGGGGCCGTCGCTGCCGCGCGCGAGTACGGCGCCACCGTCATCCTCATCGGTGACAAGGCGGCCATCGAGCGCGAGGTGGCCCGGCTGGGCGCCGAAGGTCCCGCCGTCGAGATCCGCCACGCCTCCCAGGTCGTCAGCATGGCCGAGAGCCCGTCGCAGGCCCTTCGCCGCAAGCGGGACTCCTCGCTGCGAGTGGCCGCCCAGCTCGTCAAGGATGGTGAGGCGGCCGCCTTCATCTCAGCCGGCAACACGGGTGCGGCCATGGCCATCGCCATGTTCGTGATCGGGGTCCTGCCCGGCGTGGACCGGCCGGCCCTGGCGGCGGTCCTGCCCAACCTCCGGCGCTTCACCGTGCTGCTCGATGTCGGCGCCAACGTCGATCCCAAACCCTGGCATCTGCTGCAGTTCGCCGTGATGGGGCACATCTATGCGCGCGACATCCTGGGCTACGACAATCCCCGCGTGGGTCTGCTGTCGGTGGGCGAGGAAGAGGGCAAGGGCAACGAGCTCACCAAGGAGGCCTACGAGCAGCTCAAGGACTCGTCGTTGAACTTCGTCGGCAACGTGGAGGGGCGAGATATCTACAACGGTCGCTGCGACGTCGTGGTGACCGACGGCTTCACGGGCAATGTGGCCCTCAAAATCTCGGAGAGCCTGGCCGAGATGCTGGGGGCCATGATCAAGGAAGAGCTTATGCGGGACGTCCGCTCGAAGCTGGGGGCCTCCCTGGCCCTGCCCGCCTTCGCGCGTTTCAAGCGCCGCGTGGACTACACGGAGATGGGGGGGGCGCCGCTACTGGGCATCGACGGTGCCGCCATCGTCTGTCACGGCGCTTCCCCGGTGAAGGCCATCAAGAACGCGGTCCGGGTGGCCGGCGAGTGGGCCGCGGCCGGTGTGAACGAGCACATCAAGGCTGCGCTGGAAGCCGAGGTCGAGCGCGCCGATCGGGAGGGAGGCCGCGAATGATGCGGGCCAAGATCGTGGGGATGGGTGCCTATGCCCCCAAGCGCATTCTCAGCAACGCGGACCTCGAGACGATGATCGAGACCAGCGACGAGTGGATCGTCCAGCGCACGGGGATCCGGGAGCGGCGCATCGCCGAGGAGGGCGAGGCCACCTCCGACCTGGCCGTCCGGGCCGCCCAGCAGGCGCTGGAGCGGGCCAACCTCGTTCCCGAGGACATCGACTTCATCATCGTGGGCACCACCACACCCGACATGTTCTTTCCCACCACGGCCAATCTCGTGCAGCACCGCCTGGGATGCCGGCGCGCCGGCTCCGTGGACGTGCTGGCGGCGTGCGCGGGGTCCATCTACAGCCTGGCCATTGGCGCCAAGTTCATCGAAACGGGCAAGTGCCGTCGGGTGCTCTGCATCGGTGCCGAGACCCTGTCGAAGATCACCGACTTCACCGACCGCGGCACCTGCATCCTGCTGGCCGACGCCGCCGGCGCCGCGGTGCTCGAGCCCGCCGAGGACGGCAGCGGGCTGCTCGATGCCGATCTGTACTCCGACGGGCAGTACTGGGACCTGCTCTATATGCCGGGGGGCGGCTCGCGGCATCCCACCACGCGAGAGACGGTCGAAGCGCGCATGCACTACGCCAAGATGAAGGGCAATGAGGTGTTCAAGGTCGCCGTGCGTATGTTCGTCGAGTGCGCGGAGACGATTCTGACCCGCCACGGCCTGACCGTCGCGGACCTCGACCTCTTCATCCCCCATCAGGCGAACTTGCGGATCATCGAGGCCGCCGCCAAGCGGGTGGGCCTCCCGATGGACAAGGTGTTCGTGAACGTCGACCGCTACGGCAACACGGGCGCAGCCTCGGTGTACGTCGCGCTGGAGGAGGCGCTGGCGGCTGGACGCGTCCGGCGTGGCGACCTCGTGCTGCTGGCCGCCTTCGGCGGTGGCTTCGCCTGGGGGGCCGCGCTCATGCGGTGGTAATGTCCGTCGCCTTCCTCTTCCCCGGGCAGGGGTCTCAGGCGGTGGGCATGGGCCAGGCCTTCTACGAGGCCTCCCCCGCCGCCAAGTCTGTTTTCGAGGAGGCCAACGACGTCCTCGGCTTCGAGCTCACCCGTCTGGCCTTCGAGGGGCCGGCGGCCGATCTGGCCCTGACGGCCAATACGCAGCCGGCGGTGCTCACGGTCAGCGTGGCGGCGGCAGCGGTCTGCGCCGAACGCGGGCTCACGCCCCGATTCGCCGCCGGGCACAGCCTGGGCGAGTACTCGGCGCTGGTGGTGGCCGGCGCCCTGGCCTTCCGCGATGCCGTACGTATCGTCCGCCGCCGTGGCGAGTTCATGCAGGCCGCCGTGCCCGTGGGAGTGGGGGCCATGGCGGCCATCATGGGGCTGGAGCTGCCGGCGGTGGAGGCGGTGTGTGCCGAGGCCGCTCAGGGCGAGGTGGCCGAGATCGCCAACGTCAACTCCCCGCTGCAGATCGTGATCGCCGGTCATCGCGCCGCCGTGGAGCGGGCCGTGGCTCTGGCTACCGCCCGGGGCGGACGCAAGAGCGTCGTGCTCCCGGTGAGCGCGCCGTTCCATTGCCGGCTCATGACCCCCGCCGCCGAGCGGCTGGCCGGGGAGCTCGAGGGGGTCGTCTTCGCCGATCCCCGGATCCCGGTCATGCGTAACGCCGACGGTGGGGTCACGCGGACGGCGGCCGAGGTGAAGCCGGCGCTGGTGCGCCAGGTGGCCAGCCCGGTGCGCTGGACGGAGTGCGTGCGCGGCCTGGCCGCCGAGGGCGCCCGCACCTTCGTGGAGGTGGGGCCGGGGCGGGTGCTGACGGGTCTGCTCAAACGCATCCTCGACGGCGCCCGGGGCTACGCCGTGGAGGATCCGGCCGGCCTGGACAAAGCCCTCGCCGAGCTCAAGGCGTGAAGGCGCTGGCCGGCCGCGTGGCCATCGTCACCGGCGGCAGCCGGGGGATCGGTGCTGCCATCACCGCTTTGCTGGCGGAGGACGGAGCGACCGTGGTAGTCTCGGCTCGCGACGCCGATCGTTTGGAGCGTGCCGTGAAGGAGATGGCGGGAGCAGGCGCGACGATTGTCGGCGTCGCCGCCGACGCCGCCAGCCGGGATGACGCCGAGCGCCTGGTCGATACCGCCAAGCAGCAGTTCGGACGTCTCGACGTGCTCATCAACAACGCGGGGATCACCCGGGATGCGCTCCTGGTACGGATGAAGGACGAGGACTGGGACCGCGTCATGGACGTCAACCTCCGCGGGGCATTCTTTATGACGCGCGCCGCGGCCAAGCTCATGATGCGACAGAAGAGCGGACGTATCATCAACATCACGTCCACCGCCGGCGCTATGGGCAATGCTGGCCAGGCCAACTACTCGGCGGCCAAGGCCGGGCTCATCGGCCTCACCAAATCCGCCGCTCGGGAGCTGGCCCACTGGTCGATCCTAGTCAACGCAGTGGCGCCCGGCCTCATCGAGACGGACCTCACGGCCACGGTGCCCGAGGCCGCGCGTCAGGCGCTACTGGCCCAGATTCCGCTCGGGCGGACCGGTACCACCCGCGAAGTCGCCGAGGTGGTACGATTCCTCGCCGGAGACGGCGCCAGCTACATCACGGGACAGGTGTTCCACGTCAACGGGGGACTCTACATCTGAACGCAGTCTTCCTCCGCGGAGGGCACGGGTCGATGGCGAAGTCAGTCGAAGACAAGGTGAAGGAAATCATCATCGAGCAGCTCGGCGTCGAAGAGGACGACGTGACGCCGAACGCGCGGTTCATCGAGGACCTCGGGGCTGACTCGCTCGACACGGTGGAACTCGTCATGGCGCTGGAGGAGCATTTCGACATCCAGATCCCCGATGAGGACGCCGAGAAGATCGTCACCGTCGGTGACGCCATCCAGTACATCAAGGACAACTCCTGACGGTGGAGCGGCGCCGGGTCGTCGTCACCGGGCTGGGGGCCCTGACCCCGCTGGGTAACACCGCCGAGGAATTCTGGGCCGGCCTGTCCCGGGGGCGGTCAGGGATCGGCCCCATCACCAAATTCGACGCCGCCGAGAAGGACGCCAGCGGCGCCTATCGTTACGCGACCCGTATCGCCGGCGAAGTCCGGAACTTCGATCCCCTGAGCTTCGTGGACAAGAAGGAAGCCCGCCGGCTGGACCCCTTCTTGCACTATGCCATCGCCGGCTCGGCAATGGCCGTGGCCGATGCGGGCCTCGACGTGGGCAAGGTCGCCGGACCCCGGTTCGGCGTGCTCATCGGCTCCGGCATCGGGGGTATCCACACGCTGCTCGAGGGCGAGCGGGTGCGCGTGGAGAAGGGACCCGAGCGGGTCTCGCCTTTCATCATTCCCATGCTCATCATCAACATGGCCTCGGGCCTGGTCTCCATGCGCTTCGGGGCCAAGGGACCGAACTCGGCGGTGGTCACCGCCTGCGCCACCGGGAACCACGCCATCGGCGACGCCTTCAAGATCATCGAGCGGGGCGATGCCGACGTGATGATTGCCGGCGGTTCCGAAGCGATCATCCTGCCCCTGACCATCGCCGGCTTCTGCACCATGAAGGCCATGTCGACCCGGAACGACGAGCCCGAGAAGGCCTCGCGCCCCTTCGACGCCGCCCGCGATGGATTCGTGCCGAGCGAAGGCGCCGGCATCGTCGTGCTCGAATCCCTGGAACACGCGCAAGGGCGTGACGCCCGCATCTACGCGGAAGTGGTCGGTTACGGCATGACCGCCGATGCCCACCACGTGACAGCCCCCGACCCCGAAGGTGACGGGTCGGCCCGGGCGATGACCGCCGCGTTGCAGGACGCCGGGCTCGATCCCAGCGAGGTCGGCTACATCAATGCCCACGGCACTTCCACGCCTTACAACGATCGGTTCGAGACGCTGGCCATCAAGCGGGTGTTCGGCGAGCATGCTCGTCGGCTCGCCGTGTCCTCCACGAAGTCGATGACCGGTCACCTGCTGGGCGCCGCCGGCGGCGTGGAGAGCATCGCCACCGTCCTCAGCCTGCATCACGGCCTGTTGCCCCCGACCATCAACTACGAGACACCGGACACCGACTGCGATCTCGACTACGTTCCCAATCAGGCGCGCAAACAGGACATCGAGGTCGCCCTGAACAACGCCTTCGGCTTCGGCGGCACCAACGCCACCCTGGCCTTCCGCAAGTTCCGCGGTTAGCGCCGGGGCTGGCGCGCCCCGGCTGCCCACGTCGTGGATCCGGACCGCGTCGCCGAGCTCGAACGCCGGCTAGAACACCGGTTCCGGGACCGCGACCTGCTGGCCCGCGCCCTGACCCACGCCTCCTACGCCAACGAGCATCCCCCGCTCGGGCATAACGAGGGGCTGGCGCTGCTCGGTGATGCCGCCCTGGCGCTCGTGGTGGCCGAACGCCTGTTCGATGCCGACCCCAGCGCCCCGGTGGGAGTGATGACACCGGAGCGCGCCCGCATCGTGGCGGGGGCCAACCTGGCTCGATGGGCGAGTGGGATCGAGCTCGGCGCCCTCCTGCGTCTGGGGCGCGGGGAGGAGCAGACGGGTGGTCGCGAGCGCGAGTCCGTTTTGGCCACCGCGCTGGAAGCCGTGCTGGGCGTGCTCTACCTGGAGGGCGGGCTCGACACGGTGCGGCGGGCAGTCGGCCGTCTGGCCGTGTGGTAGGCTTTCTTCATGCGTCTCTGGCCCTTACGGCGACGACCCGTCGCCGTGTCGCTCGCCCCGGACGACCTCGTGCTCAGCGACGAGCTCGTGCGTCAGCGGATCGACGACATCCTGACGCTCGACGAGCACCGGATCCGCAGGAACGGTCTCGCCTATCGCGGCCGGCTTCTGGTTGAGCCGGCCCGGGCCCGGGAGCTCCTGCAGGCGCGGCTGCGCCCGCTGGGATTGACCCCCTTTCTCAAGTCGGACGGCGCCGATGTGGTCCTGCAGGCGGTGCCGCTCGTCGAAGGTACGGCGCCCCGGCGAATCCGCGTCAACGTGGTGCTCTTCGTTCTCACCTGCCTGTCCACCCTGCTGGCGGGCGCCTTCTTCTCGGGATCCCCGACCTTCGACGCCTTCCGCTCTACGCTGATCGGGACGCTCTTCCTCAGCGGCATTCCGTTTGCGGCCACGCTGATGATCATCTTGGGCGTCCACGAGTTTGGTCACTACTTCACGGCGCGCCACTATCGGGCCTCCGTCAGCCTGCCCTACTTCATCCCAGCTCCGCCGCCGCTCTTCCTGTTCGGTACGCTGGGCGCCCTCATCCACATGCGGTCTCCGGCCCGTGACCGCAACACGCTCTTCGACATCGCCGCCGCCGGTCCGCTGGCCGGGCTGTTCGTGGCCCTCCCCGCGCTCGTGCTCGGGCTGGAGTGGTCGACGGTGATCCCCACGCCGGCCGGCGAGCACGTGGTCTTCGGGCAGTCGCTTCTAATGCGCTGGCTCATCCACGCCCGCTTCGGCCCCGTGCCCGACGGCATGATGCTCTTCACGCACCCGATGGCTGACGCGGCCTGGGCCGGCTTCTTCGTCACGGCCCTGAACCTGTTCCCGGTTGGTCAGCTCGACGGCGGCCGCATCGCCTACGCCCTGTTCGGGCGGTATCATCGCACGGTAGGGATCGTCACGGTGGCGGCGACGCTCGGGCTGGGTCTGATCACGTGGTCGCCCAACTGGTTCGTGTGGTCGGCGCTCGTCGTATTCCTCATCGGTTTCCACCACAGCCCGCCCGTGGACGACGTGACGCCGCTGTCCCGCGGGCGTCGCGTCGTCGGCGCTCTCTGCCTGATCCTCTTCGTCCTGCTGATCCCTCCGGTTCCGATCGATATTATGTGACCGTACCCGGCAAGGCGGGACGCTCGCAGCCCGTGAAGACTACCGGGGCGGGAGATCGCGGCGGGGTACGGGCGTGGCGCCAGCCCGGGTGCCCGTACCCTGTTCAATAGTCGGCCCGCCGGCCGGGACCCGGGTGAGCAGAACGAATCCGACGACGAAGAATAGCCCCACCGCCACGATGGCGGCGCGCTGGTTGCCTTCGAGCGCCCAGGACACGCCACCGAAGACCAGGGGGCCCAGGATGGCCCCGGTCTTGCCCACCAGTTGATAGAAGCCGAAAAGCTCGGCTTCCCGGCCGGCGGGAATCAGCGTGGCCATGAACGTCCGACTCGCCGCCTGGATCGCGCCCAGCCCGGTCCCTGCGAGAACGGCCACCACCCAGAACTGCCACTTGGTCTGCACGAAATAGGCGAGCACGGTTACGGCCGTCCACTGCACCAGCGTAATGGCCACGACGAACTTGGGGCCGCGGGTGTCGGCCGGACGCGCCCACGCCGCCGACCCGGCCAGCGCCGTGAGCTGGACCAGCGCGAACAGCCCGATGATCTCGGTGAAGGTGAAGGCCAGGGTCTTGGCGGCGAAGACCGCCGAGAACGTGACCACCGTGTTCACGCCGTCCTCGTAGATCAGATACGAGGCGAGGAAGCGGCGCAGGGCCGCGCGCTGGGGGTGCCCCACGATCTCGCGCAGCGTGGCCAGCGTGTCGGCCACGCCCCGCCGCACGGCCGGGCCCAGACGGACGGGTTGGCGCGTGTCGGCTGGCAGCGTGATGAGCGCGGGCACCGCGAAGAGACCGAACTGTGCCGCTGCGGTCAGGAAGCAGCCCCAATAAGCCTCGGCCGCGGCAAAGGGATAGGCGGCCACGAACGCCACCAGCGAGCCGGCATACCCGACGGCGAAGCCGGCCGCGGACACCCGCCCGAGGTGGTCGGGTTCGACGATGCGGGGCAGGTAGGAGTTGTAGCAGACGAAGGCGGTTTCGAACGTGACGATCCCGACGACGGCGAGGCCGAAGCCCCCGAGCACCGCTCCCGGGCTCACGGTGGCCAGCAGCGCGGTGGCGGCAACCGAGGCCAGTGTCAGCCCGACGAGGAACGGCTTGCGCGTCCCCGCATGGTCAGCGATTCCGCCGAGCACCGGGGCGGCCAGCGCAACGAGCGTCATCGACGTCGACACGGTGAGGCCCCACCAGAAGTCACCGCGCCCGTCGGCGTTGCCCACCACCGCGTTGGCGTAATAGGCGGGATAGATCGTGGCCAGGACGATCGCGGCGAAGGCCGAGTTGGCGAAGTCGTAGAACGTCCACGCGACGATCGTGCCACGCGGCGACCCGCCCACGGCGAGAGCATGACACAGCCCATCGCCCCTTGGCGAGGCGGCGGCGCGGCTTCCCGAAGCCCTGACGATGCGTTAGTATCCGCGTCATGCCCGGCCGGCTCGATCTCCGCACGCTGGGAGCTCTGGTCCGCCGCGGCGCCATCGACACGGTGCTCACCGTATTTCCCGACGGCTACGGCCGACTCCTGGGCAAGCGCGTGGTGGGCCGTCACTTTCTCGATCACGTCGCCGGCGAAGGCGTCCACGCCTGCATCTACCTCTTCACCGTGGACATGGAGATGGAGCCGCTGCCGGGCTTCACGCTCACTTCGTGGGAGCGTGGCTACGGGGACATGAAGCTGGTTCCCGATCTCGCCACGCTACGGCTCATCCCGTGGCTCCCTCACACCGCGCTGGTGTTTTGCGACGTCTACACCGAAGCGGGCGAGCCCATCGAAGAGGCGCCGCGCTGGGTGCTCAAGCGCCAGGCCGCGCGGGCTCGGGCCCTCGGCTACCTGGTGAAGACGGCGGCCGAGCTGGAGCTGTACTGCTTCAAGGAGTCGTTCGAGGCGGCCCGGGCCAAGCGGTACCAGAACGTCACGCCGGTCGCGACCTATCTGGAGGACTATCACATTTTACAGACGACGAAGGAGGAGCCGCTGATCCGCGCGATCCGCAACGGCATGGAGGGGGCGGACGTCCCGGTGGAAACCTCCAAAGGAGAGTGGGGCCGCGGCCAGGAGGAGATCAACCTCGAGTACGCGGAAGCGGTGGAGATGGCCGATCGCACCGCCCTCTACAAGCACGGAGCCAAGGAGATCGCCCACGCGCAGGGCTGCTCGGTGACGTTCATGGCCAAGTACGACGTGTCCGCCGCCGGCTCGTCGTTTCACCTGCACTCCTCGCTGTGGGATCGCGCCGGACGCAAGGCGCTGTTCGCCCCCGGAGCCCAGCCGCGCGGCGGGCGGCCCCCGCTGAACGCGCTCTTCGGCGCCTGGCTGAGCGGGCAGATGGCAATGGCCCGGGAGCTCGCCTACTTCTACGCGCCGACAGTCAACTCCTACAAGCGCTACCAGGCCGGCTCGTTCGCGCCGACCCGCGTCGCGGCGGGCTGGGACAACCGGACGTGCGGCTTTCGGCTCTGCGGCGAGGGTGGCGCCTTGCGCGTGGAGAATCGGATCCCCGGCGCCGACGCCAACCCCTATATGGCCTTCGCCGCCACCATCGCCGCCGGGCTGCATGGTCTCGGCGCCCGGCTGAAGGCCCCCAGGCTCTACGAGGGCAATGCCTACGAAGACGCTACGCTGCCCCAGGTCCCCCGGACCCTGCGGGAGGCCATCGCCGAGCTCGAACGCTCCCGGGTGGCCCGGACGGCGTTCGGAGAGCGCGTGGTCGAGCATTATCTGCACGCCGCGCGGCTCGAGCAGCAGGCCTTCGACCAGGCGGTGACCGACTGGGAGCTGTTGCGAAACTTTGAGCGGATCTGATGCAGTCGGCTCGCGCGGCTGCCGGGTGGGGGCCGCAGGGATGCTGAGACCACGCTGTTGGCGGTCCTCAGGCCGGCTGCGGCTGGGCTCCATCTCTCGGGGAGTGGCCCGTCATCGGGCGGTGGGAAACGGGTCTCAGCACCCCCGCGGCCACCACCCGGTGGCCGACTGAGTCCGACGCACATGAATCGGCTCAGGGATCGGGTGGCGTTTATCACCGGCGCGGGCATGGGCATCGGCCGGGAGGCGGCCCTGCTCTTCGCCGGCGAGGGGGCCCGCGTGGTGGTGGCCGACATCGATGAAAGATCGGCCACGGAGACGGTGCGCCTGGTGGAAGCCGCTGGTGGCCAGGCCCTGGCCGTGGTGGGCGACGTCGCCGTCGAGGCCAACGTGCAGCGGATGATCGAGGCGGGCACCCGCCGGTTCGGGGCCCTGCACGTCCTCTACAACAACGCCGGCGTGCTGTGGAAGGACCGCGACCGCTCGGTGCTCGAGACCGACGAGCGGTGGTGGGATCGGGTGATGGCCATCAACCTCAAGTCGGTGTTCTGGGTCACCAAGCACGGGATTCCACATCTGAGGTCGGCCGGCGGGGGCTCCATCATCATCATGGGCTCGGTGTCGGCCCTGGCGGGCTTCACGCGGGCCCAGGACGCCTACACCGCGGCCAAGGGCGGACTCATCTCCCTGACGAAATCGCTGGCCATCCAGTTCGCCCGGGATCGCATCCGCTGCAATATCATTCACCCCGGCATCGTGGACACTCCGCTGCAGGCGCCGTACCTCAGCCAAACGCTGCGCCGAGAGTTCGAGGCGGGCATTCCGCTGGGACGCATCGCGCAGCCCGGGGAGATCGCCAGCGTGGCGCTCTTCCTGGCCAGCGACGAGTCGTCGTACATGACCGGCGCCGAGCTGGTCGTCGACGGCGGCTTCACCGCGGGCTGATTGATGATGAGTCGGTTTAGTGCAGCGCAGCCACTCGCACCTAGAGCAGGCCACCTACGGCCTGACCCGGGCACGCGGACCCCGCTCCAATGAACCGGTCGATCACGAGCTCACCCGCCGCCCCGCTGGGCCGGCTCGCCCAGGGCGAGCTGGTGGTGGCCGCCGTGGGCGCCCTCGTCGTGCTGCTGCTGCTCACCTTCGTGGTGTGGCCGGTGGTGCGGGTGCTGTGGATGAGCGTGACCGGGCCGGCCGGCCTCACCCTGGTTCACTTCCGCGAGTTCTTCAGCACCTGGCGGCTGTTCCGCATCCTCGTCAACAGCCTGGTCGTGGCGGCCGTTTCCACCGTGCTCACCGTGCTGGTGGCGCTGGTGCTCGCCTACGCGGTCACCCGCACGACGGCGCCGGGCAAGCGGTTCGTCTCGCTGATGGCCTTGCTCCCGCTCATCTCGCCGCCGTTCCTCGTGTCGCTGGCCTTCATCCTGCTCTTCGGCCGCAGCGGCGTCGTGACCCGCTGGCTGGGCCTGGACTGGTCGATCTATGGCTTTCAGGGCATCGTGCTGGCTCAGGTCTTCACCTTCCTGCCTCAGGCCTACATGCTGCTCGCCAACGTGCTGGGCAACATCGACACCACGCTGGAGGAGGCCGCCGAGAATCTGGGGGCGGGACCGCTCAGCACGCTCCGCCGCGTCACCCTCTCGCTGGCCCGACCGGGCCTGGCCTCGGCCGCTCTCATCGTGTTCATCCTCTGCATGACCGACTTCGGGAACCCCATCCTCGTCGGTGGCCGCTACAACGTGCTGGCCACCGAGATCTACGCCCAGGTGATCGGGCTGAACGACTTCGCGGCGGCGGCGACGATGAGCGTGATCCTCATTGCGCCGTGCCTGGTGGCCTACCTCCTCAACGCCTACTGGGTGGGCACCCGGTCCTACGTCACGGTGACGGCGGCGGCCCGGGCCGGCGTGCGACCCACGCCGGCCGCCCTGCGCTGGCCGCTGGCGGTGGTGACCGTGAGTGTGGCCCTGTTCATCGGGGTGATCTATGGCCTCATTCCGCTGGGGTCCTTCGTCCGGCTCTGGGGCAGCGACTGGTCGCTTTCCCTGACGCACTACGGCTTCAACTCCACCGTCGAAGGGGCCTGGCCCATCTGGAACAGCGTGAAGCTGGCCGTCCTGGCTGGCGTGGTGGGGACGATGCTGGCCCTGGTCACTGCGTATCTGATCGAACGCAAGCGGTCCAGCCTGGGCCCCGGGGCGCGCCTCATCGAGGCGCTCAGCCTGCTCCCCGCAGCCCTGCCTGGCACGGTGATCGGCGTCGGGTACATCCTGGCCTTCAACGTGCCGCCGGTCTACCTGACCGGGACGATCTGGATCCTCGTCACCAGCGTAGTGTTCTGGAAGTTTCCCGTGGCGGTACTGGCCGGGATCAACGCCCTCAAGCAGATCGACCCGGCAATCGAGGAAGCGGCGGTCAGCCTGGGCGCGGGCGCCATCCGAACCTTCACGCGAATCATCCTGCCGCTGCTCACCGGCACCGCCTTTTCGATCTTCGTCTACTTCTTCATCAACGGCATGGTCACGGTGAGCGCGGTGATCTTTCTCATCTACCCGGGCTTCAACCTGGGCTCGGTGGCCATCCTGGCCCAGGTCGAGAATGGGTTTCCCGGCGTGGCCTGCGCCCTCGGGACGATCATCCTGGTCATCGTGATCGGCACGGTCGTCGGTCTGCGCGCGCTGGTCGGCGGTGACCGGGTGGCAATCCTGAAGATGTGAGGCGCCGGGGCGGTGGGTCCGGTCCCGCCGCCCCCCGCGCGAAGGAGGAGGCATGAAGACGCGGGTGCTGGTTGCGGTGGTGCTGACGCTGCTGGCCACGGGGCCGGCCGCCCGGGCGGCCGAAGAGCGGCTCGTCATCTATACGGCGTACGAGGAGAACGAGCTGAAGGACTTCTGGGATCAATTCAAGAAGGATCTGCCCGACCTGGCCGCCAAGGCCTCGTACATCCGCGGCTCCACCGGGCCCACCATGGCTCGGGTCGAAGCCGAGCGCGCCAACCCGCAGGCCGACGTGATCTGGGGTGTGTTCAACGACTATCTCACGGGCGCCGCCAAGAAGGGCCTCCTCGAGGCCTACACGGCCAAGGAGTCCGACAAGATTGCCGCCCGTTTCAAGCACCCCGAGAACGCGTGGCAGGGCGTGACGCTGCTCACCGTGGCCTTCGCCGTCAATCAGAAGAAGATCGCGGAGCTGAAGCTCCCGCCGCCACGGACATGGGTCGCGCTGACCGACCCCCGCTACAAGGGACACCTCGTGATGTCCAATCCCTCCACCTCGGGCACCGCCTACCTGCTCCTGGCCAGCCACGTCTCCCGCCTGGGGGAGGACAAGGCGTTCGCGTACTATGACGCCCTGGACAAGAACCTCTCCCAGGTGACGAAGTCGGGCGGCGCCCCCGGGCGCATGGCCGCCTCCGGTGAGACGCCGATCGGCATCGCCCTGGCCTACGAGGTGGAAACGGCCAAGAAGCAGGGTGCCCCCCTCGACATCGTCTACCCGTCGGACGGTGTGGCCTGGACCTTCGAGGGCAACGCCCTGGTCAAGGGGGCGAAGAACCCGAAAAATGCCCGGCGCTTTCTCGACTGGGCCGTGTCCAAGTCCGCGATGCAGGCCTATGCCAAGTGGCGGGGTACCGGGATCTCCCGAACGGACGTTCCCGTCAGCGGCGAGAAGCTCTCCGAGATGAACCTCATCAACCTCGACTTCGTGTGGGCCGCCGAGCAGAAGGAGCGGTTGACCAAGAAATGGCTCGAGCGCTTCTCACGTTGACGGGGCGCTAGACACGTGCGCATCGCTCTGCGCGATCTGCGCAAGCGGTTCGGCCCCGCGGTGGCCGTGGACGGCCTGTCGCTGGACGTGCGTCCGGGGGAGCTCGTATCGCTGGTCGGCGGCTCCGGCTGCGGCAAGACGACGACCCTCCGGTTGATCGCCGGCTTCGAGCGCCCCGATGCCGGCGAGATCTGGTTCGACGACCGCCTGGTGAACGACGTCCCGCCTCGCCGGCGCGGGGTGGGGATCGTCTTCCAGTCCTATGCCCTGTTCCCCACGCTGACGGTGGCCGAGAACATCGCCTTCGGTCTGCGGATCGCCCGGTGGCCCCAGGCCCGCATCCGGGCGCGGGTGGACGAGATGGTGGAGCTGACCAAGCTCACCGGCCTGGAGGGTCGCTACGCCCACCAGCTCTCGGGCGGTCAGCAGCAGCGCGTGGCCCTGGCCCGCGCGCTGGCCCGCCAGCCCGAAGTGCTGCTCCTGGACGAGCCGCTCTCCGCCCTCGACGCCAAGATCCGGCTTCGGCTGCGGGGCGAGCTCCGCAAGATCCAGCTGGACCTCGGCATCACCGCCATCCACGTCACCCACGACCAGGAGGAGGCGCTGAGCATCGCCGACCGCATCGCCGTCATGCGAGATGGGCGCATCGAGCAGGTGGGCGCTCCCGAGGAGATCTACGCCGTTCCCCGCACCGACTTCGTCGCCGATTTCATCGGCGTCTCCAACCTTCTCTCCGGCCGGGTCCTGTCGGCCGTCGGGGGCGTGGTGGAATGGGAGGGCCAGCGGCTGCGGGCGCGGCTCTCCGGCCGCGCCGACGGGCAGCTGGTCACACTGGCCGTCCGGCCGGAGAAGCTCCGGCTGGTGGCCGGCCCGGGCGAACCGGGAGCGGCCAACCGCCTGGAAGGCGTGGTGGAGGTCATCACCTTCCTCGGCCCCGTCGTCCGCGTCGAGGTCGCGGTGCACGGTCGCCCGCTGTGGGTGGATGTCTCCCACGCCCAGGCCCGCGCCCTCGAACGCAAGAAGGCGGTGGCGTTGGCCTTTGCCCCCGACGACTGCGTCGTGCTAGGCGCCGCGTCGGGGTCGTGACCTACGGACGAGCCGGGCGCGCCGCGTACTGCAGCAGCGTGACCTTGGACACCGACTCGGTGATCTCGCCGTCGAGGGCCATGCTAAGAGCGTCGGCGAACGGCACGACGCGGCGCTCGAAGAACTCGTCGTCGTCGGCCGGCAGGGGATCGGGCGCCAGCCCGAAGGCCGCGTAGCAGTAGGCAACCTCGTCCAGGTAGGCGGTCGATGGATGGAAGCGGGTGAGGAGCACGAACCGCTCGGCCCGATAGCCGCCCTCCTCCCGCAGCTCCCGCTGGGCGGCGGTCAGCGGTGTCTCCCCGGTCTGAGCGCCGCCGCCGGGCAGCTCCCAGCTCCAATCGCGCAGCAGATGACGGTACTGGCGCACGAGCAGGAGGTGGTGATCGTCCAGAAATGGCAAAACCCCGACCGTCACCCCCACCGCCAGCACGGGGTAGACGACCTCGCGTCCGTCGGGGAGGCGCCAGGCATCCTCCCGTAGCATCAGGCGTCCGCGCCGGTACGGGGACGAAGATCTCAGCGGCGTCCACGCTGACATGGCGCGCAGTATAGCGCGCGGCGTTGACAGCCGCGGTCCCGGGCCCTATTCTCGTCACCAGTATGTCGCGCGAGCCCCACATCGACGTCCTGATGAAGAAGTTGCTGCGAGTCGTCGAAGTATCGCTGGGCGCCACGGATGCTGCCCGCGACGCGGTGCAGGAAATCCTGCGGCGCGGGGCCGACACCGGCATCTTTTTCGCGGGGAGCCGGGGCCGCGGCAATCCCTCGTTCGAGCTGACCGGGCAGGACCGAGAGTTCCTGCGCGCGGTTTCCATCCGTCCCGACCGTTGACCGTCGATGCGGTTGGTCCTGATTCTGGCGTGGGTCCTCGTCGTGCTCGCGCTCCTGTGGCCGCTGCTCCGCCGTCTGCTGGCCACCGCGCGTTCCCGCCGCTCCGCCCTGCCTGACCAGCTCGTCAAGGACCCCGTGTGTCGGGTCTATCTGCTCCGCTCGCGCGCTATCCGCTCCGAGCTGCGCGGCGAACCGGTGTACTTCTGCAGCGTCGAGTGTGCCCGCCAGTTCGAGCGCTCGGGAGCATGAGCGGCTCCCACCCCGATCCCTACCGAGAAGCCGACGCCCAGCCTGACCCCCAACAACTCGTGGCCGCGCTGGAAGTGCGGGGCCGCAACGCCAACCATGCCCGATTGACCCGGCGCTTTCTCGCCTTCACCGGCGTGCGGGCGGGGGACGCGGTGCTGGAGGTGGGGTGCGGCACCGGCGTCGTGCTCCGCGCGCTGGCCGCCCGGGTCGGGCGTCGCGGCCGCGTGGTGGGCGTGGATCCGAGCCGGACCCTGCGCGTTGCAGCGGCCCGCATCCTGCGCGCCCACCCCCTGCGGCCGCGCATCGCGTTGCGGGCGGGGGACGGCGCGCGATTGCCGTTCGCCGCGGATCGGTTCGACGCGACGCTGGCGGTGACGGTGTTGCTCCACGTGGCCGACCCGCTGGCGGTGGTCAAGGAGATGGTGCGGGTGACCCGGCCGGGAGGCATGGTGGCGGTGCAGGACCAGGACTTCGGCACCGTGGCCCTCACCCATCCCGACCGCGCGCTCACCTCGCGCATCATGGATGGTGTGGCGGGGCGGATGTACGAGGAGCCCTGGAGTGGCCGGCGCCTGCCCGGTCTGCTGCGAGCGGCCGGGCTGGAGCGCGTCCGACTGCAGACCGATGTCTACCAGGACACCACGCTGGAGCCGTACACCAAACGGTTCCTGGAGCGGCGGGCCGAGAATGCGGTGCGCTTCGGGATCATCGATCCGCCGGCAGCCCAGCGCTGGCTCGACAACATCACCGCCGTGGTCGCCACTGGCGCCTTCGTGCTCACGGTGAACTACTACGGCGCCGTCGGAGTGAAGCCGCGGCCGGCCTCGACGCGCCGGCGCGGGTGAGGCTCCTCGCCGCCCTCCTCCTCGCCACGCTCGTGGCCCCGGCGAGCGATGCGCGATCCGCGCCGGCAGTCCGCCCCCCCGCGTTTGACGGGGCTCGGGCCCTGCGCGACGTCGAGCGTCTGGTGGCCATCGGCCCTCGCCCCGCCGGTTCGCCAGGCGCGGCGCAGGCCCGGCAGTACATCGTGGCGGAGCTGAAAAAGGCCGGGCTGCGCGCGCGTGTCGAGCCCTTCGAGGTTCAGACGCCCCACGGTCGGCTGTCCATGGCCAACGTGGTCGGCGTGGTGCCCGGCCGACGTCCCGAGGTGATCCTCGTCGGCGGCCACTACGACACGAAATGGTTTTCCGATATTCACTTCGTGGGCGCCAACGACGGGGGCTCGAGCACGGCGCTGCTCCTGGAGCTGGCCCGCCAGCTCGGGCGCACGACGGGGGAGTACACGTACTGGATCGCCTTCTTCGACGGCGAGGAGGCGCGCGAGACGTGGACGGACCGGGACAGCCTCTATGGCTCCCGGCGCATGGCCACCGAGCTGCGTCGCGCCGGCCGACTGCCGCGCGCGGTGCTCGTCGTGGACATGATCGGCGACCGCGACCTGGGCATCCGGCGCGAGGGGTTCTCGACCCCGTGGCTCACCGAGCTCGTCTGGGGCAGCGCGACCCGCCTCGGGCACCAGGCGCACTTCCTCGCCGACCGGTTGACCGTGGAGGACGACCACGTGCCCTTCCTCAAGGCCGGCGTTCCCGCGGCCCTGCTGATCGACTTTGATTTTCCGCCGTGGCACACGGCAGCCGACACCCCCGACAAGGTCTCCGCCCGCAGCCTGCAGATCGTGGGCGAGGTGGTCCTGGACGCGCTGCCAGCGGTGGTGGCCCGCCTGGCCAGGGGCGACGGCGCGCCCAGAGCGCGGTAGAATCCCGGCATGCCCCGCGTACGCGAGATCGAGGATCCCGGCAACGATCCCATCCTCACCGAGGCCTTCGCCCGCGAGCAGGAGGCCTTCGGCTTCGTCCTCAACACCACGAAGATCCAGGCCCACCGGCCCGGGATCATGCGCGCGGCCAAGGCGCTCTCGGCCGCGGTGGAGAAATCGGCACTGCTGGCGCCGGAGCTGCTGGCCCTCGTCTACCTGCGCGTGGCCCTCATCAACGGCTGTCCCTTCTGAATTGACATCAATGCATCCCGGGGGATGCAAGCGGGCGCTTCGGAGGAGAAGATCCACCAGATCGAGCGGGCCGCCACCAGCCCCCTCTTCGCCGACCAGGAGCGGGCCGCCCTGGAGTATGCCGAGGCCATGACCGTGACGGGCCAGAAGGTGAGCGACGAGCTGTTCACGCGCATCCGCCGGCACTTCTCGGAACCGGAGGTCGTCGAGCTCACCGCCGCCGTCGCGCTGGAGAACTTCCGCAGCAAGTTCAACGTGGCCCTGGGCATCGAGGCCCAGGGGTTCTGCGTGATCAGGTAGTTACGACCTGCCAGGGGCTCCTGCCGAGGAGGCCGCTGGGGTTCCCGCCCGTGCCTCAGGAGCTGCGGGCCAAGAAGATCGGCCACGTCGTCGTGAACAGTGCCGTGGATCGCCCCTGGTCGCAGTACTTCTGCTGCACGGTCACCGCGAGCCGCGAGTTTGTCCGAAGGCATCCAGTGGCCACCAAGCGCGCCCTGCGAGCACCCCGAGGACGCGGCTCGGTTCTATGCGCTGCGTTTACACGAAATCGGCATGATCAAGTCCACTCCGCAGAAGCTCCTTGCCCAGTGCACCGACTGGCGGTTCCTCACCGGGCTGAAGAAGGCGCTGAAGGGGTAGGTATGAAGGGGCGCGGCTCCCGGCAGAACCTCGAGGGCGGAAGGAGGCGCAAGACCGCTCCACCAGTGTCCAAGCCCACGCGGCCCCCGCGACGGCCGCCCCCAAAGTCACCGGCGCGACCGCAGCCACGCTGACTGTCTGGGAACCCGGTGTGCAACCTGCCACTCCGAAGGGAGGGCCGCGATGTATGACGCGATCATTGTCGGTGCGAGGTGTGCGGGTTCGCCGACCGCCATGCTGCTGGCCCGCAAGGGCTACCGCGTGCTGCTCTTGGACAGGGCCCGCTTTCCCAAAGACACGATCTCCACTCATATCGTCTGGCAACCCGGGGTCGCCCGACTCAAGCAGTGGGGACTCCTGGATAAGGTGATCGCGTCCAACTGTCCGCCGATCCATACAGTGACGTTTGATGTGGGGGAGTTCACGCTCACGGGAACAGCGCCGCCGGCGGAAGGCGTCACGGAGGCCTACGCCCCCCGACGCACGGTCCTTGACAAGATCCTCGTCGACGCGGCGGTCGAGGCGGGGGCAGAACTTCGGCAGGGGGTCTCGGTGCAGGAGCTCGTGAGCGACGCCGGGCGTGTCACAGGAATTCGCGGTCGCACCGGGGCTGGGTCGACCGTGGCCGAGAACGCGCGCATTGTGATCGGCGCCGATGGGGTGCATTCGCTCGTCGCACGCAACGTGCAGGCCTCTGCGTATCGTGACATCCCCACATTGGCCTGTTGGTACTATGCCTACTGGAGTGGCGTGCCCGCAGCGGGCATTGAGTTTTATCCGCGGCCCGGGCGCGCGATTGGCTGTATTCCCACAAATGACGGCCGCGTTTGCATCGCGACCGCGTGGACCCGCAAAGAGTTCGGCCGATACCGCGCCAATCTTGAGCGCAACTACCTGGAGACACTCGAACTCGCCCCAGGGCTTGCCGAACGAGTACGCGCGGGGAGACGCGAAGAGCGTTTCTACGGCACGGGCGACGTGCCCAATTTCTTCCGCCAGCCCTGCGGACCGGGCTGGGCGCTCGTCGGGGACGCGGGGTATCACAGAGACCCGATCACGGCTCAGGGGATCAGCGATGCCTTCCGGCATGCTGCCTTCCTGGCCGAGGCAATCGACGAGGCGTTCTCTGGCCGGAGACCCCTAGAAGAGGCGCTGGGGGTTTACCAACGACGTCGCGATCATGAAGTGCTGCCGATGTATGAGTTCACCTGCCAGTGGGCCGCATTGGCGCCGCTCCCACCGGAGATGCAGCGACTTCTCCGTGCCTTGCGCGATAATCAAGCGGAGGCGAATCGGTTCGTAGGCACGATGGCCGGCACGGTCTCGATCCCCGAGTTCTTCTCACAAGAGAACCAGGGCCGAGTTGTACGCGATTGAATCATTCCTGGCCTGGACAAGCCGAGGACTAAGGCGCCCCGCCCTGCGCCCTCCTCAGCGGCAACGTGAACGAACTGATCCTGCTGCGATTCTGTATATCAGGGCGAACGCGCCCGGCGACCATCTGAAGGTCCCAACGTTTCCGGCCAGTTGCGGAACGCGCCCCGGATCGCTTGCCGGGATATACCGCGAGGCGCTGCACGATATCGCCTGGGCGCCTACTGGGATCGATGTTTCCAGGCCTCGAGGTCATGATAGGAACATTCGGTCGGCCGGGCTCCGAACGCCGGCCGGACTTCGGTTGAGGGCGTGAGTGTAGATCATCGTTGCACTCGCAAACGCGGTGATCGATGCACGGACACTGTACCCCGCCCTCAGTGACTGGGAAGCACCCCGATCTGACGGAGCAAGTGGGCGTTGTCGAAATATACCC
>DATIAY010000139.1:0-17587 GCA_035457825.1 Candidatus Methylomirabilota bacterium
TACGACATCAGCCCGCCAGCCTCGATGTAGGCCCGAGCCGGATATATCGCGGGGAGCCGCCTCCCGCTACCGCGTCGACGAGTCGGACACGGTGGGTCACGAACAAGGGGGTATCGGCGTTCAGCACACCGTCGATACCGCGGAGAGCGGTGAGCCCAGCCGCAATGTCCTCCGCGCGGCGCACCGGCACCGCCTTGAGCTGCACGCCCAACGAGCGTGCGGCGGTCTTCGCCCCTCGCAGTTGCAAGGCATTGGTCGGGTGCGACGGATGCGATAGGAACGCAACTCTCTCGAGCGTTGGCGCGAGCTCCTTGAACAGCTGCACGCGCTTCCCCGCCATATCCGAGGCATTGACAGCGACTCGCGTGATGTTGCCGCCAGGGTGTCCCAGATGCGGGACGAGGCCAATCTCGACCGGGGCGCACACGGCAAAAAAGACGATCGGTATCGACGTGGTTGCTCTCCTGGCGGCCAGCGCACCGGACGAAGCTCGAGCCAGGATGAGATCCACTTTCAATCGCACCAACTCATCGGCGAATCGCGGAAGGTCGTCCAGGCTGCCGTCGGTCGACCGGAATTCCCAGAGGAGGTTTTGCCTTTCGACGTATCCTCGCTGTCGAAGATCCTGCTGAAACGGCTCTAAATAGGCCTTGGGTGGCTGCCCCTGACTGAGGAATCCGATCCGGTAGACCTTTCCCGTAGGCTGCTGTTGCGCTTGGACATCGTCGCCGGGCCCCAAGAGGAGAGTGGCGGCCGCTGAGAGGAACGCAAAAAGCACCAACGCACCCACTCGGACCGTTATCGCTCCGTGGCAGAGTCGAAGTCCGTAATGGAAGCCACTCATGTGCGCCATTCTCACCGTGCGGCAAACGCCGCGGTGAGCGTCGCGCGAAGCGCGTCTGCTCTACTGCGAAGTTCGACGCCTTGTCGTGCGAGAAAAGGGAAGATCGTCATTCGATAATGTGATTCGCTTGTAGCAGCAGCGATGGTGGAATGGTCAGGCCCAAGGTCTTCGCGGTCTTGCCGTTGATCACGAAGTCGAACTTCGTCGGTTGTTCAATGGGCAAATCGGCCGGCTTGGCGCCCCTGAGGATCTTGTCGACATACGTAGCCGCGCGACGGAAGAGATCGGGATAGTCTGGGCCATAGGCCATGAGGCCGCCAGCTTCGACGAATTCGCGCGGTCCGGAAATGGTCGGCAGCCGATTCTTGAGCGCGAATTCGCCAATCAGTTTGAAGTGATGCTGGAGCGTGAGGCTCACGATGAGACCGTCCACGCGCGGCCGGCGCATGGTGGAGAAGGCGCGGTCCAGCTCTCTAGAATCGCGCACAGACATGGTAATGACCTGAACTCCGAGCGTGCGGCCCGCGGCCTCTGTCTCAATCACTGTTCGCCTGATCTGTTCCGGAACGGCGAGATGCGACACATGAGACAGGCCGGGCACCATCGTCTTGAGAAGCTCCACCCTTTTCGCCGCCATCTCAGCCACCGTGGCTGAATGCCCTGTGATGTTGCCACCGGGCCGCGCCAGCCCCGCCACAAGACGCTCGCCGACGGGATCACCACTGAAGGCCATGACGATGGGGATGGTCTGCGTTGCCTGCTTGACGGCTCGAACCGCTGTGGTTGGTGCGGCGACGATCACATCAACTTTGAGCCGAACGATGGCCGCCGCGAGGTCGGGAAGCCTTTCCAGCTTGCCGTCCGCATATCGAGCCTCGATCACAGTATTCTGCCCCTCGATGTAGCCCAGGGCGTGTAGACCTTGGCGGAATGCCTCCCGGTGGGCGAAATCGACCCCCGGCGAGAGCGGAGATAGATATCCGATCCGAGCGGTTTTCGCTGGCTGCTGCGCCGCGGCCACGCACGTCGCAGTCACGAGGAAGAGGGCGAGGATCAGGCCACCGAGATAGATGCGTCCACCTGTGGATTCCGACTCCGTCGAAGCCATCTCAATGAAAGGTTCGATCGATATCGTGACGGGCCGAAGGGACCGGCGGACCCCGCCTCTCCCTCCAGCGCGGCGAACGACCACGCTCAGGAGCCGGGGCGAGCAACGCGAGCCTCGGGCCGCTGCAGCGTGAAATTCGACGCCCGTCATCTCCATGATCTCGGCCTCAACGCCTACTGTAAGACCTGATCTGCCTGCAGCATCAGCGGCTGCGGAACCGCGACCTTGAGACGCTTCGCGGTTTTGCCGTTGATCACTAGTCGGAACTTGTCTGGGCGCTGGACCGGCAAGTCGGCGGGCCGGGCGCCCTGGAGGATCCGGCCAACGTAATGGCTCCCGGCGCGGCGATACGCATCGGGCTGGTCCGGGCCATACGCCATGAGGAAGAGGCCGGTAAGATTGCCGCCGGGCCGCGCGATGCTGGCGATCCACCCGCTGGCCACCGGGTCGGTTTCATAATCGAGCGCAACGACAATCGGGATCGTGCTGCTTGCTTCCCGGGCCGCGCGGGTCGCGTATGGGTTCCCCGTGACGATTGCCGTCATCGGCAGCGCCGCCAGCTCACGCGCCACTGTCGGAAGGCGGTCGAGCTTTCCTTGCGCATACCGGATCTCGACGCGGACGTTTCGGCCGCGGGTGATCCTGGGCGTTCGGCGCACATGTGGGAAGTCTGTAGTTGGGCGTGCCCTACGCCGGCGCCAGCTTCGCAACACGAAGCTGCTTCCGACGCTGTTCTGCATGCCAGAGGTCGTACTGCGTTTGCTGGTTGAGCCAGCTCTCAGCGGACGTACCAAAGGCAATGGAAAGGCGGACCGCCATCTCTGGGCTGATCCCCGCACGGCCATTCAGGATGGCAGATAGGGTCTTACGGCTGACCCCCAGCGCTTCAGCCGCCTGCGTCACCGTGACGCCAAGCGGCTCCAGGCAAAGGCTCTTGATGATCTCGCCCGGATGGGGCGGGTTGTGCATACGCATCGCCACTACCCCCTTTGTGATAGTCCTCGTAATCAACCGCGTCCGAGTCCTTGCCGACGAACCGGAACGTAATCCGCCAGTTGCCGCTCACCGACACGGCCCAGGTGCCCTTGCGGTCGCCCCCGAGTCGATGAAGTTTCAGCCCCGGGAGCGCCATGTCTCGCGGTTACGTGGCGGCGCTCAGCCGGCCCAAGATCAGACGCAGCCGCTCAGCATGTTGTGCTTGGACACCGGCCCTTGAGCCGGTCCCAAAAAAGGTCGCCAGCCCCTTGTGCCGGAATCCGCGAATCACTCTAGGGGAGTGTAACCCATGACGTTACGCGGGGCAAGGACGCCCAACTCAATGTATACGGAACTCGATAACACGGCGTACGCTGCGGGCCCGGACAGCGTAACGCCGTGGAGCCCGAGCGTTGCGCTCCCAGATGCCCCTTTAACGGCGCGCCGATAAGCCACTGTCCCGTGCAGGATACGGCCGTGTTGAGGGATATTCGTTCAAGGGCGTGCGGTCAGGCGGCGCAGCTCGTCGAAGAACGTGGGGAAGGTCTTGGCCACGCAGGCGGGGTCGACGATCCGGATGCCCGGGGCGCGCAGGCCCGTCACCGCGAAGCTCATGGCGATCCGGTGGTCATCGTACGTCTGCACGTCGCACGGCTGGGGCGGGCCGGGATGGACCGTCACGGAGTCCCAGGTGCTGTCCACGCGCAACCCCATGCGCCGGAGCTCGGTGGCGGCGGCGACCGGCCGGTCGCTCTCCTCGAAGTGGGTCTGGGCGATCCCCCGCACGGTGACGGGTTCGCTGGCGAAGGGGGCGATGGCCATCAGCGTCGCCGCCACGTCGCCCATGCGTGTGAAGTCGGCCTCCACCCCATGCAGCTGGGCCGGTCCCCGCACCGTGACCGCGTCGGGCTCGACGCTGACATCGCAGCCCATGCGCGCGAGCACGTCGAGCAACCCGAGGTCACCCTGGGCCGAGCGGCGGCCCAGCCGCGGGACGATCACCCGCCCGCCGGTGATGGCCGCAGCGGCGAAGAAGTACGACGCGCTGGAGGCGTCCGGCTCCACCGCGTAGCGGCGTCCCTCGTAGCGCTGGCCGGGCAAGACGCGGAACCAGCGGTCGCCGTCACGCTCCGCGCGCACGCCGAAGGCCTCCATGGTGGAGAGCGTCATGGTGACGTACGGCGCCGACACCAGCTCGCCCTCCACCTCGATCTCCACGGCCCGCTCGGCATACGGCGCGGCCATCAGCAGCGCGCTGAAGTACTGGCTCGAGATGTCCCCGCGCATGCGCGCCCGGCCGCCGGGCAGGCCGTTGGCCTTTACCACCACCGGCGGGCAGCCGTTGCCCTCGCGACTGGTGGCGTCCACCCCCAGCGCGCGGAGACCATCGAGGAGGGGCTGGATGGGCCGGCGGCGCATCGCCGGCGAGCCATCGATCACGAACGTCCCGTGACCGAGCGCGACCGCGGCGGTCAGGAAGCGGGCAGCCGTCCCCGCGTTGCCGACCTCGAGCGTGGCTGTGGTCGCGGGGAACCGACCATCGACGCCGTCGACGGTGAAGGACTGGGCCGTCTCGTCGGCGCGCACCCGCACGCCGAGTGCCTCGAGGGCCCGGTGCATGTAGCGGGTGTCGTCCGAGAACAGAGCCTGGGTGATCTCCGAGCGCCCGCGGGCCAGGCCCGCCAGCAGGAGAGCCCGATTCGAGTAGCTCTTGGAGCCGGGCAACGTGACTACGGCGTCCACGGGCCCCCGGATCGGCTCGATCGCCAGCACCGCCGGCAAGGGGGATGACGCCACGGGGCCACTCACCGTCGCGCGGCTAGATGACGCCACGGTGAGCGAGGTCGGCGATCTGCTCCGTGGTGTAGCCCAGCGAGGTGAGAATCGCCTCGTTATCCTGCCCCAGCTCGGGGGCGGCGCTACGGATCGGCAGCCGCCGCGTCCCGTGCGAGACCGGGTGCCCGAGGATGGTGAGATCGCCCAGCGCCGGCGACCGCACGGGTTGCGCCATCTCCAGATGGCGCACCTGGGGATCGGCGAAGGCCTCGTCGATCCGATAGATCGGGCCGCAGGGCACGCCGGCGTCATTGAGGATCTTCACCCACTCCGCGCTCGTCCTCTGCCGGGTGATGGGCATGAGAACCTCGGTCAGCACGTCCCGATTGGTGGAGCGGGCCCGGGAGGTCGCGAAGCGCGGATCGATCTTGAGATCCGGGCGCTCGATGGCCCGGCAGAACCGCTCGTAGATCTCGTCGCCGGAGGCCGCGATGTTGATGTGGCCGTCCTTCGTCTCGAAGACGCCGGTGGGGATGCCCGTGGGATGGTTGTTGCCCGCCTGGGGCGGGACCTCGCCGCTCATGAGCCAGCGGGAGGCCTGGAAGTCGAGCATGGAAAGCATCGCCTCGAGCAACGAGGTGTGCACCCACTTGCCCTGGCCGGTGACCTCTCGCTCGAGGAGGGCCACCAGGATGCCCTGGGCCAAGAGGATTCCCGAGCACAGATCGGCAATGGGGATGCCCACGCGTACCGGTCCCTGACCGGGAATGCCGGTGATGGACATCAGGCCGCCCATCCCCTGGGCGATCTGATCGACGCCGGGGCGATCGGCGTAGGGCCCCGTCTGCCCGAAGCCGGAGATGCTGCCGTAGATCAGGCGCGGATTGAGCGGCCGCAGGCTCTCGTAGTCGATGCCCAGGCGCCGCTTGACGTCCGGCCGGTAGTTCTCCACCACGATGTCCGCGTCCCGCACCAGCCGCTTGAAGATGGCGACACCCTCGGGATCGCGGAGATTCAGGGTCATGGCCTTCTTGTTGCGGTGCAGGTTCTGGAAGTCGAACCCGTGGCGGTTGCCGCCCATGCCATCGCCCGAGCGTCCGCCGGGCATCTCGATCTTGATCGCCCGGGCGCCCCAGTCCACGAGTTGCCGGACGCACGTGGGGCCCGCCCGCGCTCGGGTGAGGTCTAGCACCGTGAAGCGCGCCAGGGGCAGTCCACCGTTGTCGGACATAGCGCGTGAATGATAGGGCAAGGCCCCGGGCCGGACAACCCGGCGCCGGCCGTGATACATTCCCAGCCAGCAAGCCGAGCGGGAGGGGCAGGCATGAGTCTCTTCAAGCAATTCACGCACGTCAGCGTCACGGTCACCGACGTTGCCAAGGCCCGGGAGTTCTACTCTCACACGCTGGGGCTGCAGGAGATCCCTCGCCCGGCCTTCGAGTTCCCTGGCATCTGGTACAGCCTGGGCGGCGAGTTGCAGCTGCACATCATCCTGAACGACCGGCTCGTGCGTCCCGCCGTCGAGCGGGAGACGATCCAGGCCCAGTATCCCCACTTCGCGCTGTGGACCGACGACTGTGACGCCACCGCCGCGCGGATCGAGGCGCTCGGGCTCGTGTGCCGGGACGTCTTCTCCGGCCCCACCGGGCTGCGCCAGGTGTTCGTGAAGGACCCCGACGGCAACATGGTGGAGTTCATCGGGCCGTCGAAGCGGGCCGGCGCGCGGGTGATGGAGCCGACCGGGACACATCGGTAGAGCCATGGGCACCCACGCGCTGTACCTGGTCCGGATGGACGTGGCCCACGACCACGAGGCGACCTTCAACGAGGTCTACGACCACGAGCACGTCCCCAACCTCCGGGCCGTGCCCGGCGTGCGCCGGGCCAGCCGCTATCGCCAGCCCTCGCCGACCGAGCCCCGCTACCTGGCCGCTTACGAGCTGGACAGCGCCGCGGTGCTGCAGAGCGCGGCGTGGAAGGCGGCCGGCGAGGCGGGCCGGTGGCCGACCGCGGTGCGCCCGCACACCATGAATCGTCACCTGGTCGTCTACGAGCACGTGGGTGGGAGCGCGGCGCTCACCGGCAAGACGCCGTACATCTACTGGGTGATGATGGACGTGGAGCCCCACCGCGAGGCGCTCTTCAACGAGTTGTACGACCAGGAGCACCTGCCGCTCCTCATGAAGCTCCCCGGGGCCGTCAACGCCGTGCGCTACCGCACTGCGACAGCCGGCGAGCCTCGCTACCTGTGCGCCTACGAGGTCGAGCGCGCCGACCTGCCGGGCTCGAAACAGTGGAACGACACCTCGGACATCGGCCGCTGGAAGCCGGAGGTGCGGCCCTACACCTCCAACAAGCGCTTCATCCTGGGCGAGCGGATCCTCTCGATCTGAGGGGGGCACGATGACCGACCCGGCGTTCACGCTGGACAAGAAAACTGCCATCGTCGTGGGGGCCGCCAACGGGATCGGGCGCGCGACCGCGCTGGCCTTCGCGGCGGCCGGCGCCCGCGTGGCCTGCGCCGACATCGAGGAGCCGGGCGCCAAGACCACCGCGGCCGAGATCGAGAAGACTGGCGCCCAGGCCCTCCCGGTGCACCTGGATGTCACCGACGGGGCCAGCTGTCGCGCCGCCGTGGCCGCCACCGTGCAGCGGTTCGGCGGGCTCGACGTGCTGCTCTACGGCGCCGCCGACAGCGACAAGGCCGCCACGGTGCTGGAGATGGACGAGGCCGCCTGGGACCGCGTGATCCGGATCAACCTCACCGGGGCCTTCCTCATGGTCAAGGCCGCAATCCCCGCGATGATCGCGCGCGGGGGCGGCAGCGTGATCCTCATCGCCTCGCAGCTCGGCCGGGTGGCCTCGCCCGGCCGCTCGGCCTACTGCGCCACCAAGGGCGCGCTGATCCAGCTCGCCAAGGTCCTGGCCACCGACCATGCGGCTCAGGGCATCCGCGCCAACACGATCTCCCCGGGCGCCGTGGAGACCCGGCGCATGCTCCGCCGCCACAAGGACATGGACGAGGCGCGCCGGGTGATGGGGCCCAAGCACCTGCTCAATCGGCTGGCCCGCCCCGAGGAGATCGCCCGCGCCGCCCTCTATCTGGCCAGCGATGCCTCGGCCTTCATGACCGGCAGCGACCTGCTCATCGACGGCGGCTACACCGCCATCTAGAACATGGGGGGCCCCGATATGGCCCCCAAACCCCCCAACGCTCGGAGCGCCCCGGCCAAGCCGTGGCGCTCCTCGATAGGAGGATCATCGACGTGGGAAAGCTCGACGGCAAAGTCGCGCTGATCAGTGGCGGGGCCCGCGGCCAGGGCGCGGCCGAGGCCGAGACCTTCACGCAGGAAGGCGCCAAGGTCGTCTTCGGGGACATCCGCGATGCCGAGGGCCAGAAGGTCGAGGCCGCCATCCGCGCGGCCGGCGGCGAGGCCACCTACGTGCACCTGGACGTCACCAGCGAGGCGGACTGGGAGAGCGCCGTGAAGACCGCGACCAGCCGCTACGGCCGGCTGGACATCCTGATCAACAACGCCGGCATCCTCATCCCCCGCGTCCCCATCGAGGAGCGCACGGCGGCCGAGTGGGATCGGGTCATGGCCGTGAACGCCAAGGGCGTGTTCCTGGGGACCAAGTACGCCATTCCGGCCATGCGCCGGGCCGGCGGCGGCTCGATCGTGAACATCTCCTCGGTCGCGGGCATCGGCCAGTCGCAGCATCAGGAACCCGCCTATGCCGCCAGCAAGGGCGCCATCCGGATCTTCACGAAGGTCACCGCGAGCCAGCACGCCAAAGACCGGATTCGCTGCAACTCCGTGCATCCGGGCCCGGTCGACACCGAGATGTTCCACGCCGCCTTCCGCGACCGAGAGGCGCTGGAGCGACGGCTGCAGCGTATCCCGCTGGGGCGGATGGGAACGGTGGCCGAGATCGTGACTGCCGTCCTCTACCTGGCCTCGGACGATTCCTCGTACGTCACCGGGAGCGAGCTGGTCATCGACGGCGGGGCGCTGGCCCAGTAGCTTCCGGCCTGCTACCTCGCCAGGGGATGCAGGACGTCGATCGCGTACCCGACGTCCAGCGTTCCCCCAGCCACCCCGGGATGGCTGTCCGCGCGTGCAGGTGAAGCCGTTCGCCTCGTGCTGTCTGCGAAGGACCTCGACGGCAGCGTACCCAGGGCGCGTGCGACACGCACCTTCTCCCGCGCCGCCCCTGGATCGAGTCCCACCCGCCAGGTCAGCCACTCGGCGCAGGAGCGAAAGCCGGTGTTCCAGCCCCCACGGGCGTCGAACTCGCGGATGAGATCCAGGAGACGCGCACTCGCCGCGTCGAGGTGCACCGCCAGCTCGGCGATCTCGTCACCCAGGCGTTCGAGCTCTTTGTAGTCGATCTCCATGGTGAGCCCCCTTCTGCGGGGACGACTCTACACCCGGGTTTCGGAGGCCTCGGAGAGGCGGGACAAGCGGCGATGATCACGCGGTTGGCATTTTTCGCGACAAGCGCGCCGATCGCGGCGCCTCCGGGATCCATCGACCGCTGGAACGGCTTCTATCAGGCACGGCCAACACTCGGCCACTGCCCACACCGAACGCTGTCAACCTCAAATCACCGGCGACCCAGTATGATGACTGCCAACCAAGGAGAGAATGCGATGCCAACCTGGGATCTGCTCGTCCGCGGCGGCACCCTCATCGACCCTGCCCGGTCCATCTCCGCAAGACGCGATGTCGCTTTCAGCGGGGGCAAGGTGGCCGCGGTGGCCGAGAGGCTGACCGGCGACGCCACTGAAGTGATCGAGGCCACGGGCGCGCTCCTCACGCCCGGGCTGATCGACATCCACACCCACGTCTATCACGGCCTGGCGACTGGCCGGCACGCCGACCAGACGTCGCTGGCCAATGGCGTCACCACCGTGGTGGACGCGGGCAGCGCGGGCTGGATGACCCTGCGCGGGCTGCGCGACTACGTGATCCCGACCTACCAGACGCGCGTCTACGCCTTCCTGCACATCAGCGCGACCGGCCTCACGATCAATCGGGTCATGCCCGAGCTCGCCGAGATCAAGTTCGCCCAAGTCGAGGAAGCGGCGCGGACCGTGGGGGAGAACCCCGCCCTGGTCCTCGGCATCAAGGTGCGCATCGCCCACGGTGCCACAGGCCAGGGCGACCAGCCCAATGCGCGCGAGGCGTTACGGCGCGGGCGGCAGGCGGCCGACCTGGCCCGCGTTCCCCTCATGGTGCACGTCTCCGACACGCCCATCCCGCTCGACGAGATCCTCGATCAGCTCCGCGGCGGAGACATCGCCACCCACATCTTCAACGGCAATGCCGAGCAGGTCCTCGGTCCGGACGGCCGCGTGCGCGGCGCGGTCCGTGCGGCCCGGGAGCGCGGCGTAGTGCTGGACGTGGGCCACGCCTCCATCCACTGCGACGTGAACGTGGCCCGCCGGGCCATTGCCGAGGGGTTGCCGCCCACGACTATCAGCACCGATCTGCACACCCCGCCACCGGGACGGATCGTCTACAACCTCCGGGCCATCATGTCGAAGTTCCTCGCCCTCGGCATGCCCCTCGACGAAGTGGTGGCCTCGGTCACGAGCCGGGCGGCCGCCGCCATCGGCAGGTCGGCGGAGCTAGGGTCGCTGGCGCCCGGGATGGTCGGGGACGCCGTCGTCATGGACGTGGAAGACGGTCACTTCACCTACCTGGATGGCGCGGGGAACGAAGTGAAGGCCAGCCGTCGGTTCCGGACGCGTCACGTGATCCGCCAGGGCCGGCGACTCCCCGCCGCCCACGCCGAGCAACTGTGAGCGGCGGCTGGCGGCTGCCGGGTCAGATCACCGCCTCGCGCCGCAGCCTCGCGATCTCTTCCGCCGCGTAGCCGGCCTGGCCCAGGATCTCGTCGGTGTGCTCGCCGAGTGTGGGCGGCTCGCGGTCCAGACCGGGGCTGCCGTGGGCCAGCCGGAACCCGGCGCCGACCAGCCGCATCGGCCCGTAGCGCGAATCGATCGTCTGCAGCACATCGCGGTGCTCGAGCTGGGGGTGGCGGACGATCTCGTCGATCTTCCAGATGGACCCGCAGGGGACGTCAGCGGCTGTCAGCCGCGCCTCCCACGACTTCGGGTCGTCGCTAGCCAGCGCGCTTTCGATGATCTCGCGCAGCGCTGGCTCGTTTTCGGTGCGGGCGGGCCAGTCCTTGAAGCGCGGATCGGTAAGCGCGTCGGCCCGCCCCAGGGTCTGCATCAGGCCCGCGAACTGCTTCTCGGTGAGCACCGCCAGCACGATGTAGCCGTCGCGGGCCCGGAACCGGCTGGCCGTCGGCTTCCGGCTGACCGATCCGTTGCCGATCTGACGCTGCTCGATCCCGGCCACGGTGTACTCGGAGACCGGCCCGGGAATGAAGGCCAGCGCCGCATCCAGCATGGCGACGTCCACGAGCTGCCCGCGCCCGGTGTGCGTGCGCTGGTACAACGCGCTGGCCACGGCGAACGCCGCCGTCGCACCGCCGATGGTGTCGCACAGCGCGAAGCCGGCGCGCGTGGGGCCGGCGGCCGGCTCGCCCGTGATGGACATGATCCCCGACATCGCCTGCAGCTTGCCGTCGAAGGCGGCCGTGGCTCGCTCCGGCCCCGTGCGGCCGAAGCCGGAGACCGCGCAGTAGATCAGCCGCGGATTGATGGCGGCCAGGGCCTCATACCCGAGGCCGAGCCGGTCCATGACCCCGCCGCGAAAGTTCTCCCACACCACGTCGGCGCCGAGGACCAGCCGCTTGACGATCTCCACCGCCTCCGGCCGCCGCAGATCCAGCGTGATGCTACGCTTGTTGCCGTTCACGGCCAGAAAGGACGGAGCCATCTTCCGCTGCGCCCACGTCCGGTCGGCGAGCTGACCGCGGGTCTCGTCGCCCTCGCGAGACTCGATCTTGATCACGTCGGCGCCGAGGAGCGCCAGCTGGTAGGTCCCGTAGGGCCCGGCCAGATAGCGGGTGAAGTCGAGGATGCGGACACCGACGAACGGCTTGCTCATACCCCTTCGCGCTTGCCCCGGGCGATGGTCCTCACCACCTCGAACTCCTTCCGTCGCTCGGCGAGGCTCTCCGGGGTGAGCTTCGTGAGGTCGAGGTAGTCGTCCTTCCAGGCCGCGTCGGTGCTCCACCGCAGCGGCGACTGCATAGTGGTGCGGGGGGCCGGCGCGCTTTCGAGGACTCGCAACGCCAGCTCGAGCGTATGGGCCTGGGACTCCACGTCGAACGGCCGACCGGCCGAGTTGCCCAGCGGGAAATCGCTGAAGAGGAAGCGCGCCACCCCGCAGTGCTCGACGATGTCCCTGGCACAGCCCATGATCACCGTCGAGATCCCGTGGGCCTCGAGGTGCCGGGCGACCAGACTCACGGTCTGGTGGCACACCGGTCAGGAGGGCACGAGCACGACGGCGTCGACGGCATCCTCCTGGCAACGGCGCAGCAGCTCGGGGGCGTCGGTGTCTATCGTCACCCGTTGGCTGCGGTTCGTCGGTGCCCCGTGCACCCGAGGGCCCAAGGCCCCGATCCGGCCGGCCGCCACGGCTTCCTTCAACCGCGCCAGCGGGAAGTAGGTGTTGATGTCCTTGGCCGACGTGTGCCGGCGGTCGTAGCCCACGTGCGAGATGCGCAGGTCGGGCAGGCTCGCCGAGGAGACCGAATAGACCTGGTAGAACTTGGCGGCCGCGTTATAGGGCGCGCCCGGCCCCTGGTCGCCGGCCTCCGGCTGGTACGGGGCCGCGGTCGTGATCAGCGCCACCCGGGCCCGGGCCAGCGGCATCCGCAGGGGCGTGAACGGCACCTCGGTGAAGTGGGCCCAGCGATACGGGCTGTATCCGAGGGCCAGATAGTAGTCCCGCGTCCGCTGCATATACGGGATCGGGACGCCGTCTTCCGTCATGCTTGGCCCCTCGGCGCAGTGTACCACTCCACGCATCTGGTGATATTGTCATGCCACCGATCCAGACTGGGAGCGTGACATGAAATTCGGCATCCACATCGGTCACATGGGCGGTCCCCTCGCCGAGATGCGCAAGCTGTGGAAGTTCGCCGACGCCAAGGGCTTCGACTGGTTCTCCGTCTCCGACCACTTCCAGGAATCGCCACCGCGCGGCGGTGACATGGACTGCTACGAGGCGATCACCACGCTGACCGCCGCGGCCATGGACACGACCCGCGTCCGGCTGGGCAGCGGCGTGTACTGCGTGGCCTACCGCAACCCCGCGCTCCTGGCCAAGTCGCTCACCACCATCGACCACCTCTCGAACGGACGGGTCGACTGTGGGCTGGGCGCCGGCTGGCACGAGATCGAGGCCAGGGCCTACGGCTACGCGTTCCCGTCGATCGGCCCCCGCGAGGACATGCTGGAGGAGTACGCGCAGATCCTGCGCCTGCTCCTGGGCCCCGAGGAACGGCGGGCCAACTTCGAGGGCAAACACTTCCGCGTGGTCGACGCCCCCAACAACCCCAAGCCGCTGCAGCCCCGGGTGCCCATCTGGATCGGCGGGCGCGGCGAGAAGCGCACGCTCCGCGCGGCCGCCAAGTACGCCGACGGTTGGAACGGTGCCTACATCGGCCCCGACGACTGGAAGCACAAGAGCCACGTCCTCGACCAGTGGTGCGAGAAGGAAGGGCGCGACCCCCGGACGATCATGCGCAGCGTGAACCTCGGTTTCTACCTGGGGGCCGACGCCAGGGGCGCGGCCCGGGGCGAGGAGATCTTCCGCAGCCACTGGGGCGGCAGCGGCGAGCGTGCCGATCGCACCGGCTATCTGAGAGGGACCGTGAAGGACGCCCGCGCGATGGTGGACCAGTTCCGCGGGCTCGGCTGCACGCGGCTCAACATCGCGTTCCGGGAAGGACCCTACGACTGGGAGGCGCTGGAAGCCTTCGCCGCCGAGATCGTGCGCGGACCCGATACCGTGCGCTGACCCGATACGAGGAGGATTCATGCTCAACCCAGGAGACAAGGCCCCTGATTTCGTCGGCCGGGATCACGCCGGCAACACCGTCAGGCTCTCGGACTTCAAGGGCAAGACGGTCGTGCTCTGGTTCTTCCCCAAGGCCGATACCCCCGGTTGAACGGCGGAGGGTTGCGGGTTCCGCGACCTCAAGGCCGAGTACGACCGGAAGAACGCCGTCATCCTCGGCGTGTCCTTCGACACCCCGGCCGACAACAAGAAGTTCGCCGAGAAGTTCGCCTTCAACTTCCCGCTGATCTGTGACACGGACCGGACGATCGGCACCGCCTACGGCGCCAACGTCGATCCCCAGAAGGGCGCGCAGCGTGTCGGGGTGGTGATCAGCGGGGACGGCCGGATCAAGGAGTGGCACGCACGCGTCGATGCGCGCGCCTGGCCCGCCGAGGTCGTGGGCACGCTGTAGCCGGACGCCCGGCCCCGATGGAGCGCACCTTCCCGATCGTTCGCCACCCGGTGGCCGACAAGCGCTCGCCAATCCTGGTCAGCGTGCCGCACTACGGGACCCGGCCCCTGCCCCACATCACCCGCGACGACTACCGCGAGCCCTGGTTCGAGACCTTCGCCTACGGGTTCGCCGATACCTTCGTGGGCGATCTCTACGGCGACCTCCACGAGCACGGCGCCACCGTCCTGGCCACGCCGTTCTCGCGCATGTTCGTCGACGTCAATCGCCGCCGTGACGATTTCGAGCACCACGACGGCGAGGTGCGCTCCCGGCGGGGCGTGGTGCGCACCCATACCATGCGCGACGTCCCGATCTTCGCGCGCCCGCTCGGCCTCGGCGACCTGGAAAACCGCCTGCAGACGCTCTACGACCCGTATTACGCGACCC
This sequence comes from Candidatus Methylomirabilota bacterium, assembly GCA_035457825.1. Taxonomy (GTDB): domain Bacteria; phylum Methylomirabilota; class Methylomirabilia; order Rokubacteriales; family CSP1-6; genus 40CM-4-69-5. The sequence goes on from DATIAY010000139.1 coordinate 14,538, forward strand.
TGGAGCGCCTGCTCGGCCAGCTCCATGAGACATACGGGTACGCGATACTCCTCGATGGCCACACCGGCAGTCCCCGCCGGATGAAGGATCATCAGGTGATCATCGGCACCCGCCACGCCACCACGTGTGCCACGCAGCTGGCGGCGGCGGTAGCGGCCATCTTCACCCGCCACGGCTTCGAGGTGCATCACAACGTCGACGGCTACGCCGGTGGTAATATCGTGGCCACGTTCGGTCAGCCTCAGGCCCGGCGCGTCCATGCGCTCCAGCTCGAGATCAACGCCTCGTTACTGATGACAACGACTCGCGAGGAGTTTATCGCCCGGGTATCGCGCGGAGAAATCCCCGAGAAGGCGGAGGCCAACATCGCCCGGGTTCGCCAGTGCCTGAGGGAGGCGCTGGCGGCCCTCCCCTCGGTCCTGGCGAGGGTGTACGATACCCCGTCACCAGCATGAGCACTCCCCGGCGCAGCTTCCTCACGACGGCCAGCGCTGCGATGGCTGCCGTCGCTCTCGCCGACGCCCCCAACGTCATCGCTCAGCCGAAAGTCCAGTGGCGGATGTCCACGGCCTTTCCCCCGGCGCTCGATGTGCACTCGCGTGCGGCCGAGCGTCTGGCGAAGATCGTGGAGGAGACGAGCGGTGGGCGGTTCCGCATTGAGGTCTTCCCGGGCGGCCAGATCATGCCGCCGTTCGACTGCTTCGACGCCGCCTCGCAGGGCAAGATCGAGGCCTTCATGGGCGGTTCGTACTACTGGAAGGCGCACACGAAGGAGCCGGCGGTCGACTGGTTCTCGACCGTCCCGTTCGGCATGAATCCCGAAGGCATGCTGGCCTGGTTCTACCAGGGTGACGGGCTCAAGCTCTGGGAGGAGACGTACGGGGCCTTCAACCTCGTACCGCGCCCGGGTCCGGGGGTGGCTCCGCAAATGGCCGGATGGTTCAGGAAGAAGATGAATACGCTTGGCGACTACAAGGGGCTCAAGATGCGCATTGGCACGGGCCTCGGCGGCAGGGTCTACGTCAAGGCGGGCGGCACCGCGGTCCTCACCCCGGGCGCCGAGATCTACGCCGCCCTCGAGCGGGGCGTGATCGACGCCGCCGAATGGGTCGGGCCGCATGACGACATGAAGCTGGGGCTTCACAACACCGCGCGTTACTACTACTACCCGGGCTGGCACGAGCCCGGCACCATGGTCGACTTCGGCTTCAACCAGAAGGCGTACGGCGCGCTTCCCGTCGATCTGCGGCGGGCGCTCGACCATGCCGCCGCGGCCGTGCAGGTCTACAGTGGCACGGACTTCCACGAGAAGAACGCGATCGCGCTCGAGCGGCTCAAGACGGAGTTCAAGGGCAAGGTCGAGATTCTCCCGCTCCCGGCGGTGGCGCTCCGCGATCTCAAGAAGCTGGCAGCCGAGGCGGTCCGGGAAGAATCCGAGAAGACCCCGATGGCCAGGAAGGTGCACGCGTCCTTCACGAAATTCCAGGCCCTGGTGGGTCCCTGGGATCACGTCGCCGAAGGCGCCTACCATCGGTTCGGCAGCGTATGAGTGTGTGATGACCGGACGACGCAGGTTCATTGCGAAGGCGGGCGGAGCGATGGCGGCGATGGCCGCCACCCTCACCGAGGCCCCCAACGTCATCGCCCAGCCGAAGGTCCAGTGGCGGATGTCCACGGGGTGGACCGCGGCGCTCGACGTGCTCCAGGGCGCGGCCCAGCGACTGGGAAAAGTCGTCGAGGAGATGACCGGCGGGCGGTTCCGCATCGAGGTCTTTCCCGGTGGCCAGATCATGCCGCCGTTCGAATGCTTCGACGCCGCCTCGAAAGGCACGATCGAGGCGTTCATGGCCTCGCCGCAATACTGGAACGACAAGGAGCCCGCGCTCGAGTGGTTCGCGACCATCCCGTTCGGCATGAATCCCCAGGGTATGGCCGCCTGGTACTACCAGGGCGACGGGCTCAAGCTCATGGAAGAAGCCTACGCTCCCTTCAACCTCGTGCCGCGTCCCGCCATGGCCAACGCCCCTCAGATGGCTGGCTGGTTCAGAAAAAAGATCAACACGACCGCCGATTTCAAGGGGCTCAAGATGAGGATCATCAACCTCGGCGGCAAGGTGTACGCCCGCGCGGGGGCCACGACGGTCGTCACGCCGGGCGGCGAGATCTATGCCGCGCTGGAGCGAGGCGTGATCGACACTGCCGAATGGGTCGGGCCGCACTACGACATGCAGATCGGCCTGCACAAGACCGCGCGCTACTACTACTATCCGGGGTGGCACGAGCCCGGCACGACGCTCGACTTCGGCTTCAACAAGAAGGCGTATGATGCCCTCCCGGTTGACCTGCAGCGGACTCTCGATCACGCTGCCGTGGCCGCCAGCGTCTATGGCCGCACGGAGCACAACGCGAAGAACGCGATTGCCCTGGCGCGACTGAGGACGGAGTTCAAGGGCAAGGTCGAGATGCTTCCACTCCCGGCGCCGGTGCTGCGCGATCTCAAGAAGCTGGCCGCCGGGGTGATCCGGGAAGAATCCGAGAAGACCCCCATGGCCCGAAAGGTCCATGCGTCCTTCACGAAGTTCCAGGCCCTGGTGGGCCCTTGGGACCACGTCGCCGAAGGCGCCTACCATCAGCTCGTGGCGGGGTGAGGAGGGCGGCGTGACAACCGAGCGACGCCAGTTCCTCACCACGGCCGCCGGAGCTGCAGCGGCGGGGGCCGCTGCTGCCCTTACCGACGCCCCCAACGTCATCGCCCAGCCGAAGGTCCAGTGGCGACTGTCCACAGCCTACCCCCCGGTGCTCGACCAGCTCCACGGTGCGGTGCAGCGACTGGCGAAGGTCGTCGACGAGATGAGCGGCGGTCGGTTCCGGATCGAGGTCTTCCCGGGTGGCCAGATTATGCCGCCGTTCGAGTGCTTCGACGCAACGTCCAAGGGCGCAATCGAGGCGTTCATGGGCTCGGGGCAATACTGGACCGACAAGGAACCCGCGCTCGAGTGGTTTACGACCATCCCGTTCGGCATGAACCCCCAGGGTATGGCGGCCTGGTT
>DATIAY010000140.1:0-10810 GCA_035457825.1 Candidatus Methylomirabilota bacterium
AAGGTGCCGAAGCCGCAGTCACACCCGGCGATCACGTTCTCCCGCCCGACGATCCGGGCGTACCGCCCGATTCGCTCGGCCACCAACTCGGGGTGCTCGATGAAGTTGGTGGTGGTGTCGATCACCCCGGGGACGAGCACCTTGCCCGCGGGCAGCTTCACGTCCTGCCACACCTTCCACTCGTGCTCGTGGCGGGGATTGGCCCCGGCGAACACGAGCCCCTGGGGGCGCCCCTGGATCACGATGTCCACGATGTCTTTGAGCGGCACGTCCCGGTGGTGGGGACCGCCCGTGCTGGCCCAGCAGATGTGCATGCGCATGCGGTCGGCCGGGATGTCGGCCACGGCGTGATTGAGAACCTCTACGTGCATCGCGGCCACCTTGCGGAACTCGGCCAGGCTCAGGTGGGCGAACTGGGTGTGGCGGCCCAGCGCCAGATCCGGACAGTCGAGCTGCAGGATGAAGCCGGCGCGCACGATGGCCTGGTACTCGCGCTTCATGACGTCGGCCAGCGTGGAGAGGTAGACCTCGTCGCTGGGATAGTACCGATTCTGGAGAAAGCGCCCGATCTGGCCGGGCGAGGGGGAGGTCATGAAGACCTCCACCCCCGTTCCCGCGGTCGCCACCCTGAGGGTCTCGATGTCCCGCTCCACCGCCGGCCAGTCCTTCCAGGTGATGGGGCCGGTGCAGGCCGGTCGCTTCTGGAATGGGGGAGCGAACTGCCTGGCCATCTCGGTCCACTCGGGAAACTCCTCGGCATCCGGGTTGGGCCAGGGTGTGCTCTCTCCTTCGTAACCGGTCAGCCGGTCCTTCACGTAGATGGTGTAATCGGCCCTCCCCTGCTCGCCGTCGTTGATGACCGACAGGCCGGTCTCGGCCTGCTTGCGGACCACGTCCAGCACGGCCGACCGCACCCGGGCCTGCAATACCGCCCCGTCGGGCAACCGGCCTTCCTCGCGATCCCGCAGCAGCGCAATCAGGTCTGGGGGCCGGGGCAGGCTTCCCGTATGCGTGGTGAGGATCGCGGTGGTGCTCCGCTTCATGGCCGCGCTCCTAGACCTGGCGCAGCTTGGGGTCGAGCCGGTCGCGCACCCAGTCGCCGAGGATGTTCAGCGAGAGCACGGTGACCAGGATGGCGATGCCCGGCAGGATGGAGACCCACCAGGCCTGCTCGATCAGGCCCCGGCCGTCGGACACCATGACGCCCCACGAGGGGGTAGGCGGCGGGATGCCGACGCCCAGGAAGCTGAGCGCCGCTTCCAGCACGATGACGAAGCCCACGTGCAGCGTGGCCAGGACCAGGATCGAGGGGACCAGGTTGGGAACGATGTGGCGGAACATGATGGTCAGGCCCGAGCAACCGGCCACGCGGGCCAGGGCCACGAACTCCTGGTGCTTGATGCTCAGCGTTTCGCCGCGAGTCAGCCGGGCGTAGCTCGGCCACAGGAGAAAGACCACGACGATGATCACGTTGGTGAAGGACGGCTCGAACACCACCGAGAGCAGCACGGCGATCAGGATGCCGGGCAGCGACAGCGAGATGTCGACCAGCCGCATGAGCACCGTCTCCAGCCAGCCGCCCACGAAGCCGGCCAGCAGGCCGATGAAGGCGCCCAGCGCCCCGGTGAGCGTGATGCCCACCACCGACACGCTGAGCGAAATGCGCGCGCCGTAGAGCAGCCGGCTCAGCGTGTCGCGGCCGTGCCGGTCGGTGCCCAGCGGGTGCCCGGGCTTGGCCCCCTCCATCCCGATGGGCGGGGTCAGCCGCTCGCCCAGCGAGCCTTGCAGCGGCGAGTGCGGGCTGAGCAGCGGCGCGAAGAGGGCGCAGAACACCAGCGCGCCGACGATGGCCAGGGGCAGCAGCGGCGGCCAGCGCCGGTCCCGGCGGCGCGGGGCAACCTCGATGGGCTCGACGGCAGCCGAGCTCATGAACGGATCATCGGATCGTCACGACGAGTACCGGATCCTCGGATTCAGGTACGCGTAGAGAACATCCACCAGCAGATTGACCCCGATGTACATGGCGGACAGGCACATGACCACGGCCTGCACGATGGGATAGTCCCGAGAATCCACCGCCTCGATGACGAGCAGGCCCAGCCCGGGCCAGCTGAACACCGTCTCGGTGATGATCGAGCCGTTGAGCAGCGCGACGAAGAGCAGGGCGGCGAAGGTCACTATCGGCAGGGCGGCGTTCTTGAAGGCGTGCTTCCAGACCACCTGCCACTCGGGCAGTCCCTTGATGCGAGCCAGCTTCACGTACTCGCTGCCCAGCACGTCGAGCATGGCCGAGCGCGTGAGACGCATGAGGCCGGCCACGGCGAACCACCCGAGCGTGATCCCGGGCAGGATGACGTGCAGTGGCGTGCCTCGCCCCGAGGTGGGCAGCAGATGGAGCAGCACGCCGAAGATCAGCACGAGGAGCAGGCCCAGCCAGAAGGGCGGCATCGCCTGGCCCAACGCGGCGAAGCCGCGCGCGAGATAGTCCAGCGGCGTCCCCCGCCGCACGGCGGCGTAGACGCCGACGGGCAGGGCCATGGCGACCACGATGAGGACGGCCAGGCCGCCCAGCTCCAGGGTAGCCAGGTAGCGCTCGGCGATGAGCTCCATGGCCGGACGCCGGAAGCGGACCGACGTGCCGAAGTCACCCTGGACCGCGTGGCTGATGAAGGTCCAGTACTGCACCGGCCAGGGGCGATCCAGCCCCAGGTAGGCTCGCATCATCGCGATGTCGGCGTCCGAGGCCTCCGGCGGGGCCATGATCTGGATCGGATCGCCGGACAGGCGGACGAGCGTGAACACCACCAGCGAGACCACGAGCATCGAGACGAGGGACTGCGCCAGGCGCCCGAGAATGTAACGTTGCACGGGGCCCTACGAGCCGATCAACCGCTCCGGCTCACGTGCTCGTAGTTGGTCTCGGCCGGGACGTAGGCGAGCGTCTGCCAGCCACCGACCTTCTTCGTCACCGCCCAGGTCAGCGACTTCATGCCGAGCATGACGCCGTGGTAGCCGTCGTAGAGCCTCTGGCCGAGGTCGCGCGTCAGCTTCAAGCGCCTCTCGGCGTCGAACTCTCGCATGCCGGCATCGATCTCCTCGTCGAACACGCCGTCGAGCAACAGATTGAACGCGGCCTTGGAGTGGATCACCCGCTCCCAGCCGGCCAGCGGCTCGTCGTAGGGCGGCGAGCCGTACACCGAGAACCGTTTGTCCGTCTTGCGCAAGCGGATCTTCGGGCCGTAGCTGCTGGCCGCCTCGGGTACCCGCTTGACCTTGAGGCCGACCTTCTCCCAGTCGAGGGCCACGGCCTCCATGACGTCCGGACCGTCCTGCGCGACGAGCTGCACGTAGGGGTTCACCTTCACCTCGAACCCGCCGGCATGCCCGGCCTCGGCCAGGAGCCTCTTGGCCCGCTCGGGATCGTAAGGCGGGATCTTCCAGTCGGTGCTGTAGCCTTTGTTGAACGGGTAGTAGTAATAGGAGAACGGCGTCTCCCCGCCGCGCCCCTTCCAGAGTCCGCTATAGATGGCCTTCTTGTCGACGGCCAGGTTCAGCGCCAGTCGCACCTTGCGGGCGTTCTCCCAGCTCTTGGGATCCTTCTGGTCGCCGCCCCACGGGCACTGCGGGCAGAAATCCTCCCGGTTCGGCGTCGTCTGCCCGGTCAGGATCACCCAGTACTGCGCCGCGTTCGACGACTCGTGAACGCGCAGTCCCGCCCGCTGGGCTTGCTCCAGGAAGTCGCCGAAGACCTGGGCGATGTCGATCTCGCCCGCGCGCAGGCCGGCCAGGCGCGTGGCCGGCTCGGGGATGCGGCGGATGACCAGCTCCCTGAACGCCGGCGTCTTCCGCCAGTGGTTGGCGACGGCCTCGAAGCGATGGTAGTCGCCCTGCTTGCCCTCCACGTGGCGGTAGGGCCCGGTGCCGATGGGATGGGCGGCCGCCTTCTGCTCGCCCACGGACTCGAAGTACTTCTTGGAGATGGTGTTCTGGTAGCCGACGTACTGGGTGAAGAGCGACGGCACGATCCACTGCCGGCTCTTGAAGTGCATCACGACCGTGAGCTTGTCGGGGGTCTCGATCCGGTCGAGGTGGGTGCGGAAGAAGTAGGCCGAGCCCCCCAACGCATCGGGGCGGTGGCTCTGCTCCACGGTGAACTTGACGTCCTCGGCGGTCAGCTCCCCCCAGTTCTCGTGGAACTTCACGCCCGGGCGGAGCTTGAAGGTCCACGTCCGCATCTCGTTCGAGGGCTTCCACTCCGTGGCCAGGCCGGGACGATACTCCCACGTCTTCACATCGCGCAGGATGAGCGGATCGTAGACGCAGTCCCACAGGGGCTTCTCGGCCTGAACGCTGCGCCAGGCGAAGGGCGTCTCCGTGCCCCACTGCCCGACCGCCACTACCAGGCGATCGCTCTGGGCGGCGGCCCGGGACGTCAGGAGCGGCGCGGCCCCCATGACGGCGGTGGCGGCCATCCCCGCGCGCCGGAGGAACGCCCGACGGTCGATCGATCCGGCCATCACTTGCCCTCCTTGCCCGGCCAGGCCTTCACCGATTCCGGATGGCGGTCGCGCCCCGCCTGCACGCGATACAGCACCATCCGCGTAAGGCACTGGACCCGATGCACCTCGCCGGCGGGGAAGATCACGGTGGCCCCCGGCCCCAGCTTCAGCTCTCTCTTCCCGTCGTTGAACAGCCCTTCGCCCTCGAGGATGTGGTAGATCTCGTCGGCCGTAGGGTGGGAGTGGATGGGGGAGGTCTGGCCCGCCTCCCACCCGACCACGCTGATCGAGCAGTATGGAGTATCGGCCAGGGTCGTGTAGACGTGGTGGTCGGGTGAGAACTTCAGCGATCCCCGCAGATCGAGAATGTTCATCCGGTCCTCCTAGGACCGCGCCGGCTCACGTTCCCAGCGCGCGTGATAGACGCTCCAGCCGGGAACGATGTCCTTGCAGTTGATGACGGTGTAGTCCTCCAGGATCTTGATCCCGTGCTCCACGTTCGAGGGGAACAGCACGCCGCCGCCGGCTTCGATCACGTGCTCCTCGCCGCCGATGACACCGCGGACCTTGCCCTGGAGCGCGACCTGGATCTGCTCGTTGGGGTGCGCGTGGGGCTTGCCTTCGGTGCCGGCCGGATAGAACATGAACGCCACCTCGATCCGCTCGCCGGTGATCGTGGGCCCCCGACCCGAGGAGTACTTCGGCGTGATGAAGTCCGACTCCATCTCGTCCCACTTGAAGAAGACGGGGCCCGAACCGCGCCCGGGCTCGACATCGGCCAGCGGTCCCACATCCTGGAAGCCGATCACTTCCAGGTCCTGGAGGATCTCGACCGCGTGCTCGGTGTTGGGGCGGATGAGCACGACCTCGCCCGGGCCGACGAGCTTTTCCTGGCCGTTCACCCGATACGTCGCCTGGCCGCGCACGATCGAGTGGATCTGCTCGCGGCGACTGGCGTGCGGCGGCACCTTGCTGCCGGCCGGATAGCGAACCCGCGCCACCGCGATCTTCTCGCCCCGGAGCACCGAGCCCGTGGCCGGGCTGTGATCGGGGTAGAGGACCTTCTCCTCCAGCTCGCTCCACCTGAATACCGGCATGTGGTGCCTCCCGTCCCGATCAACGACTATCGCTGCGGCGCGAATCCCTCGGCGTAGGCCGGCCCCGAGGCCGTCCCGTCGGTGGCTCTCCCGGCGATCCCGTGTGACATGTCCTTGGCGGTGAGGAAGACGACATCGGCCTCCAGAGTCGCCAGGGCCGAATGCACGGCATTGGCCGGGATGTAGATCAGGGAGCCGACGTTCCCGCGGGACCTCACGCCGGCCACCTCGCTCTCCAGCGTGCCCTGCATGACGTAGATCCACTGCTCGTTGGGATGGCTGTGGGGCCGACTGCCGGTGCCCCGGGGCATGCGCATCAGCCCGATCTGGATACGCTCACCCTCGACGACGGGCCCATGGGATGTCGAGTAGCCGGGGCCGGCGTCGATCGTGGTCAGTTCGGCGAAGTCGAACGTATAGCGGCCGCCCCCGGCCTTGATCGCGCCCGCGGTCTTCGTCGTTGGCTGCGGCTTCGTGGCCTTCCTGGCGGTCATCTTCTTGGCGGCCATCTTCTTGGCGGCCGCCTTCCTGGCGGCCTTCTTCTTTGCAGCCATTGCACGGCTCCTTCCTGTCTCGGGGGACTGCGTCGGTGACCGAGACGCTAAGCGCCTGACGCAGCCAAGTCAAGATGGCTCCCGTCACGCGCCTTGACAAGTCCAGGCGCGCGCCGGACCATCGGGCTCCATCGCTTCGCCCAGGAGGATGCCGACGGCCATGAACGCAGCCAAGATCTTCGTCTTTGCGCCCGCCGATGAGTCGGGGGAGAGTCACAAGCGACTGCAAGATCAGCGGTGCGAGCTGATCATGGGCAAGCCCGCCTGGGACACCCCCCAGGGCAGCAACGAAGCCGAGATCGCTGCCCTGGCCGCCGGGTGCGATGCCCTGGTGGGGACATCCATCCGGTGCACGCCCATCAGCCGCGCCATCATGAAGTCCTCGGATCGGCTGCGCATCGTCGCCAAGTACACGATCGGCGTCGACGACGTAGATGTCGAGGCGGCCACGGAGCTGGGAATTCTGGTGACGCACAGCCCGACCGAATCGAACTGGGGCGGCGTGGCCGAGGGCACCGTCACGGCCATGCTCACCCTGCTCAAGAAGTCGCGCGAGCGGGACCGGCACCTCAAGGCGGGGGGATGGCGAGACCCCAAGCTGCAGGGGACCTACGTCGGCGCCCGCGCCGACGGCTACGCGGGCCTCACCATCGGGCTGATCGGTCTTGGCCGAATCGGAAGCCGCGTGGCCACCCTGCTGCGCCCCTGGAACGTGAAAATCCTGGCCACCGACCCCTACGTGCCCGACGCCAAGTTCGCCCAGCACGGCGTGACCCGCGTGGATCTGGCCACGCTGCTGCGTGAGTCCGACGTGGTGAGCCTGCACGTGGTCTTGACCCGGGAGACCCGCCACATGATCAGCGCCCCCCAGCTGGCGCTCATGAAGCCCACCGCCATCTTCATCAACACGTCCCGGGGGCCCTGCGTGCAGGAGCCGGCCCTCATCGAGGCCCTGCTGCGGGGACAGATCGCCGGGGCCGCGCTCGACGTCTTCGAGCAGGAGCCGCTGTCGTCGGACAGCCCTCTGCGCAATCTCGGGGACAAGGTTCTCCTCTCCCCGCACAACGTCTCCAACAACGTGGGCAGCGGGCTGGGCCCCGGTATCCGCTGGGCGACGGACTCGGTCCTCACCGCCCTGCGCGGCGACGTGCCTGACAACGTCTATAACCGGGAGGTCATTCCCCGCTGGCAGAGCCGCTTCGGTGGCGCCAGCGTGTGGGCTACTTGAGGTCGAGAGCCCGGCCGTCCAGGTCCTCGGCCCGCTCGACCTGGATGAGCACCCCGAAACCCTTCTTGTCGGGGTCGCGATCCTTCTCCGGCTGGATGAGCCGTGTCCAGATCTCCTCGTACACCGGGCCCGACTTGTGGAGCTTTGCCGTCCCGTAGAAGCGCGCGACCCCGCCCTTGGGCAGGAGCCCGCTCTCCCGGAGTTGCGGCTTTCTCAAGAACACGGTGACTCTGGTGCCGTCCTTGAGGTTGGCGTTCGTGGAGCCCTTGCCCCGCTCCCACAGGGCCAGATGCTCGTCGTCGAACACCATGGTGCTGCCGCGCGGACTCACCTGGGCGAAGCCGTTCGGCAACACGGTGCCGACCAGGCAGACGTTGGCAGGGAAGGCGGTGTTGATGTGCTCGTGCAGCGCCTTGGGAATGATGGCCATGAGCGCTCCTGTCCGCTTCGTCGTCGACCAACCGCTTGAAGAATGTGATCGCTCTTGGGTACTCTGTCAACCGGCGGACGCATCAGACCATCGGCGGAGGCGACATGCGCTATTCGAGGATCTCGGCTGACTGCCACATCGATCTTCCCTGGCTGCCGCCCGATCTCTTCACGTCCAACGCCTCCCCGGCCATGAAGGACCGGATGCCGTACGTGGTCGAGGGACCCGAGGGACCCTACTGGACGACGAAGACCGTCCCCTCCCTTGGTTTCGCGTGCGCGGTGGGCTCGGTCGGAAACAAGGTCGTGCCCGGCCAGAACCGCCGGGTCGATATCATGGCCGCCACCGGGCTCTACGAGGACGGCCGCAAGGGCATCCGCCGTCCCACTGACCCCGATCGCCGGGTTCAGGACATGGACCGCGACGGTGTTCAGGCCGAGGTGATCTTCGGCATCCTGGGGGCGGCCACGCGTTTGCGCGACCACGAGGCGGCCACCGAGATGTTCCGCATCTACAACGACTGGCTCGTGGACTTCTGCGGCCACCATCCCGACCGCTCTATCGGGCTGGCCTGCCTGCCCTATGGCGACATTCCCGGCGCCGTCAAGGAAATCCACCGGGTGGCCGCACTCGGGCTGCGCGGGATGGAGCTCTCCTGCTCCTGGGACATGGAGCCCATGTGGCATCCCGTGTGGGAGCCGTTGTGGCAAGCCGTGAACGAGGTGAACCTGCCCCTGCACTTCCACACGTTTCCCTCCCTGCCCCGGGACAAGATGGACCAGCAGAAGGGGCTGACCCGGCGCGCGGCGTTCTTCACCAGCGTGGCCGGCTTCCAGATGAACCTCATCAACATCGTCGCCGCCGTCATAGGCAGCGCGGTCCTCGAGCGCTATCCGAACATCCGCCTGTCGTTCGGCGAGAGCGGGATCGGCTGGCTACCCTACGCGCTGGATCGGATGGACTTCGAGTGGGAGGACCGCTTCCGGGACCTCGGTCTCACGATGAAGCCCAGCGACTACTGGCGCCGGCAGTGCAAGGCGACCTTCCAGTTCGACCGGATCGGCACCAAGCTCATCGACGACATCGGCGTGGAGACGCTGATGTGGGGCTCCGACTACCCGCACCCCGACGGCGTCTGGCCCGAATCATCGAAGTACATCCTCGAGCAGTTCGGGCACCTGCCCCCCGACGTCGTCCACAAGATCACCTGCGAGAACGCCGGGAGGTTCTACGGGCTGATCACCTAGCTGAGGACGGCGCGACGTCCACCGCGCGCCCGGTGTCGGACGACCGGACGATCGCCTCCAGCACCGCGATGTTGGCCACGCCCACCTCACCATCGGTCTCCGGCTTGGTGCCCTCTCGCACGCAGCGCGCGAACTCGGCCAGCTCCTCGACGATGGGGTCGACCGGCGTGAGGGGCACTTCGGTGCGCTCCCGCTGGCCCCGGCGGGCCAGGACCAGCCGGGCGCCGTCCGCCTCGAGCCAGGCCTGGGCCTCCGTGCCGTGCAACGTCATGGTCGATCCGCGGTTGGCGTGCACCCACGACGTGCCGAGATACCCGAGGCTGCCCGAGGCGAACTCGAACAGGATGGAGGTGGTGTCGTCGATCTCGGCGTCCTTGAGCGCCACCCGCCGCGAGAACGCCGTCACACGGGCGATGGGGCCCAGCAAGTACTGGTAGCTATCTACGTGGTGGATCCCGAGGTTCGTCATGGAGCCCCCCGGCGTCTCCGCACGGACGAGACGCCAGGCGCCGGGTTTGAACGAGAACCCGATGTCGGCCGAGAAGTTGCCCTCGATCTGGACCACCCGTCCCAGGACTCCCTCGTCGATGAGACGCTTGAGGGCCCGGCTGGCCGGCATCCGGCGCCGCTGATGACCCACGGCCAGGACGACGCCCGCCCGGCGGCACGTGTCGGCGGCGCGCCGGGCATCGGCGAGCGTGAGCGTGAACGGCTTCTCCACGAACACGTGCTTGCCGCTCTTGCCGGCGGCGACGATCTGCTCGGCGTGCGCGGAGTGCAGCGTGGTGATGACGACCCCTTCGACCGCGGGTTCGGCCAGGACCGCCTCGAGGCTGGGCAGGTCGCGGCACCCATAGGCCTTGGCGAAGGCCGCACGGTTCTCGGGGGAACGGCTGGTGCAGGCCACGTAGGTGAGCCCGGTCCCCTTGGCGGCGGCGTCGGCGAGGGTGCGACCCCAGCCTCCGACACCGATGGCCGCAACGCGAACCGGCTCAGCGGTCATTGGTCGCTCCCATCCGTTCCACCTGCAGCTCCCGCCAGTCGGCGCGGGACACGAACCCCGGACGGCTCCGGCAGATGGCCTCGGTCTTGGCCATGATGGTCTCCACCGGCGCCTCGATGTCGAAGGGCTCGGCAAAGGGCTGCGGCGTGTGCCAGGGAGTATCGACGAAGAGCTCGACCCGGTTGCCCTCGGGATCCGGGAAGTACACCGACCAGGCGTTGCCGTGGGTGACGATGCGAAACTCCTTGACGCCCTCCGCCCGCATCCGGGCGTACATGGACTTGAGCTCGGCGAGCGTGGGGACCTTGAAGGAGATCTGGTTGACCACGTGGTTGTCGACGCCGGGGGGCCGGCCCGTCACCAGGACGATCTGGTGGTGCTGATCGGGATCGCGCGACAGGAAGACGAGGGTGGGGCCGTCCCGCAGCGACCCCTTGTCGCTGACGAGCAGGCCGAGCACGCGCGTGTAGAAATCCTCCATGCGGGGCAGATCGGTCACGTGAATCCCGAGGTGGCTGAACACAGCCGGCGTCGTCATGGTCACTCCTCCCCGAAACGATTGAGCGCCCGAGAATTTTACCCCATCGCTGCCTTCACGCCTCTCCGAGATAGGCCTGGCGGAGGTGCGACCGGGTCAGGAGCTCGGCTGGCCGTCCCTCGGTGAGGATGCGCCCCTCCTCGAGGACGTAGGCTCGTTCGGCGATCTCCAGCCCTTTCACGACGTTCTGCTCGATCAACAGAACCGAGACGCC
>DATIAY010000141.1:0-25588 GCA_035457825.1 Candidatus Methylomirabilota bacterium
GTTGGCCCGGTTGATCGCGTCGAGGTACAGGAGCCCGGGATCCCCGGTCTGCCAGGCTGCCGCCACGATGCGGTCGAAGACCTCGCGGGCTCGCAGTCGGCCGATGGGGCGCCGCCTTCCCGGGTGAACCAGCTCGTAGGATTCCCCGGTCGTCACCGCCTCCATGAACCGGTCGGTCACCCCCACCGAGAGGTTGAAGTTGGCCAGGCTCGTGCCGTCGAGCTTGGCCTCCACGAACTCGAAAATGTCGGGGTGATCCACGCGCAGGACGCCCATGTTGGCTCCGCGGCGCCGGCCCCCCAGCTTGACGTACTGGGTGGCGCAATCGAAGACTCGCATGAAGGACACCGGTCCCGAGGCCTCTCCCCCGGTCGAGGCCACCACGTCTCCCCGGGGCCGCAGCCGCGAGAACGAAAAGCCGGTGCCGCCCGCCGAGCGTTGCAGCAGCGCCATCGCGCGCAGGGCGTCGAAGATGGACTCCATGGTGTCCTCCACGGGCAGGACGAAGCAGGCGCTGAGCTGTCCGAGGGGGGTACCGGCGTTCATGAGCGTCGGCGAGTTGGGCAGGAAGTCGAGCGAGGTCAGCAGGCCGTAGAAGGCCTCCTGCCAGCGGTCGGCCTCGCGGGCCGTCCCCAGCAGCAGCTCGGCCTGGGCGACGGCGCGGGCCACGCGGTGGAAGAGCTCGGCCGGCGTCTCGATGACCCGGCGATCCGCGTTCCGCCGCAGGTAGCGCGTCTGCAGGACGCGAAGAGCGCCAGCCGAGAGGTCGGCCCCCACCGGGTGCTCAGCGGGAGGGCGTCAGGGCCACGTAGAGCGCGGTGGCGCCGCGCTGGAGCCGGAGGACCAGCGGCCTCTCCTTTCGCCGGGCCCGGGTGAGCCGCTCGTAATCTTCCACGCTCCTGACCGGTTGCTGGTCGATCTCGCGGATCACGTCACCGCGGTGCACCCCCGTGGTGGCCGCCGGGCTCCGCGGGTCGACATCGATCACGATCACGCCGAGGCCGGGTCCGAGCGGCCGCACGGCCAACCCGAGCCCCGGTGTCCGGCGCGGCGGACCGGGCTCCTCGACGAGAACGACCGAGACAGTGGTGATGCGGCCGCTCCGCCAGAAACCGAGGCGCACGGTCTGCGCGGGAGCGGCGCCGGCCAGAGCGCGCTCGAAGTCACGGCGGTCTCCGAGCGGCCGGGCGTCGAAGTCCAGCACGATGTCGCCCGGCCGGAGACCGGCCGCAGCCGCAGGCCCGCCGGGCTCGACGTCGGCGACGAGGGCGCCACGCGTGTCGGCGCGCCGAAACCCCCGGGCCAGCTCGGCGGTCACCGCTTGCACGGTCACGCCGAGCCAGGCCCGGCGCACCCGGCCCCACTCGCTGAGCGAAGCCGCGACCTTGCTGGCCGTGTTCGAGGGAACGGCGAAACCGACCCCGTCGCCGCGGCCCAGGGCCGCCACGATGCCGATCACCTCGCCCTTCGTGCTCACCAGGGGACCGCCGGCATTGCCGGCGTTGATCGCGGCGTCGCTCTGGAGGAATTCGGTCTCGGGCCCGAAGCCCGGCTGCCGTGCGGTGGCGCTGATGATGCCGGCCGTTACCGTCGCCTCCAGGCCGTAGGGCGCTCCGATGGCGATGACCCATTCGCCCACGATGACCCTGTCCGAGTCGCCGAGTCGCACATGAGGAAACGGGCGCCGGGCCGGGTCGAGCCTGAGGAGCGCGAGATCGGTGCGCTCGTCGATGCCCACGATCTCGGCCTTCACGGCGCTGCCGTCGAGCATGACGACCTCGAGGTCGGCGTTCGCCAGGGCCACGCGGCCGTTCGTCAGCGTGGCGCCGGACGCGTCCACGATGACGCCGGCCCCGATCATCGCTCCGGCGTGCGCGGCCAGCAGCGGGGCGAGGAGATCATCGACCGGCGCGTCGTCGAGGCCCTCCTCCAGCTGTTCCTCACCGAACGACTCCGCTGGCGCCGAAAAGGCGAGCCGACTCGGCAGTCTGATGCTCACGACCGCCGCCTTGACTCGCTCGACCAGGCTGGCGAAGCTGGCCGGCGGCCCCGGTGACGCCAGGGCGGGGGGCTCGGCCCACACGCAGGTCGCCTGGCCGAATGTGAGGCCGGGCGTCACGGCAAGCGTGAGAACTGCCCGGGCGATACGATGAAAAGACATCTAGCAGCGTAATGGTGCAGGGCCCCTGCCAACCGGAAAGTCAGCGCCGACACGGCGTTGGGTTGGCGGCTGTCTGCCGGAGGTGTCCCGTTTCCGCCCCACTGAGGCGGCATCGTCGCAGCCCGGGGCGGCCGGGCCGGGGGCCCAAGCGCCTGTTGGCATTGGCAGCTGGACCGGCGGAGCCTTGGCCGCCGCCTTGCACATCCAATCCTGATTACCCGGGCGGAGGACACGATGAAGACTTGGGTGCGCGATGTGATGACGAAAGATCCGATCACGATCGATCCGGAGGCGCCGCTGGAGACGGCCGCCGCCGTCATGCGAGAGCGGGAGGTCCGCCACCTGCCCGTGGTGGACGAGTCCGGCCGTCTCATCGGCATGATCACTGATCGCGATCTTCGCAGCACCTTGCTGGCCCCCGCCCTGGCCGAGCACCTGTCGGGCGCCGCCCAGAGACGGTTGCGGGGGCTCGGCTCCGCGCTGGCAAACCTGCGCGTGCGTGATGCCATGACCTGGGACGCGGTCACCATCGGGCCCGAGGCGCCCATGGCCCGGGCGGCGGCCCTGATGTTCGAGGGCCGAATCAGCAGCCTGCCGGTCGTCGAGCGGGAGCGTCTGGTCGGCATCGTGACCGAGCGCGACGTGCTCAAGGCCCTGGCGGCGACACTGCCCGCCGTGCGCGGCATCGATCCCGACAATTACCTCTGGTAGCGTGGCGTCCGCCGGCTCGACCTGGCGCGAGGATCCGGCGACCGCCGATGTTGCGCGGTTCCTCTCGGGCCCTCAGCCGAGAAGGTTCGAGCTCGGCCGGGCCCTTGGGATCTTCGCAGAGTTCATGCGCGGCTTCCGGGCCCTGCACTTCGTCGGCCCGTGCGTGACCGTGTTCGGATCGGCCCGATTCGGCACCGAGCACCGCTACTATCGGATGGCCCAGGAGGTGGGTGCGGGCCTGGCCCGTGCCGGCTTCACCGTGATGACCGGTGGCGGACCGGGTGTGATGGAGGCCGCCAACCGGGGTGCGCGGGAAGCGGGTGGACGCTCGATCGGGTGCAACATCGAGCTTCCGGTGGAGCAAGCACCGAACCCCTTTCTCGACCGGTGGATCACCTTCCGCCACTTCTTCGTCCGCAAGGTGATGCTCGTCAAGTACTCCTACGCCTTCGTCGCCCTGCCCGGCGGATTCGGGACGCTCGACGAAGTCTTCGAGACCGTCACGCTCATCCAGACGGGAAAGATTCGCGAGTTTCCGATCGTGCTGATGGGCGTGGAGTTCTGGCGTCCTCTCGTCGACTTCATAACCGGACGGCTGCTCGGCGAGGGCACGATCGATCCCGACGACGTCAATCGCCTGCTGGTCACCGACTCGCCATCCGAAGCGGTGGCCGTCATTCGCGACGTGGCGATGAGCCGGTTCGCGTTGAGTTACGGCCCGCGGGCCCGGCGGCGCTGGGTTTTCGGCGAGTGAGCGCGGCTAGCGGCGCCACCCGACAGGAATCGGCGGGGCGCTCGCGCCCCACCTGGGGCATTGGCGCGCCCACAACGCTCGCGTCAAGAGGTTGATTTCCCGAAGGGAAATCCCTGGCATCGGCCCTGCACCGTATGGGGCGATGAAGAATTTTGCCCTGGCCAGGCTGTTCGATCTGATGGCCGACGTGCTCGAGCTCAAGGGCGAGAATCCGTTCCGCATCCGTGCCTACCGGCGGGCCGCCCGCAATCTCGAGTCGCTGAGCGAGGACGTCGAGGCATTCGCTCGCCAGGGACGCCTCGAGGAGATTCCCGGGATCGGTGAGGATCTGGCGGGGAAGATCACCGAATACCTCAAGACCGGACGGATCAAGGAGGTGGAGGCCGCGCGCAAGGGCATCCCGCCGGGTGTCGTGGCGCTCATGAACGTCCCCGGGATCGGGCCCAAGACCGCCAGGCTGCTCTACGGCGAAGAAGGCATCACGACACTCGAGCGACTGGAAAAGCTCGCCCGGGCCGGCCGCCTGCGCGGCCGTCACGGCATCCAGGCGAAGACCGAGGCCAACATCCTCAAGGGCATCGCCCTGGTGCGCGGGGGCCAGGTCACCTCGGCTCGCCCGGCGGGTGTGATGCGGGCTTTCGGCGCCCTGCCCCAGGTGGCCGAGGTGCTGGAGCGGGGCTCGACCAAGGCTTCCATCCGCCATCGCGATGGCATCCAGGTCGATCTTCGCGTCGTCGAGCCCGAATGCTTCGGGGCGGCCCTGGCGTACTTCACCGGCTCCAAGCAGCACAACATCCGCATCCGGGACATGGCCGCCAAGCGGGGCTTGAAGATCTCCGAGTACGGCGTCTTCCGGGCCGCGTCGGGACGGCGCATCGCGGGAGCCACCGAGGAAGAGGTGTACGAAGCCGTCGGCCTGCCCTGGATTCCGCCCGAGCTGCGCGAGGACCAGGGTGAGATCGAGGCCGCGCTCGAGGGTCGGCTCCCCACGTTGCTGTCCGGCGACGACATCCGGGGCGATCTGCACTGCCACACCAATGCCTCCGATGGCAGCCACCCGATCGAGGCGCTGGTGGCGGCGGCCGTCAAGCGCGGGTACGACTACGTCGCCGTCTGCGATCACAGCCCCTCGGCCCGGGTGGCGGGAGGCCTCGACGCCAACGAGCTCGCGGCCCACGTCAAGAAGATCCGCGCCGTTCAGGAGCAACATCCGTCGATCAGGGTGCTGGCCGGCAGCGAGTGCGACATCCTGCCCGACGGGCGGCTCGATTATCCGGACGAGGTGCTGGCCCAGCTCGACCTCGTCGTCGCCGCGGTGCACTCCGTCTTCAAGCAGCCCCGACGAGAGATGACGCGGCGGATCGTCTCGGCGCTGGGCAACCCGTACGTCACCTGTCAACTGCGCCGCACGGCGTGATGAGGAGCATGTGATGGCCCACAAGATAGTGCTGTTCCGGTCCGACGCCCGGGAGAAGGTGCTCCGGGGAGCCGCGGCCCTGGCCGACGCGATTCGAGTCACGCTGGGCCCCCGGTCCAAGTGCGTCCTGATCCAGAAGCGATTCGGCCCGCCGATCGTGTGCAACGACGGCGTCACCATCGCCAAGGAAATGGAGCTGGAGGATGCGGCCGAGCAGCTCGGCGTTCAAATGATCCGGCAGGCGGCCGAGCGCACCGGCGATGCCGTCGGCGACGGTACCAGCACGGCGACCCTCCTGGCCCACGCCATTTTCGCCGAAGGAGTGCGGAACGTCGTCGCGGGGGCCAGCGCCATCGATCTGAAGCGAGGGCTGGACCGCGGCATGCGGGCGGCCGTGGAGGCGCTACGCTCGCAGTCGCGCCCGGTGAAGAGCCGCCTGGAGAAGGCCCAGGTGGCCACCATCTCGGCCCACAACGACCCCGCCATCGGGGAGCTGGTGGCCGAGGCCATGGAGAAGGTGGGCAACGAGGGCGTGATCTCCGTCGAAGAGTCCAAGACCACCGAGACCCAGCTGGAGGTCGTCGAGGGGCTGCAGTTCGACCGCGGCTACGTGTCGCCGTACTTCATCACCGATGCGGACAAGATGGAGGCCGTCCTGGAGGATCCCCACATCCTGCTCACCGATCGCAAGATCGGCGTGATGAAGGACCTGCTCCCGCTCCTCGAGCAAGCGGCCCGGGCGGGGGTGGCGGTGTTCTTCATCGCCGAGGACATCGAGGGCGAGGCCCTGGCCACGCTGGTGGTGAACAAGCTGCGGGGAACGTTGCGGTGCGTGGCGGTGAAAGCGCCGGGGTTCGGCGACCGGCGCAAGGAGATGCTCGAGGACATCGCCGTGCTCACCGGGGGGCGAGTCATCAGCGAGGAGATCGGCATCCGCTTCGAGAACGTCGACCTCAACCAGCTGGGGCGGACCCAGCGGGTCGTGGTGAACCGCGAGACCACGACCATCATCGGCGGAGCCGGGGACAAGAAGGCGATCGAAGGTCGCAAGCAGCAGATCCGCCAGCAGATCGAGAAGGCCACCAGCGACTACGACCGTGAGAAGCTGCAGGAGCGCCTGGCCAAACTGTCGGGCGGGGTGGCGGTGATTCGGGTCGGCGCTCCCTCAGAGGCGGAGATGAAGAGCCGGAAGGAGGCGCTGGACGACGCCATCAGCGCCACCAAGGCGGCCGTGGCCGAGGGCATCGTCCCCGGCGGCGGCCTGGCCTTGCTCCGGGCCATCGAGGCGGTGGAGCGCGAAGAAGCCAAGTGCGAGGGCGACGAGCGCACCGGGCTCATCATCCTCAAGCGGGCCCTGGAGGCCCCCACCCGCCAGATCGCCGAAAACTCTTCGGCCGACGGTGGCGTGGTGGTCAACGAAATGCGGAAGGGGACCGGCAGCCGCGGGTTCGATGCCGCCCGGCGCGAGTACGTCGATCTGGTGGAGGCCGGGATCATCGATCCCACCAAGGTGGTGCGGATCGCGCTGGAGAACGCCGTGTCGGCGGCGAGCCTGCTGCTCCTCACGGAGGCCACCCTCACGGAAGTGCCGGACAAGAAGGAAGAGCGCGTACCCTCCATGGAATAGGAGAATCGTGATGCGTCGCCGATCCTTACTCGTGTGGACACTGCTCGTGGCCGGGCTCGGGCTCCTGCCGGGTGGCTCGCTGTCCGCGGCCGGCCCGACGCGACATTCCGGGACGGTCGTGGAGCTCGATCCGGTGGAAGGCGTGCTGGTCATCGACGAGGTCGGTCCCTGGCGTGCCGGGCAGGGAGAGACGGTTGTCACGCGCCGCACGATCGGCCTGACACCATCGACCCGCTTCAACGTCTTCATCCGGGTCGACGTCCCCGAGCGCTTCGCCGGTGACTTCCTCGAGGTGGAGCTCGAGGCCGCGGACATCGCGCCCGGTGACTTCGTCACCGCCGAGTGCGTTGGCGGGCGCGGGAAGCTGGAGGCGCTCACCGTCACGATGGCCGACCTGGTCCACCCCTAGCGGCGACGACGGCAGTCGGTCAGGGCTACCTCACGGCACGTCGCGAGCATAGAGGTGACGCTTCACGAGCTCCACCGCGCCGAGGTAGGCCACCACCATCGCCGCGATGACTGTGAAGAAGAGCGGGGGCAGCGGGGTGAAGCCCAGCCACGGCGCTAGCGGTGTGAAGGGCAAGAGCGCGCCGATGCCGAGGCCCGCGCCTACGGTGCCGGCCAACGCCGCGCTGGGCGGGCTGGCCCAGGGGCGCCCGGCCGTGCGAATGACGAAGATCACCAGCGTCTGGGTCGCCAGCGACTCCACGAACCAGCCGGTGTGGAAGAGTGTCGGCCCAGCGTGGAACCCTCTGAGCATGATCGCGAAGGTGGCCAGGTCGAAGATCGAGCTGATCGGACCCAGCACGAGCATGTACCGGCGGATGAAGCCCACGTTCCAGCGTCGCGGCTTGATCATGTAGATCGGGTCCACGCGATCCGTCGGGATGGCGACCTGGGACAGGTCGTAGAGGAAGTTGTTGAGCAGGATCTGAAGCGGCAGCATGGGCAGGAAGGGCAGGAAGAGCGAGGCCGCCGCCATGCTCACCATGTTGCCGAAGTTCGAGCTCGTCCCCATAAGGACGTACTTCATGACGTTGGCGAAGCTTCGGCGACCCTCGACGACGCCGTCGTGGAGGACCTCCAGCCGCTTCTCCAGCAGGATAATGTCGGCGGCGTCCCGCGCCACGTCCACCGCGTTCTGCACGGAGATGCCGACATCGGCCGCGCGCAGCGCAGGGGCATCGTTGATGCCGTCCCCCAGGCAGCCCACGACGTGCCCGCGCGAGCGCAGGGCGTGGATGACGCGGGTCTTTTGGGCCGGGGACACGCGAGCGAAGACGGTCGTCCGCTCGGCCACCGCCGCCAGCGCCGGGTCCGACATCCGATCGAGGGCGTCCCCCAGGATGATGTCGTCGGCGTCCAGCCCGACCTGGACGCAAATATGTCGGGTGACCAGCTCGTTGTCGCCGGTGAGGATCTTGACCCGAACGCCGTCGGCGTGCAGCGCGGCGATGGTCTCGTCGACGTCGTCGTGCGGCGGATCGAGGAAGGCGGCGAAGCCCGCGAGGACGAGGTCGCGCTCGTCGGCGACGGAATAGGCGGGCTGGAGCTCGACCTGTCGCCAGGCGACGGCCAGCACGCGATACCCCTCGGCGCTGAGGCGGTGGAAGAGGTCCTCGGCTCGAGCCCGGGCGGCGGCGTCGAGCGGCCTGGTCGCGCCGTCGGCCGCCCCCTTGATGCAGAGCGGCAGCACGCTTTCCGGGGCCCCCTTGGCGACGAGCAGGCGAGCGCCGCCGTCTTCGACCACTACCGATACGCGGCGGCGGGCGAAGTCGAAGGGGATCTCGTCGACACCCCGGTAGCGGCCGGGCGCGGGGTGCTCGTGACGCAGGATCGCCTCGTCCATCGGGCTCCGAAGCCCTGTCTGGTGGGCGCTGTTGAGGGCGGCCAGGCGGATGACGGCTTCGTCGCTTTCGCCGGCCAGGTTCACGTGGCGGTCCACCGTGATCTGGCCATGGGTGAGGGTCCCCGTGTTGTCGGAGCAGAGGACGTCCATGCTGCCGAAGTTCTCGATGGCGGCCAGCCGCTTTACGATCACCTTCCGCTGGGCCATGCGCACGGCACCGCTGGCCAGAGTGATCGACACGATCATCGGCAGGAGCTCCGGCGTGAGACCGACGGCGAGCGCCACGGCGAACAGGAAAGACTCGAGCAGATCGTGACGGGCCAGCGCGTTGACCAGGAAGACGAAGAGGACGAGGAAGAGGATGACGCGGAGGATGAGCATCCCGAACCGGCGGGTACCCCGCTCGAACTCGGTCTCCGGGGCGCGGTCGGCCAGCGCGCCGGCGATGCGCCCGAACTCGGTCGCCATTCCGGTGCGAACCACCACGGCCACACCGACGCCGCTGACCACGGAGGTGCCGCGGAACACCGCTGGCGTGGCTCCCGGTAGATCCTGCGCGTGCACGCCTTCGGCGATCGCATGTTTCTCGGACGGCAACGACTCGCCGGTCAAGGCGGCCTCGTTCAGGAACAGATCCTTGGCCGCCAGCAGCCGACTGTCGGCGGGCACGAGGTCACCGGCGGCGAGGTGCACCACGTCACCTGGCACTACCTCACGCGCCGGGATGTCCTGCACGGCGCCATCCCGGGTGACCGTGGCCGTCGCGCCTACCTCGGCTTGCAGCCGCCGGGCGGCCGCCTGGGAACGGTAAGTCTGAGTGACGTTCAGCGCGATGCTGAGGGCCACCATGAGGGCGATGACCATCGCGCTGACCGCCTGCCCCAGCATTGCGGAGATGACGCTCGCCAGCAGCAGGACGAGGACCAGAGGATTGGCCACGTAGCGGAGGATCTCGAATACCGCCTCGAAGCGGTGGGGGGGCCTTACCTCGTTGGGGCCGACCCGTCTGAGGCGCGCCTGGGCGGCCGCGGCGGTGAGGCTATGCCCGTCGCTCTCGAGCCGGGCCAGAAGCCGCTCTACCGGGATCGTCCAGAATGGCGGTGGGGAGTCCAGAGCGCTCGCGCCTGTATCTCTTCAGCCGGCCTGGCGCCCGCGAACCGTCAGCACGGGGCACCCGGCCATGGCGACGACCCGCTCGGCCACGCTGCCGAGAACGAACTTGGCGAGCCCGCTGCGCCCGTGAGTCCCCATGACAATCAGGTCGGCGTGCTTGCGCCTGGCTTCGCGGACGATTCGCTCCGCTGGCACACCTTCCAGGAGCACGCCGTTGGCCCGGACCCCGCCCCGTCTGGCCCTGGCGACCAGCTTGTCGATTTGCTTCTGAGCGTATGCTCGGGCGTGCCGCTGGGCGTCGTCCCAGACCCTGGCCGGGACATAGCTGTCGTCGACGAACGGGACCACGGGCGTCATGACGTGGACGAACGTCAATGCGGCGCGGTTATCCCTCGCCAGGGCGGTGGCCCGGGCCACCGCCGCGCGCGAGGCGGTCGAGAAGTCGGTCGGGTGGATGATTCGACGGACGCGTTTCATAATCAATGGGTCCTCCCGGGAGGTCGTGGATAGCAACCCGGTTGCCATTCCGGAAAGTGCGGGAAAATAGAGCATTGCCGCATTGTCGAGCATGCGTGATTGGGGCCGCACGGCCCCGACGTCGGGGCGTCCGCGGAGACCGCGCCCCAGGGGGTAGATCCGTCAACTTTGTAAAGCCCTGAATTCCGGAACTTTTTGTGGTGGCACTGGGCTTGCTGATCTGGCCATAGGCGATGAGGAGGAAGGCATGATCGGAATTCGGGGAGTGGGAGCCGACCGTACGCTCCGCGCGCGCATTCGCGCCCGGCTGGACGAGGCCTTGCAGCGGCTCGGCGTGGCGCCGATTGAGGCCATGGTGGTGTTTGTCGATGATAACGGACCGAAGGGCGGCCCGGCTCAGCGCTGTGCACTGACGGTGCGCCTGCCGTACCGGCCCGCGCTGAGAGTGGAGCACATGGCGACCACGTCACGGCTGGCCTTCGATGGGGCCTTTGCCGCCCTCGAGCCCCGGCTCGAGCGTTATCGCGAGCGCCAACGGGAGAACCGTCGGCATCCGAAGAAGTACTACGCAGCGAAGCGGCTACTGACGGGCGAGTGAGGACAGGCGCCATGGAGCTGCGTGAGCGGGTGAACGCGCTGGCCCGTCTCGGCGGCGCCACGTCGCCGGTGGTGAGCGTCTATCTCGACACCCGCTGGATCGACGAGCACCAGCGGGGGCGGGTGCGGGTGTTCCTCAAGAACGGTGTTCGCGAGGCCCGGACGGGCGCCGGGGCCGACCTCCGCGCCGACCTCGACTGGATCGAGGAGCAGGGCGAGCGGCTCGTCGGGCAGGCGACGCGCCCCGACGCCGACGGTGTCGCGCTCTTCGCCTGTAGCCCCCTCGGTCTGCGCGAGGTTCTCACCGTCCGTGTCCCCTTCGAGAACACCTTCGTGGTGGCGGAGCGGCCCCTGCTGACACCTCTCGCCGCGCTCGCCCACGAGGCGCCCCCGGCCATCGTGGTGTTCGTGGACGGCAATCATGCCCGGCTCATCCCCATCGACTCCGGTGGCCGAGGCGACGAGGTGACGCTGGAACACGGGGTGCCGGGGCGCCACGGCCGAGGGGGCTGGGCGCTCATGGCTCAGTCCAGATACCAGCGGCACATCGAGGCTCACCGGGACCAGCATTTCGTGGCGGTCGTCGAGGCCTTGTCGGAGCTGTCGAAGCAGGAGGGCGGCGTGCGCATCGTCCTGGCTGGCGAGGACCGAATCGTCGCCGTCTTTCGCTCCCGCTTACCGGCGACCCTGGCCGACCGTGTCGCCGGCACCATCTCCGCCGCTCGCTATGAGACGGCCAGCGCCCTGGCCGATCGTGCCACCGGCCTGCTGGCCCGGCTGGGCGCCAGCGAGCAGGGACGGATCGTGGACGAGATCCTCACCGAGGCGGCCAAAGGCGGACAGGCAATCGCCGGCGTCGAGGGCACGCTCCACGCCGTAGGCCGGGGGGCGGTGCGTCGGCTCTACCTGCTCAAGGGGCTCTCGGCCACGGGCGCGACTTGCACCCGCTGCGCGGCCGTGCAGCCCGGCGAGGCCGCGACGTGTCGAGCCTGCGGCGGTCCGACGAAGCCCGTCCGCCTGGGCGACGCGGTGGTCGACCGTGTCGTGACGGCAGGCGGCGAAATCTCCGTGATCGACGCCCATGGGGCGCTCGAGCGGGCCGGCGGAATGGCCGCCCTGCTCCGGTACCCGCTCTGAACCGGGACCGGCCATGCGGACCGCGGTGTGGCTCGTGATGGGCCTCGCCCTGCTCGCCGCCAGCCTCGAGGATGAGGCGGCGTGGGTGCGTGAGCTGCGCGAGGCCAGGCTCGTGCCCCGCGCTCCCCTGTACGTGGCTCCCGCTCCCCACGCGCCATGAGCCCGGCAAAGCCCAGACGGGTCCTGATCCTGGGGGCGGCCGGGCGCGACTTTCACAACTTCAACGTCGTCTATCGCGACGACCCCGCCACCAGGGTAGTCGCGTTCACCGCCGCCCAGATCCCGGGCATCGCCGGGCGTCGATACCCGGCGGCCCTGGCCGGGCCGCGGTACCGCGGAGGGATCCCCATCGAGCCGGAGGAGCATCTGGAGCGGCTGATCCGGGAGCTCGCGGTGGACGAGGTGGTCTTTGCCTACAGCGACGTGAGTCACGAGGAGGTGATGCACCTGGCCAGCCGGGCGCTGGCCGCCGGCAGCGACTTCGCGCTCCTCGGCCTCCGCCGGACGATGCTGACGACCTCGATCCCGGTCGTGGCGGTCTGCTCGGTCCGAACCGGCTGCGGCAAGAGCGCGGTGAGCCGGCACTTCGTCAAGATCTTGCGTGAGCAGGGGCGCCGGGTTGTGGTCGTTCGCCACCCGATGCCCTATGGCGACCTGGTGGCCTCGCGCGTGCAACGCTTCGCGACCCTGGCCGACCTCGATGCCGCCGGCGTGACCATCGAGGAGCGGGAGGAATACGAGCCTCACCTCGAGGCGGGCTGTGTGGTCTATTCCGGCGTGGACTACGGCGCCATCCTGGCCCGAGCCGAGTCCGAGGCTGACGTCATCGTGTGGGATGGCGGCAACAACGATCTGCCGTTCTTCACGCCCGCGCTGCTCGTGTGTCTGGTGGACCCCCACCGGGCCGGCCACGAGAGCCGCCATCACCCGGGAGAGGCGAACCTGCGCGCTGCCGATGTGGCCGTCATCGTCAAGGAGGACTCCGCACCGCCGGGGTCCGTGGAGACCGTGCGCACCGCCATCCGGGCGCTCAATCCGCGGGCGCGGATCGTGGACACGCGGCTCCCCGTCACGGTGGACGAGCCCGCGCGTCTGGCCGGCCGTCGCGTGCTGGCGGTCGAGGATGGCCCGACGCTCACGCACGGAGGCCTCGGCGCGGGCGCGGCGGCGCTGGCCGCGCGCCGCTACGGCGCCGTGCTGGTCGATCCTCGCCCCTATGCCCAGGGCGATCTCCGGCGCGCCTTCGCGCGCTACCCGATCATCGGGCCGGTCCTGCCCGCGCTGGGCTACAACCGTCCCCAGTTGGCCGACCTCGAGGCCACGATCGCGGCGGTGGACTGTGACCTCGTGCTGCTCGGGACGCCCATCGATCTTGGTCGGGTCATCCGGGTGCGCCACCCTGTCGTGCGGGTGCGCTACGAGATCGAGGAGGTGCGGCCCGGAAGCCTGGCGGAACTTCTCGCAACCATCGACAGGAGGACTGACATGAAGGTACGGTCCAAGGCGCGCGGGCGGCCCAAAGGAAAGCGCAAGCGTCCGGCCCCACGGCAGGTGAGACCCTCCGAGGGGGGCCAGACGGGCGAGCTGCTGACCGAGCGTTTATCGCACCCGGAGAGCAGCCCGATCCTCACCGGCGGCGACGTCGATGCGGACTGGCAGCGGGCCGCGAGCACGGGAGAGGAGGCCGTCGGGGGAAGCGTGGCGACTCCCGATCAGGACGTCGTGGATGAGCTGGGGCGGGCCCTCGGCGTGGAGCAGGCGGCGGACGCCGAGGTGCACACGTCGGAGGAGGTGCTGCGCTCGCGCGACCGGCACTACTGGCATCTCGAGCGACAGGCCGCCGAGCGCGAGAAGAAGGACAACGGCGCATGAGCGCTACGTCCGGGCCATTCCGTCGGATCCTGGTGCCGACCGACTT
Organism: Candidatus Methylomirabilota bacterium; assembly: GCA_035457825.1. GTDB lineage: Bacteria > Methylomirabilota > Methylomirabilia > Rokubacteriales > CSP1-6 > 40CM-4-69-5. The sequence continues at coordinate 13,762 of DATIAY010000141.1, forward strand.
TTCCTCGGCCTCCGAGGAGGCGTGGAAGACCGCGGGAGAGCTCGCCCGGCGCATCGGTGCCGAGCTGGTCCTGCTGCACGTCCTCGTGGAGGCGCCGCTCTACTCCGAGTCGCCGTTCGCCGGCGCTCGGGTACGCGAGGTCTACGAGTCGGCACGGGACTGGGCGCAGAAGAAGCTCGATCAGTGGGCCGGGGAGGCTCGCGCAGCCGGGCTGGTGGTGCGGGTCGAGCTTCACACGGGAGTGCCGTACCGGGACATCGTGACGACCGGCAGGGATGTCGACCTGATCGTCATCGGGACCCGGGGCCGTGGTGGGGTCGAGCGGGCCGTGCTCGGGAGCGTGGCGGACCGGGTGATCCGCCTGGCCTCGTGTCCCGTGCTGTCGGTCCGCCCGACCCAGCCGGAGTGACGGGTAAGGAGAGACACCATGAAAACGCGGACGAAGAAAACGCGGACGAAGAAAGGCCCGCAGCCCGCGCGATCGTCGAAGGCTGGCAAGCCGCCCCGGGAGGGCATCGCGTCACGGCAGGTTCGCCGCCGCCAGAAGACCGCCCGCGCCGCCGTCCGGAAAGACACGATGCTGTTGCAGGCCGCCGAAGGCCCCCGCGTCCTCTGGGGCGTCACCAAGCCGAAGGTCAAGAAGCGCTGACGCCTGCGCCGTCACCGGCGGCGCTACATGACTCCGAACAGCGGGCAGAGCACCCGGAGGCCGAGCCAGATGAGGATCGTCCCGGCCACGTCCAGGTAGATGCCCGACCGGATCATCTCCCGGAGCGGGACCAGCCCGGAACCGTAGATGATCGCGTTCGGCGGCGTGGAGACCGGCAGCATGAAGCCGAAGCTCGCGCCCAGGGCGGCGCCCAGCGCCGGAGGGATCGGGCTCAACCCGGCGCTCTGGGCCACGGCGATGACGATGGGCACGACCATGCTGGCCGAGGCCGTGTTCGATGATGTCTCGGAAAGCACCACGCCGATGACGATGGCGACCGCGGTGAGGGCCCACAGGCTGTCGGCGCCGGCGAGGCGCACGGCCGCGTCCCCGATCGCCCGGGCCAGCCCCGTCTCGAACATGAGCTTGCCCAGGGCCAGCCCGCCACCGAACAGGAGAATCGTGCCCCAGTCGATGTGCGCGGCCTGCGTCCAGGTGATCGTGAACTCGCCCCGCCTGAAGTTTGTCGGCAGCAGAAACAGGAGGACGGCGGCGCCCAGCGCGACCGCGGACTCGGGCAGGTGCGTTTCGAAGAAGTGCGGCAGGGCCGCGGTGGGGGAGGCGAGCAGGGCCACGGCACCCGGCAGCATCCAGAGCAGCGCGGCCAGCAGGAACACGAGGAAGACGTTGGCCTGAGCCCGGGTCCAGGGGCCGAGGCGCCGACGCTCTTCGGCCACGTAGGCCTGCAGGTGTTGCGGCGCGCGGGGCGCGCCCGGATAGAGACGGCCGAGGATCAGCCAGCACAGCAGCAGCATCGCCACCGTGAGTGGCAGGGTGACGGCGACCCAGTCGAAGAAGGTGAGCCGGCGATCGGTGAGATCGCGGATCATGCCGATGGCAATCAGGTTCGGGGGCGAGCCCACCGGAACACCGACGGCGACCGAGGACGACCACGTCAGCATCAGGAGGAACCCGATCGTGAAGGGATGACCGGCGCCACCCGTCTCCCCGAGCGCGCGCAGGACTCCCACGCCTACCGGAAGCATGATGGCCGTGGTGGCGGTGTTACTCATCCAGAGTGAGAGGCTGCAGGTCACGACGCCCATGGCCAGCATGAGGCGAGCTGGCGATCGGGTTGCCCACCCCTGCCGCAGGAGCGCGAACGCCAGACGGCGGTCGAGCCCGCTGCTCTTCATGGCCTCGGCCAGGATGAAGCTGCCGATGAAGAGAAAGACGATGGGATCGGCGTAGGGCGCCAGCACCCGGGCGGGCGGCGCGATGCCGAGCAGGATGGCGAGCAGGGAGGACAGCAGCGCCGTGACCGCCACCGGGAGCGCCTCGGTGACCCAGTAGGCTACGGTCCACACGAACACGGCGAGCAGCGCATGGGCCTCGCGCCCGAGCCCCGGCACCGGGGCGGCCAGCACGACGAGGAACAGTAGAGGTCCCGCGACGAGCCCGATCGGACGCCGGGCGCGCTCGAGCGCTTCCTGCTCTCGCACGCCCGTGGTCCCGGGCCGCCGCCCGTTAGCGGCCGGAATCGGAGGCGGCCAGCAACCGCTCGACGAGCTCGGCGAACTCGAGCAGGGAGAACGGCTTGGCCAGGAACGCCGAGGCGCCGGCCGTCAGCGCGTCCTGGCGAGTCCGGTCCGAGCCGAACCCCGTGATGACGATCACCGGGCGGGGCACCGGCAACGTCCGGGCGGCGCGTACGACGTCGAGACCATTGCCGTCGGGAAGGCGGAGGTCGGCGATCACAAGGTCGTACCGCGCGGTCGCCAAGGTCGCCAGCCCTTCCTGCCGCGAGCCTGCGGAGGCCACGTCATATCCCCGGCGCTGCAGCAGCCGCGCGCAGGTGGCGGCCAGATCCGCTTCGTCGTCAACGATCAGGATCGAGGGCGGCCGCCCGTCTCGCGTCATGAAATCGTCGCCGACCGTGAGGCGGCGGCATGGTGATGGAGCCGGCGCGCCAGGCCGATGGCTTCGTACACCACGCTCCAGACGGCCCGGACATCGGTGTACAGCGTGAGCTCGGCGTCCAGGGCCGGCTCGTAGGCTATGACGATATCGGGCGCCGCCGCGACACTCTTGCGACGCCCCCCCTGGGCACAGACGGGCGGCATCCACCGCACCACGCGTTCCCGCTCCGTGCAGATCGCGGGCGGGCAGACCAGCTGGACCTCGGCGAAGTGCTGGATCAGCTGGCGGGCCAGTTGCCGCCATTCCCGGCGCCGCGCGGTGGCGTCGATGACGACGGGAACGCCGGCGTCGGTGAGGAGCTTGGCGCTGCCGACGAGCGCGCGATGGACGATGTCCTCCTCGGCCGGAGTCCCCATCCGACCGCCGAGCATGAAATCATGCAGCTCGATCAGCTCCAGCAGGACGACGGGGACGCCCAGCGCGGAGAGTCCCTCGGCGACACCGGAGGCCAGCGTCGTCTTGCCGCTCCCGGGCAACCCGGTCACCCACATCGCCCAGCCCGCTCCGTGCTGCTGCCGGGATCCCTGGGCGCTCGAGTCGACCAGCTTGAGCACGATCGGGACGATGCTGGCGACAGCCGTCGGCACGTCGTCGCGGACCGTGTCCACCACGATCTCGGGATCGAGCGCGGGCTCGTACGGCACGTCGACGCCGGGCACGGTGGCGCCAGGCTGTCCCGCTGCCGCGTAGATGCCGGAGGGGGCGTTCCCGCTCGGGCGTTCGGCCTCGCGCGCGCGACACACATCGAGCGGACAGACGAGCTGGATCTCGGCGAAGCTGGGGATCACGCTCCGCGCCAGGTCCCGCCAGACCCGCCGGTGGGCGGTGGCATCGATGATGGCGGGAATGCCGCAGCTCGTGAGGGTCCGGGCCATGTACACGAGAGCGCGGTAGACGAGGTCGCGCTCCCAGTCGGTATAGCAGGGGCTAGGCGTGAGGAGTTTCCGGATGGCGTCGAGCTCGAGCACGACGGCGGGATGGCCCAGTTCGGCCAGCCGGGAGGCCAGCGCCCGGGCCACGACGGACTTGCCGCTGCCCGGCAGGCCGGTGATCCAGACCGCCCAGCTCACGGCGTCATCCCCAGAAGCTCGCGGACGTCACCCGGGTCGAAGCGGGTATCGGCCATCATCCGGCGCGCGAAGCGGATCAGGGCCTGGCGGACCATGCTCGACAGGTCCGGGTACCAGCGGGGGTGGGCGATGACGAGAGCCCGGAAGGCGAAGAAGGGCGGCAATATTTCCAGGATCTCGTGATCGCGCGACTCGCGCAGGTATGTCTCCAGAAAGATCCGAAAGAGGCTCACGAAGGGCTCCGGCGTGACCGGCGCCGCTGACTGGGCGGCCTTGCGTAGCCCGAAGAAGAGATAGTTCACACCGAGCGCGGTCACGTCGTCGGCCGGCTCGCCCCACTCGCCCCGGCTGCGGTCGAGCAGCGCGAACTCGGCGCCCTCGCGAAAGAGGATGTTCCAGGGATGGAAGTCACCGTGGGTTCGCGACAGGCGGTGGGCGCGTTCGCGGAGTCGCCAGCGCCAGGACACGGCGGTTTGCTCAAGCTCCTCGCAGATCTGGGGAGGCAGCAGGGGGTAGGGGTGTGGATAGCTGTCGAGGATTCCCATCAGACACTCGCCGTGGCCGACCAGCTCGCGGATCCGCCGCTGATAGAGTGTCGGCTCATCGCGCTTGACCCGGTGGGCCTCGGCCAGGAACCGGGCGAGGGCTTCGGCGCGGGCGATGTCGGGCTCGTCGACGGGCTTGTCGAGCAGGCGATCGAGGTCGCGCCAGTAGAGGGTCCCTTCGACCTTCTCCACGAGCTGGAAGAATTCGGTGGCGTCGGCCACCGAGCCGAGCTGGCCCGAGGCCCGCACCACGCCGACATCGACGCTGCGGGCATGGCGGGGGAAGCTGTTGTAGGCGGTGTGGCCGAACAGCGCCTGCCAGGCCCGGTCGGCCGGATAGTCGTGGCCGAAGCCCTGCACCGGGCGGGTGCGCGAGACCACCAGGGAGCGCACGCGGCCGCCGCTGAGGCATTCGACCTCGAAGGGGACGCCGTAGCCGAAGCCCTTGGGATCGTCGACGCCGGCGTCTTTGTCGCCGAGGGGCCGCAGGGCCACGACCTCGACAGAGCCGCCGAGGACGCTCGCGAGATAGCTCGTGAGCGCCTCGCGACCGATCGGCGAAGCCGGCATCACTTCCCCGGCGTGGGGGCTGAGCCTTTGAAGGCCGGGCACTGGGCCCGCATCTGGGCTCGGTGCTGCTCCATCATCTTGTGCGTGTCGCCCATCATCATCATCATCTGGCCCATACGGTCGTGCATGGGGCCCATGCCGGACATGCCCTTGCCCTGCATGCCATCCATCTGCTTCTGCATCTGCTGCATGTCAGCGTGCATCTTCTCCATCATGGACATCATGCGCGCCATCGGCTCCTCGGGGGGTGGATCGATCTTCGGCGTGCCCGTCTGGGCGATGGCAGAGCCCAGGGTGACGATCAGCAGAGTGACCAGCGCCACGAATACGTGCATCCCCTTCATGGTGAACCTCCTTAGCGCCCGCGGACGGTGAGGACGGGACAGGCGGCGGTAGCGACCACGCGTCCCGCCACGCTGCCCAGGAAGAACTTGGCTACGGCGCCCCGGCCGTGCGTGCCCATCACGATCATGTCGGCCCGTCTGGCCCTGGCCGCCCGCACGATCCGGTCGGCGGCCGGGCCCTCGACGATGAGGCTCCTGGCCCGCACCCCCGCTTGTTTGGCCCGGGCCACGAGCTTGCCCATCTCCTTCGCGGCGTGAGCCCGCGCGCGGCGATCCAAATCGTCGATGACCTGCGGCGAGACGTACCCGTCACCCACTAGCGGCACGATCGGGGAGATCACGTGCATGATGGTCAGGGCGGCCCGGGCGCTCCGGGCCAGCCCCAGAGCCCGGTCGAGGGCCGGACGTGAGGCGCGCGAGAAATCGGAAGCGTGCAGGATGTGTCGAATCCGCTTCATGTGGGGCTCCCCCGTCGGGACAGCGAGTCAGTCAAGGATGCGAACCTCTTCCCCGGTGAGCGCGTGGCGGCGGCCCAGCGTGTCCTGGACCCAGAGGCTGCCGTGATCGTCGATGCCGAGGACGCGCCCGGTGTAGGTGGCATGCTCGCCCCGAACCTCGACGCGGCGACCGCCCAGAATTTCACGACGCTGCCACACGGTGACGATCCCTTCGGCTCCCTGCGTCTCCCAGACATAGGCCCAGCGATCGAGGTGGTTCAGATAGGCTGCCGCGAAGGCATTGCGATCGATGTCCTGGCCCGTCATCTCGGCCAGCGACGTGGCAAAGACGCCGCCCGGCCCCAGCGCGATGCGCAGCGCGGAGCGATCGATGTTGAGATTTACGCCGACGCCGAGGATCACGTAGTCGACGGCGTCGCTGCGCCCGCCGCACTCCAGCAGCGAGGCGCCCACCTTCTTGCCGTCGATCAGCACGTCGTTGGGCCACTTGATGGTGGCCGTTGCCCCGAAATCCTTGATGGCGTCAGCCAGGGCCAGGGCGGCGAGCAGGGAGAAGACCCCGAGCTCCCGGGGATGGAGGTCTGGCCGGAAGAGGACCGAGGCGTAAAGGTTCACATCGCTCGGGGAGAACCAGGCCTGACCATGTCGGCCCCGCCCGGCGGTCTGCCCATTGGCCATCAGCACCGTTCCCGCGCAGGCCCCGGCCCGGGCCAGAGCCTTGAGCCGGGCGTTCGTGGAGTCCACTTCGGCGAAGAGGTAGATGTGGCGCCCGATCACCGAGGCCGTGAGGTGCCGGCGGATCTCGGGGATGCTGAGCGCGCTGGTGGCTATCATCGGGCCGTCTCCGGGGCTCCCCGGGCCCGCATCTGGCTCTTGGTGAGCCGCATGAGGAAGACGGGAATCTCGGCGTGGCGGAGCACCGCCTCGGCAACGGAGCCGAAGAGCAGGCGCCCCAGACCGCCGCGCCCGTGGGTGGTCATGGCGATGAGGTCGGCTCCCACGGCCTTCGCGCAGTCGATGATCTGGGTGATCGTATCGCCGTGACGGACTTCGCTACGGACGCGGACGCCCCGAGCCGCGAGCCGTTGCCCCAGGGGCCGCAGGTACTCGCGGGCCTCGGCCAGCCGCCCCTCGACATCCTCCAGCACGACGTGGCGACTGCCTTCGACAACTTGAGGCGGGACGGGGTGAACGACCCGCAGGAGCACCACTTCCATGTCGAGCGGACCGGCGATCTCGGTGATGAAGGGCAGAATCGCCTCGGCCAGGTCCGAGCCGTCGAGGGTGACGAGGGCCCGCTTATACATGGCGGGCCTCCCGCGACGTCGCCGGCGCGCCGGCCGGTCCCGGTTTCTCGATGGGCGCGGCGGCGTCGCGCACGAGGAGGATCGGCTTGTGGGTACCGCGGAGCACGGACTCGGCCACCGAGCCCAGGACCAGGCGGCCCAGGCCGCTGCGGCCGTGCGTGCTCATCACGATCATATCGACCTTGCCCACGCGCGCGGCTTCCACGATGGCCGGAGCCGGCGGCCCGTACCATACCGAGGTTTTCACGCCCTTGACGCCGAAACCCGTCAGGCGGGCCGCCACGGCCGCCAGATAGTCCTCGGCTTCCCGCACGACCCGTACCTGCGATTCGATCGGATCGCTGCCCAGCAGCGTGGGAGCCTCCGCGGCGCGGAGGAGCAGCAAGGTCGCCGTGGGATCATCCGCTAGGAGATCGATGGCGGTGGGCAGAGCCGACTCCGCGACCGCCGAGCCATCAAGCGGCACCAGGACCTTGGCGAGCTTCATAACGCCTCCTGCAACGAATGTCGTTGACCTGAGGAGGAGGTGAGCAACTGTGCTGCCAGATCGAGAGGCCCGTGAAATCAACGCGTTGTCGCTCCTTCGCCGGGGTCCCCGCTGGGGTGGCTGAGTCCCGGTGGGGCAGGAGCGCCCCGGCAGGGCCGACAGAGAAGACCTAACGAATGCCGTGCTTGCTGGCCAGGCGGTGAAAGGTCTTGCGGTCGATACCCGCGGCCTTGGCCGCGGCTGACACGTTGCCGCCGTGGCGGTCGAGCAGGTCACGCAGATAGGCGCTCTCCAGGGACTGCATCCACTGTTCGCGAGCCTCCTGCAGGGTGCGGCCCGCTCCCGCGCCCGGCGTGGCCGCCGGCGCGGCCGAAGCGACCAGCGAGCCAGCCCGCAACACGCCACCCTCGAGCACATAATCCGCCAGGTCCCGACGTCGAACCGTGTCGTCGTCGGTCAGGGCACAGGCGCGCTCGATGACATTCTGCAGCTCGCGGACGTTGCCGGGCCAGGGGTAGGCCTCCAGGGCGGTCATGGCATCGTCGGCGATGCGGACCACTCGGCTCTGCCCGTAGCGCTTGAGGAAGGCGTGGGCCAGCAAGGGGATGTCACCCGCCCGTTCGCGGAGCGGCGGGAGCTCGATGGCGATCACGTTGATGCGGTAGTAGAGCTCTTCCCGGAACTGCCCCCGGCCTACCGCCTCGCGGAGGTTGCGGTTGGTGGCGGAGACGACGCGTACGTCGACGTCGATCTGGGCGGTGCCTCCCACGCGGCGGATCTGGCGCTCCTGGGTGACGCGCAGGAGCTTCGACTGCAACGCAGCGGGCAGATCGCCGATTTCGTCGAGGAACAGCGTGCCGCGGTGCGCCGTTTCGATGAGCCCCGGCTTGCTGCGGATCGCCCCGGTGAACGCGCCCTTCTCGTGACCGAACAGCTCGGACTCCAGGAGATTTTCCGGCAGCGAGGCGCAATCGACCGGGACGAAGGCCTGGCCGGCGCGCGGGCTGTTGGCGTGGATAGCCCGGGCGATCAGCTCTTTGCCCGTGCCGGATTCGCCCAGGATCAGGATGTTGGCCTCCGAGCGGGCCGCCTTCTTCACCAGCTCGAAGATGCGGGCCATGGCCGGGCTCCGCCCGATGATGCTCTCCAGGCCCAGCGTCTCCTGGAGCTGGCCACGCAGGTTACGGTTCTCGATGGCCAGCCGGCGGTGGCGCAGGGCCCGCTCCACTGCGACCCCAAGCTGATCGATGGAGAAGGTCTTGGGCAGGAAGTCGAAGGCGCCTTCCTTCACGGCGGCCACCGCTGATTCGATGGTGGCGAAGCCGGTGACGACGATGACCGGGAGCTCGGAGTCGAGGGCCCGGGCCCGACGCATCAACTCCATCCCGTCGAGCCCGGGCATCTTGAGGTCGGTGATCAGGAGATCGGGATGCTGGGCCTCGAGGATTTCGAGCCCGCGGGCGCCATTTTCAGCGCCCAGGCACTGGTGGCCGGCGCGCTCGAGGATCCGCCGGCAGTTGGCCAGCATGTCCGGCTCGTCATCGACGATAAGGATTCGGGCCGCCTTCACGCCTCCACCTCGGCCGGGCTCGCGGGAAACGACAGGACGAAAGTGGTGCCCCGGCCACGCTCGGAGTGGACGTCCACGGTCCCTCCGTGCTCGCGCACGATGCCGTAGGAGATCGACAATCCCAGGCCGGTCCCGCTGGGCTTGGTCGTGAAGAAGGGGTCGAAGATCCTGGGCAGAACCTCGGCGGGGATGCCGGGGCCGGTATCACGAATCATCAAGCGGACCTGGTCGGGATGTCCGGTGATCAGGTCAGTTTCGATGAGGATCTCCCCACGACCATCAACGGCATCACGGGCATTTAGGATCAGGTTCATGAGGACCTGCTCGAGCGCAGTGGGATCGCCCTGGATGGGGGGAAGGCCTGGCGTCAGGCGTCGGGCCAGCATGACGCCCTCCTTGGCAGCCTGCTTCTCCACCAGCAGCAGCGTGTCGTCGACGACCTGGTTCAGATCGACAGGACCCCGGGACCGGCCGGACTGCCGGGCAAACGACAAGAGTCCCTGAACGATTCGGGCGACCCGCTGCGCGTGCCGGCGCAGCACGACCAGGTCCTCACGCGTGGCCGCCGGGAGGACTTGTCCATCGGCTTCGAGCAGCATCAACTCGATCCGCGAGGAGATGATGCCGATGGGGTTGTTCAGCTCGTGGGCGAGGCCCGCGGCCAGGGTACCCAGAGCCGCCAGCTTGTCGGCCTGACGCGCGGCCCGCTCGAGCTCTAGCCGGCCCGTGATGTCCTCGATCAGCAGCACCGCGCCGGCCGGCTGCCCGTTGTGGCGCAGCAGGCGCCCTCTGATGTTTTGCCGCACCGGGCCCCGGCGCAGCGTCTGGTGCGCCATCCCCTCGAGGGCGAACTCCTCGATCTCACCGCGGAGCAGTCGTTCGAGCGGCCCGACCAGCTCCTCGCCCTTGATGGCCGGATTGAGCTCGAATAGGGGTCGGCCCAGCGCCTCGGCGGCCGCGACGCCATAGCGAGTCTCGAGCGCCTGGTTCCACGCGGTCACCCGTCCCTCGCGATCGAGCGCGATCAGCCCCTCGCCGAGGCTTTCCACGACGCTGCGGATGAAGCGCTCGCGCTGGTGGGCGTCGGTCGACAGCCGGAGGACCTGGCGCCGCTCGCTCTCCTCCGCGTGGGCGAGCACGCCGACACCGATGGCGGTGCCGAACAGAACCGCGAGCCGGACCACCATGTTGGCCGATTCGATCTCCCCGATCGTCGGCCAGGTCATGACGAGGTAGGCGGCGGCTGCCCCGACGGCTACCAGGACACCTTGAGTGATCCCGTAGTAATAGGATTGGAGCGCGGCAATCAGGAGCAGGGCCAGGAACAGCGTGCTGTATGCGCCGCCGGTGAGGTGGATGAGCAGCAGGGCGAAGGCCAGATCGACGAGGAGCACGGGCAGGTGGAGACGGAGCATCACCGCGGTCCGGACCCAGAGCAGGGCGATGACCACCAGGCTGTACAGCAGGAACGCCAGCATCGTCACATCGAGCGCTGTCCAGCCCCGATGGCGGTCGGGGGCCAGGGCCACCCAGGTATACCCCGACAGCACGGCCAGAACCCGGATGAAGGGCAGGGCCAGGACGCGGGGTCCACCCAGATGGCGGGCCGCTCGTTCGATCAGCCGCTGCAGGCGCAGCATGCCCACGATTATACGCGGCGGGAAGGAAGGCTCAGACCAGGCCGGTGATCCTCCCGTCGGCATCGACGTCGATCCGCTCGGCGTTCGGCGAGCGCGGCAGACCGGGCATCGTCAGGATCTCGCCGGTGATGGGGACCAAGAACCCCGCTCCGGCCGAGATGCGCAGCTCGTTCACCGTCAGCACGAAGTCGCGCGGCCGGCCCAGGAGGGTGGGATCGTCAGACAGCGAGCGCGGGGTCTTGGCCATGCAGATGGGCAGCCCGGCGAAGCCCAGGGTTTCGGCCTGGGCGAGCTGCGCCTCGGCGCGCTTGGTGTAGACGACCCGCCCCGCGCCGTACATCCGGGTCGCGATCGTCTCGATCTTGGCCCTGATGGGCGCGCTCCAGTCGTAGAGACGTCGAAAGCGGGTGGCCGGACGCTCCAGGAGGCCGCTGAGCGCCCGGGCCAGCGCCTCGCCTCCCGCGCCACCACCCCCGAAGACGTCGGCTGCGACCGCGGGGACCCCCTGGGCGGCACAGTGCGCGACGATGGCGGCCAGCTCGGCCTCGGTATCCGAGGCGTAGCGGTTCAGCGCCACGACCACGGGCACGCCGAAGAGCGCGATGGCCTCGATGTGCTTGTCCAGGTTCGCCGTGCCGCGGCGAAGGGCGTCGAGATCCTCACGGTCCACCGCCGACAACGGGGCGCCGCCGTGGAACTTGAGCGCCCGGGCCGTGGCCACCAGCACCACCGCGTCGGGTGTGAGCCCGGCGTAGCCGCACTTGATGTCGAAGAACTTTTCGGCCCCGAGGTCGAAACCGAAGCCGGCCTCGGTCACGCAGATCTCACCGAGCTTGAGGGCGAGCTTGGTGGCCACGACGGAATTGCAGCCGTGGGCGATGTTGGCGAAGGGGCCTCCGTGGACCAGGGCCGGCGTGCCTTCCAGGGTTTGCACGAGGTTCGGATGCCGGGCGTCGCGAAGGAGCGCGGCCATGGCCCCGGTGACCTTGAGGTCGCGGGCGAAGATCGGGCGCCCGTCGAAGGTGAAGCCGAGCAGGATCTTTTCCAGGCGCGCCTTGAGATCCATCAGGTCCTCGGCGAGGCAGAGCAGTGCCATCACCTCCGAGGCCGCCGTGATGATGAACCCTTCCTCTCGCGGATAGCCCTGGAAGGGCCCGCCCAGGCCGACCACGATCTGGCGGAGCGCCCGATCATTCATGTCCATCGC
>DATIAY010000142.1:0-17733 GCA_035457825.1 Candidatus Methylomirabilota bacterium
ACGGCCAGCGCGCTGCCTGCGTCCAGGCTGAAGAACACCACACCGGGCCGGTCATCCACCGTCACATAGGTGCGGACGTTGAGCTCGGGAAAGGTCGATGCCCCGGGAACCGCGGGAAGCCCTCGAAGCCGCAGGCCGCTCACCCGCATTGGCGTGATCGCCAGCCACGCCGAGCCGTGAAAGGTATCGACCTCGAGGCTCCCGGGCAGCAGCGCCTGCAGCGCCGCCCGTGGCACCGGCCAGTGCAGGAAGACCAGGTCTTCCCAGGTTTGCGCCATGATCCAGGGCTCGTCGGGAACCGGCCAGGGCCGATGATCGGCCGGAGGCAGGTCGTCGGCCTCCAGCGCACGGCCGGCGGTGACCGCGAAGAGATCGGCGGCGGCGTTGATCGCGGTCCGCACCACACGGGAGACGACGGGTGACATCGCGAACCTGCCTTCATGCTAGCAGGGGCCTGGCGGCTCGGCCATCAGCCACCCGGCCTCGCCCGGGGGGGGCTTCAACCTAGCTGGCGGCCAAGACCGTCCGCAGCAGCTCCCGCACGCCGCGCGCGTTGCGCTCTTCGATCCGAAGGGCGGCGATCGCCGCCAGCAACCGGCCGACCGCGGAGGCGAGGAAGAGCACGTGGAGATTGGTCCACGTCCATCCCAGGGCGGGGAAGCGCAAGGGCAGGTGAGAAGCCACCAGCCCGGCCCCGATCGAGGCCGCCGCGAATCCCAGACCACCGGCGGCGGCGAACACGGCCACGTAGAAGGCGCGCTCGCGCCTGGGCGAGAGGTGGATGGTGAGATCGATGGCCGCGATTCCGTGGCCGCCCCAGAGGGCGCCCGCCAGCATGGCCTCCAGGGCCAGCGGCCAGAGGAAGTCGGGCGTGACGAACAGCCAGATGGCGGGGACCGCCGCGATGCTGAAGGAGCACAGGATGAGCACGGGCCGGGCGCCCAGCCGATCCACCGCGCGGCCCCAGGCGGGGGCGGCGGCGATGCGCATGATGGCCACGGCCACCCCGTGGAGCGCGGCGAGCACGAATCCGGTCTCGAGGTTGACCAGCATGTGAAAGGAGAAGAAGCTCGCCGACAGCCCGACGGCTGCGTTCCAGCCGAGCAGATAGCGTAGAAACGGCCACGCGCCGCGATCGCTGACGACACGGCCCAGCACACGCCAGTCCGGACGCTCGGCCGCCGCCCGGCCGTTGGGATCGTGCTGCCGGAGCAGCAGCCAGACGCTGCAGGCTCCGGCCAGGCAGGCGACCCCTGCCAGCGCGGCGAGCGTCTCGCCCCGCCAGCCGTTGGGCCCCAGGTAATCGAGCGCCACCCCGGCGCCCAGGGTAGCTAGGGTGCCGGCCAGCGTGATGTAGACGGTCCGCCGGCTGAAGAACCGTCCCCGGAGGCTGTCGGGAACGAGGTCGCCCATCCAGGCCGTCCACGCATTGTTGCCGATGACGCTGAAGACCGCACCGATCGCCACCACGCCCACGAAGAGCCCGAGCGCATGCGACATGGGCAGATCGAGAAACGGCAGGCCGGCCACGGGCAGCCAGGCAAGCCGCGAAGCCCCGATGGCGGTGATGGCGACGCGCCGGGAGCCGCATCTTTGGGTCAACCAGGCGCCGGGAATCTGGAGAACTTGCGCGGCCAGGGGCAGCGCTCCCAGCATGCCGATGACGAGCGGCGAGGCGCCCAGATGGATCGCCCAGGCCGTGAGGGCGGCCCCGCCGGCACAGGCCGCGAAGAGCTCGGACACGGCGCCTTCCGCATAGGAGGCGCGGACCGACGCGCGCAGCGTGGACTCGGCGACCGTTCGCCGGGCCCCGTGGCGGGGCAGGGGCGCGGCGGCCAGCGCCGGGGCGCCGGCGGGAACGGACGCGCCCGGTCGCGGGACCGGCGCAGCGGTGGCGACACGACCGAGGCCTTCGAGGTTCCGATCCGAAGTCTGAAGCAGGAATTCAGCGTAGCGTGAGCGCTGGCGGGGTCTGAAGCTTTTTCCCGACCCTCTCCTGCGGTTGCATCAGGACAACGCGCGAGCTAGCGCGCGACTGGATGGCCCGCCTTGAGCCACGCCGTCATGCCGCCGGTGACATTGTACCAGTGCGAGATGCCGTGGCGCTTGAGCGCGCTGATCACGGTGCTCGAGCGCAGACCGCCGGCGCACATGACAGCCTTGGGACGCTCGCGGGGGATCTCCTCCAGGCGTCGAGCCGCCTCGAGCATGGGCAAGTGCACCGCCCCCTGGACGTGCCCCTCACGCCACTCGAACGGCTCGCGTACGTCGATGATCACCATGTCCTTGTGCTCGTCAAGCCACTCCGCCAGCGCGTAGACGGTGAGCTGCGGTACCGTCTCGACCGGCAAGTCCTCGCTCTTCCACTCCACCATGCCCCGGGGCAGGAACCCTACCACCGGCTCGACGCCGACCCGGGTGAGCCCCCCGAGGGCGCGATCGAGGTCCGAGGGGCCCTGCGCGAGCAGGATCAACGGCGCGCCGGGCGGGGCGAACCAGCTCACGCGGTCGGCGAACTGCGGGCTCTCGATCCACACGTTGAGGGCGCCCGGTACATGCCCTTCGCCATAGGTGCCGGGATCGCGCAGGTCGACCACGCACGCCCCCTGCTGGACCGCCTCCCAGGCTTCCCGCGCCGTGTAGGGGCGAGGCTTGACGGTCACAAGGGGGAGAAGGCCCTGGTTCTTGCCGACGATGGTCGTGAACGAAGGCGGCTTGGGCGGTAACCCTTGCATCACCAGGTCCACGAACTCTTGCTTGCTGCGCGCCCGCAGCGCGACATTGAAGCGGCGTTCGAACCCGATCGTAGAAGCCGACTTGGACGACATGGCTCGCCCGCAGAGCGAGCCCGCGCCGTGGGCAGGGTAGACCTCCACGCTGTCGGGCAGGCCCAGCAGGCTGGCCCGCAGGCTCTCCCAGAGATCGCCGGCGGCAGACGCCCCACCGAGATCTGGACGGCCGACGTCGCCGATGAACAGGGTGTCCCCGGTGAGCACGAACCAGGGCTCACCACCCCGATCGCGATCGGTCACCAGCAGGCAGATGCTGTCGGGCGTGTGGCCAGGCGTGTGCAACACCTTGAGCTGGACCTGACCGATTCCGATCTCCTCGCCGTCCTTCAGGGCACGGTGCTCGAACACGGCGGAGCTGGCCTGGTGGAGCAGGATGGGCGCCTGCGTCAGCGCGGCGAGATCGCGGTTGCCCGAGATGTGGTCAGCGTGGGTGTGAGTCTCCACGATCCGGGTGACGCGCAACCCTTTGCGGCGAGCCAATCGCAGATAGTCATCCACGCGATCGCGGCCGGGATCGACGACCACCGCCTCGCCGGCCTGCCCACAGCCGACCAGATACGAGAGGCACCCCGATTCCTCGTTCTGCAGTTGGTGGAAGATCATCCGCGAGCCCTCCGCGCTTATTATATGGGTACTTCAGCCGGGGAGGACACACGCGTGACACAGTCGCGGATCAAGGTGGCGAGCGTTGCCGAGGTGCCGGCCGGCGCGGGGCGAGTCGTCCAGGCCGGCAGCCACACCCTGGCGCTGTTCAACGTCGACGGGCACCTCTATGCCATCGACAACGCCTGCCCGCACCGCGGCGGTCCCCTGGGCGAAGGGGACGTCGAGGGGCGCGTGGTCACGTGCCCGTGGCATGCGTGGCGCTGGGACGTCAGCAGCGGGCTCAACGTCAACAACCCCGCCATCAAGATCGCCTGTTTTCCCGTTACCGTCGCCAATGGCGAGGTCTTCGTGGAGGTACCGGCGGCCGGCTGACCCGACCAACCCAGTGGCGGTCCGGTCGAGGCCGCTGCTAGCATGGGGGTGTCGTGGAGAGCGTTCTGTCGTCCCCGCCGGTAGTCATCGTGGCCGTTGTCCTCGCCCTCGGCCTCGGCCTCTACGGCGTGCAGAAATACCAGCGTTGCCCACACTGCGGGCGCCTGGCGCGCCGTGCCTTCCGGGGCTGGCTGCGCTGTGCGGCGTGCGGGCGCCAGTACCGACGCGGGTTGCGCGTGCGATGAGGTGGCCCTCGCCGCGCAGTCTGATCGCCGCTGGTGTCGCCATCGTGCTGGTGGCCGGCCTGGGCGTGGGCGCCTGGCTGTGGGCCGAGGCCCGCGAACGCCGCGCCCTGAGCGCGTACGTGGAGCCCCTGGCCCGTCTGGCCGCCGCCCGGAGCACCACGCTCAGCCCCGAGGCGCGCGCGGCCGTCAGCCGCGACCTCGAGAGCGCGCTCGCCCAGTACCCCTCGGCTTCCATCGCGCCCGACGCTGCCTACGAGCTCGGCAACCTCCGGTACGCCGAGCGTGACTGGGCCAGGGCCCGAAGCGCCTGGGAAGTGGTCAGCACCCACGCGCAGTCTCCGACGCTCAGGACGCTGGCCCGGACTGGCATCGGCTACGCCTGGGAAGCGGAGGGCAACCTCGCCAAGGCCGGTGAGGCCTTCAGCCGCGCGCTCGGCGGGCTCCGGCCCGGAGACTTCTACTTCGAGGAACTTCTCATGGCTCAGGCCCGAGTGCAGGAGCTGAGCGGGGAAAAGGCGGCCGCCGCAGAAACCTACCGGCGATTGCTCCGGGACGTGCCGCAGAGCCTCCGCGCCGATGACGTCCGCAGCCGCCTGGCCAGCCTGGGCGCCGCGCCCTGAGCAACCCTTTCGAACCCAACTGCCGATAAGGTGCATTATGTCAACCTGGGGGCGCACCGCGCCACGCCCCAGAGGCCGCCCGGATTTTCCTTTTCAGTGCTGGCGTAGCGAGGCGATAAGGCTCAGGACACGCTGGATCTCGGTTCCGTCACGGACCATCTCGCGGTCCCCCGCCTGCCCCCAGCGCAGCACCCCCTCGCGGTCGATCACGAAGGTGGAGCGGTAGGCCACGTTCCGGTCCTCGTCGAGGACGCCGTAGGCCCGGATGACGTTGCGGTGCACGTCGCTCAGCAGCGGGAACGGCAAGGGTTGGGCCTTGGCAAAGGCAGTATGGCAGAAGGGGCTGTCACCGCTCACCGCGAGGATGACGGCGCCCTGCTCCTGCAGCCGCTTGGCGACCTGAGCCAGGCCGCTGAGCTCGGGGGTTCAGATCCGCCCGAAGTCGTAGCAGTAGAAGGCCAGTACCACGTCGGCCTGCCCCTTGAAGCTCGACAGGCGGACATCGCCCCCCTGGGTCGAGGGCAGCGTGAAGTCGGGCGCCGGCGTACCGTAGCGTTGAGTCGTCATGGGCTACCCCGGGATGTGGGCTTCGTCGGGCAGTTCGCTCCATTTGGGCGTCCACACCGGTACCACGAGGCCGACCTTCTCGCACAGGGCTCGGACCTCGGTGGCGAACGCCTGACGGACCTCGTCGTTGTCGCGCAGCTTGAGCCGGAGCTCGCGGTAGCGCTGGTTCTTGGGCGAGCCGGGCCGGCCGAAGATGTTCATCGTGCGGATGTACCACTTGGCGAAGGTGGCCTGGGCTTCGCCGCGGGTGGTGGGATCCTCGGTCAGCTTCTTCACCCAGACCTCGCCGTGGCGGATGTGGAACTTCTCCTCCTTGAAGATGCCCTCGATGGCGCGGGCCCAGGGGCCGTAGGAGCAGTGGCGCACGTCCTCGAGTTGGTGGCCGGCGCCCCGGTCCATGCAGAAGTTGAAGAAGATGAAATCGGCCCAGGTCTCGATCGGGTAGTAGAAGATATTGACGCGCTTGTCGCTGGTGATGCGGGCGGTTCCGATGTCCGCCCTGGCGTCGATACGCATCGTGAAAATCTCGTCGTGGGCCTGCACGTGCCGATCGACCTCGGCGCCGAGATCGGCCAGCAGGCCGTACATGACCGTGGCGTGGCGGATCTCGTCCTTCACGATCTGGGCCACCACGTGCTTTTCCTCCACGGTAGGGGCCTTGGTGATCCACGGCACGTAGCCGTAGCCGCCGGCCAGCTCGGAATCCGCCTGCATGGTCATGAGGTGCACGAGATGCTCCCGGTACTCGGGCGTCATCTCCTCGGGCGATTCCAGGCGGACGTCGCTCCGGATCTTGGCCATCATGGCGCTCTCGAGCTCGCTCATCGCTGCTCGCCCTCCGTTCGTTCGATCACGCGGACGGCCTTGCCCTCGGAGCGAGGTATCGCCCGGGGCGGCATGAGCGTCACCTCGACGCCCAGCCCCAGCGCCGTCCGCAACCGAGCCGTCACCCGATCCCGGAGCGCGGTCACGGCCGGGTGGCTGGCCGTGGGCCCGCCACAGCGTCCCCA
Source organism: Candidatus Methylomirabilota bacterium (assembly GCA_035457825.1). Taxonomy (GTDB): domain Bacteria; phylum Methylomirabilota; class Methylomirabilia; order Rokubacteriales; family CSP1-6; genus 40CM-4-69-5. The sequence continues at coordinate 6,213 of DATIAY010000142.1, forward strand.
GAAGGCCGGGCCGGGCTCCACCTGAATTTCCACCCGGGCCAGCGTCTCCCGCCGGTCCACCACCAGCTGGTAGTGCGGCAACAGGTCGTCCTCCCCCAGCAACGCCTCCTCCACCTCCGAGGGATAGACGTTCACACCCTTGATGACAAGCATATCGTCAGCGCGCCCCAGAATGCGCGCCATCCGAACCGAGGTCCGCCCGCACCGACACGGCTCCGCGGTGAGCTCGGTGATGTCGCCCGTCCGGTAGCGGATGACGGGCATCCCGCGCTTGGTCAGCGTCGTCAGCACGAGCTCGCCCTGGCGCCCAGGACCGAGCGGCTCGCCGCTGGCGGGGTCCACGATCTCGGGCAGAAAATGGTCGTCGGCCACGTGCAGCCCGGCGCGGGCTTCACACTCACCGGACACGCCCGGTCCCACGATCTCACTCAGGCCGTAGATGTCGTACGCCGGGCATCCCAGGGCCGACTCCAGCGCCCGGCGCACTCCCTCCGTCCACGGCTCGGCGCCGAACATGCCGTAGCGCAGACCGAGCTCGCCGGGTCGGGTCCCCTGCTCGGCCAGCGTCTCGGCGATGTGCAACACGAAGGAGGGGGTACCGCAGATGCCGGCCGGGCCGAGGTCGCGCAGCAACAGGCCGTGTCGGGCGGTGTTCCCCGAGGAGGCCGGGACGACGGTCATGCCGATGCGCTCGGCACCCTGGTGAAAGCCCAGACCGCCGGTGAAGAGCCCGTAGCCGAAGGCGATGTGCAGGAGATCGCGGGGCCGGGCCCCCGCCGCCACCATCGCCCGAGCCATCACCTCACACCAGATCTCGAGATCACCCGCGGTGTAGCCAACGACAGTGGGCTTGCCCTTGGTGCCTGAGGAGGCGTGGATGCGCGCGATCTCCCCGGGGGGCAGGGCGAACAGTCCCCACGGGTAGTGTTCCCGCAGATCGCTCTTGCGCGTGAAGGACAGCCGCGCGAGGTCGTCGAGGCTGCGCACCCTGGCCTCACCCAGCCGCTTCGCGTAGAAGGGCACCCGGGCGGTCGCCCACTCGAGTGTCTGCTGCAGACGCTCCAGCTGCAGGGCCGCGCGCCGGGCCGGCGACTGGGTCTCCGCGCTCGGGTTCCAGATCATGGCAGTCGCCGCCGGGGTGGCTCGGGGAACTGCTGCTCGACGAGGTGATGGTGCCATAGCCCCACGGCCTCGCGTTGAATCACCAGCGCCAGCCGGGCGCTGGCGGCACGGCGCCACGCCTGTTCATACGCCCCGTGCAGGCGTTCGCGCGTGGCCACATCCTCGGTGCTGTCCAGCGCGGCAGCGACCCGCGCGACCTCGGCCAGCGCTTCCTCGAGCCGCTCACCGGCCCGCCCCAGCGCCGCGGCCTTCTCGGCCACGAGCTCACGCTCGACACGGGCCACCGACTCGCTGCGGGTGGAGCTCAGCGCCCCTCCCGGGCCACACGGGTCCGGGCCTCCTCATAGACGGCGAGCGTGCGGTCGATCTGCAGATCGACGTCGAAGTGGAGCGCCGCCACCTCCCGGGCGCGCACGCTCAGCGTCCGGCGGCGCTCGCCATCGACGAGCAGACCGATTACGGCCTCCGCCAGGGCGGCAGGCTCCGGCTTCGTGAGCAGGCCGCTGGCGCCATCTTGCACGACCTCGTCGCAACCCGGGGCGGCGACCGCTACTGCCGGCAACCCGCAGGCGGCCGCCTCGGCCAGGACCAGTCCCTGCGTCTCCGTCTCCGACGCGAAGACGAACAGGTCCGCCGCCCGATAGCAGGCCGGCAGGTCCGCGTGGGCTCGCCGTCCGAGAAAGCGGATGCGATCGGCAACGGGGAGCGAGCCAGCCAGGCGCCGCAGCGCTTCGGCCTGGGTCCCCTGCCCGACCAGGAGGAGCCGCGTCCGGGGCACCGTGCTCGCGATCCGCTCGAACGCCAGGACGATACGCTCGACGCTCTTTTCCCGGTCCAGGCGACCGACGTACAGCAGCACGCGCTCCTCGGCGCCGAGCCCGAGCTCCCGCCGGGCGACCTGGCGATCACCCGGACTGAAGCGGGTCAGATCGATCCCGGTCGGGACGACGGCGATCGGAGCGTGGACGCCCCGGCCCAGCAGCTCGTCGCGGATCACGGCGGACGGCGCGATGACCGCAGTGGCCCGGGCCGCGAACCGGGTGCTCAGACGCACTGCCGCCGCCTCGACCAGGTTGCGCCGCAGAGGGACGTAGTGCGCGTACTTCTCGTACCGGGTGTGGTAGGTGAAGACGAGCGGCCGCCGGTGCTGTCGGGCCAGGCGGCGTGCCGTCGGCCCCAGCAGGAATGGGTGCTGGGCGTGGAAAACGTCGATGGCCAGGGTCCGGACCCGGGCCGCGATGGCCCGGGAGAACGGGATGGCCAGCGCGAACTCCGGATAGGTGACCGCCGGGATGGATGGGTACCGGACCACATGAGGATCGTCGGTGGCGCCGGGAAACCGGGGCGCGAACACCCACACCTCGTGCCCGCGGCCAGCCAGCCCGCGCCGCAGCGTCTCCACCGACGTGGTGACGCCCCCGCAGAACGGGACGTAGTTGTTGGTGAAGAGCGCGACGCGCACGGCCGTCCGCTACGCCTTGTTGAACTTCTCGAAATCCTCCGGCTTGATGCTACCGAGCCACTCCCGAACCTGCTCGGGGTCGTCGGCCTTCACGGCCTCGGGCTCCTTGGCGGGAACATCCAGGGTCTTGGCCTTGCGCACGACCTCCTCGTCCACGTAGATGGGCGCCGCCACCCGGAGGGCCAGGGCGATGGCATCGGAGGGGCGGGAGTCGACGGTGTACTCGACGTCCCCCAGCTGGACGTGGAGGACCGCGTAGAAGGTGTTCTCCTTGAGGTCGGTGACTACCACCTTGAGCACGCGCGCATCGATCGATTCGAGGATGTTCTTGATGAGGTCGTGGGTCATGGGCCGGGGCGTCGAGATCTTCTCCAGCTCCAGGGCGATGGCATTGGCTTCGAAGATGCCCACCCAGATGGGCAAGGAGCGCTTCTCCTCCTCGTCCTTCAGGATGATGATGGGCATGTTCGAGAGTGGATCGAGGGCCAGCCCGCGCACCTTCATCTCGACAAACATGCGGTCTCCTCCGGCAGCGAAGCGACGGTGCCGCGCAGGCTGTGAGGCAGCACCTCGGTGATCCGGGTGGACAGCACGTCACCGACGCTCACCGCTTCGTGTGCCTCGAGGTTCACGACCCGATTGCAGCGTGTCCGGCCCTGGAGCTCAGCGGCGTTCTTTCGCGACCGGCCGTCGACGAGGACATCGACGGTGAGTCCGAGCAGCCGGCGGCTCCGGGCCGCGGCGATCCGGCCCGCGACCTCGAGAAGCCGGCTGTTGCGCTCGGCCTTGACGTCGAGCGGGATCTGCCCGCCCATGGTGGCGGCGGGCGTGCCCGGCCGTGGCGAGTAGCGGAAGACGAAGACGTTGTCGTAGCCGACCCGCTCGATCACGTCCAGGGTCCGGGTGAAGTCGGCCTCCGTCTCGCCGGGAAAGCCCACGATGACGTCGGTGGACAGGGCGACGTCAGGCACCGCGGCCTGCAGCTCGGCGATGAGCTCCAGGTAGCGTTCCCGAGTGTACCCGCGGTCCATGCGGGCCAGCACCCGGTTGGACCCGGACTGGAGCGGCAGGTGCACCCACTCGCAGACCTTGGGCAGGTCGCGGATAGCCTGGATCAGGCGCGTGGTGAAGTTGAAGGGATTCGACGTGGTGAACCGGATTCGCTCGATCCCTTCCACGTCGTTCACCTCGGCGAGCAGCGCGGCCAGGTCCGTGGCCGGCGTGAGATCACGGCCATACATCTCCACGGTCTGCCCCAGCAATGTCACCTCGCGACAGCCCTCGGCCGCCAGTCCTCGGATCTCGGCGAGCACGGCGGCCGGCGGATGGCTGCGCTGGCGGCCGCGGGTGACCGGCACCACACAGAAGGTGCAGCGCTTCTCGCACCCCTCCATCACCGTGACGTAGGACTTCAGGCGGGAGACGCCGGCAGGCTTGGCCGTGATCTTGACCAGCGGAGCCTCGCCCGTCTCGAGCACCGGACGCCGCTCGCGCCTCACCTGCTCGACGAGGTCGCCGACTCTGGCGATGGCGGGCGAGCCGAACACCAGCTCGACACCTGGCGCCTTCTTGAGAATCGCCTCCTGGTGGAGCTGGGCCATGCACCCCATGACCCCGACGATGAGCTCCGGCTTGCGTGCCTTGAGTGCCCGCAGCTCGCCGAGTTTGGAGAAGACTTTGTCTTCGGCTTTCTCGCGGATCGCGCAGGTGTTGATGAGGATGAGATCGGCGTCGCTCTCACGCTCGGTCAGCTCCCAGGACCGCTCCTTGAGCAGGCCGACGACGCGCTCCGAGTCGTACTCGTTCATCTGACAACCGTACGTGATGACGTGGAGTTTGCTCATGCGCGAATGCTGGTTCGACCGTAGCACCCGGGCTGGGGGAAGTCAACGGAAGGGAGCACACACATCGCGCCGGCACAGCGCCGCCGCGAGGGTGATCGCGGCAGGGTACGGGCGTGGCGAAGCCCGGGTGCCCGATCAAATCAGCTCAATCGATCTCTTTGGGCCGGCCGCCTCGTCCAGTCGTCGCGCGTTCGCTGGCGCGCCCACCACGACCATGTCCGTTGCCGTTGAACGTGAGTGGTGGCCGGAGCTCGAATTTTTGTTCGAGTCGGGCGCGCCGCTCTTTCCAGCCTTCCTGGTACTCCAGCTCGTCCTCGTGCAGGGTAGCCGGCTGCTTGATCCCGTGGGCGGTGCGGAACTGGATGGCGAGCTCGCCCGCCCGCCGCCGCACCTCGTCCCACGGCGTCCCCAGGGCGAACTGGTCGGAGATGGCCCCGATGCGCCCCGTGTGGATGTTGCAGGAGAGCGTCACGCAGGACAGGATCGGCCCGGACCAGTAGGAGGTCTGGGAGTTGAGCGGCACCGGCAGGATGTGCAGGTGGTGGCTGCCCCGGCAATCGCCCGCAACCATCGGGCAGGTCGCCCACGGCGACGTGATCTCGCCGGGCGCCGGCCAGTCGCCCTGGGCCAGGGCCAACAGCACGGGGTCATCCTTCCCGCCGTAGGTGAACCCCTTCTTGGTCTTGATGTTGTGCAGCCGCTCGGCGGAAACGACGTAGCCCAGCTGGTCGGCCTCCCCGCGCTCATCGCGGCTCCAGATACGAGCCACCACGAAGCGGGAGGATCGAGTCAGGCCCTCGATGTCGTAGAGGTCCTCGGGCGCGCGCAGACGGATGACCTTCTCCTGGAGCCCCTTGGCCAGCTCCTCCATCTTGCCGTCGAGCGCCTTCTGGTCACGGGGGTGGGCCCCGGCCTCGATGGCCTGAGCCTTGGTGTCGAGATCAACGATGTCCATGATGTAGCCGCGCTTCATCTTCGAGGCGGCGATGACGAGGCCGGTGTTGAAGCGAGGCAGGAGGTAGGCTCCGGTCGCGAAGTAGTTGAAGGCCATGGGCTCGGTCTTGTCGGCGAATGACAGCAGCACGGTCTGCGAGGCGTTGTCCTTGCGCACCGGCATCGGCAGAACCACGCTGGCCGGGCCCGCTCCGCGCAGGTTGCCGGTGAAGGCATCGGCCACCAGGTCCTGGCCGGGCCCGTAGAGACCGAGCTCGGCGGCCTTGGCAGCGCCCTCCTGCAGGGCATCCCACATCAACTCGTCGATCACGCTCATGTCGACGCCCTCGGCCACGATGCCGGTGACGGCCACGTCGTCCCCGGTATGGGTGACGATGAGGGAGGTGAACATCGGCTCGCCCCGGAAGACATTGTTGTCGAGCACGAACTTGGCGACGGCGGATTTGACCTCCTCGGCGGCTACCACATGCCCCCCCACCCCGCCCACGTCCGCTTTGGTCGCTTTCACATAACGCTGCACGAGGGCCGGGTTCTTGGCGAAGACGTGGGCCTTGTACGAAAAGATGTTGGGGGTGTTGGTGACCGGGATCTTCTCGGACACGGTCTGGGGCAAGTTGGTCAGGTTGTCCTTCGATTGATGGTAATCAGCGGACGCAGGCTTGGGGCCGTCCGCCGTACCGTACCGCTTGGCTGCCATGCGAGCCTCCTCGACCGTGTGGATGGTTTGAAGAAAGGGCTGACGGCCGAAGGATAACGGGGGTACACTCATCGCGTCAAGCAAGATCTTGACTCCTATGAAATTAATTTCACACCGCCCCGGAGAGCTGCGGCTGATGGTCCAGTGCCTGGAGCTCCACTATCGCCAGGGACGGAGCCAGAAGGACATCGCCGGTGCCCTGGGCGTGTCCGCCGCCACCGTCTCCCGGTTGCTGGAGCGGGCCTTTGCCGAGGGCCTGGTCCGGGTCGAGCTCGACCTACCCCGGACCCAGGAGCTCGAGGCCGGCCTCATCGCGCGCTTCCACCTCCGGGACGCCGTGGTGGTGGCGGCCGGGGGGCGGGCCGACGTGCGGGAGGCGCTGGGCGTGGCCGCGGCCACCCACTTCGAGAAGATCGCCGACAATGGTCTCCGGGTAGGTCTATCTTGCGGTTTCACGCTCTACCAGACCATCCGTAGCCTGCGGGAACGACGGTTCCGGGACCTCGCCCTCTATCCGCTCTCGGGTGAGAGCACCCTCAAGCTGGTGGACATCTCGCCCAACACGCTGGTCGGCATGATGGCCGCGAAGTACCGGCCGCATGTCACCGCCTATGCCCTGCCCGTCCAGCACCTGGCGTCGCTGCGCCAGTTCGAGCAGCAGCGGCGTCGACTCCTGCGCGACCCCGAGGTGCGCGCCATCTACGAGACGGCGCAGAGCGTGGACGTCGCCCTGGTGGGCATCGGGCAGATCGCCGAGCAGACGCCGGGCTTCTGCGCGCTGGCCGAGTCCTACGGGGTGAGCGTACGCCGGCTGCGCGACCTGGGTGTCGTCGGCGAGATCAATTATCAGCCCTTCGACAGCGAGGGACGGATCGTGGACCGCCCCGAGCTACGGGCGCTCATGCGGCGGGTCCTGTCGGTGACGGGCGACCGGCTCCAAGACCTCTCCCGGCGTGACGACCGCTCCGTCATCGCCGTTGCCGGCGGCCGAGGCAAGATCGAGGCCGTGCGAGGAGCCCTGCGTGGCCGATTCATGAACGTCCTGGTGACCGACGAGGACGTGTCTCAGGCCGTCCTCAAACGCTAGCGGCCTGGCAGCGACTCCTCCTCGAAGACGCCGATCCGCCGGAATTTCTCGTAGCGCTCGCGGACGAGACCGTCCGGGCTCTTGCTCCGGAGCTCTCCCAGATGCTCGACCAGCGCGGCCCGGAGGTTGGCGGCCGCGCTCTCCCAGTCCCGGTGGGCGCCTCCGGGGGGTTCCGGTACCACCGCGTCGACGACGCCCAGGCGAAGCAGGTCTTTGGCGGTGATCTTCATGATCTCGGCGGCCTCAGGCGCCTTTGCCGCGTCGCCCCACAGGATCGCCGCGCAGCCCTCGGGGGAGATCACCGAGTAGATCGCGTGCTCCAGCATGAGCACGCGGTTGCCCATCCCGATGGCCAGGGCCCCGCCGCTGCCTCCCTCGCCGGCGACCACCGCGATGATCGGAGTGCGCAGCGCCGCCATGGCCCGGAGGTTGCGGGCAATCGCCTCGGCCTGGCCCCGCTCCTCCGCGCCGATGCCTGGATAGGCCCCGGGGGTGTCGATGAACGTGATGACGGGCTTTTCGAACTTCTCGGCCATCTGCATGAGGCGCAAGGCCTTGCGGTAGCCTTCGGGGTGGGGCATCCCGAAATTGCGCGCGAGCTTCTCGCGGGTCTCCCGCCCCTTCTGGTGACCCAGCACCACCACGCCGGAGCCCTCGAAGCGCGCCAGGCCACCGACGATAGCGGGGTCGTCGCCATACAGGCGGTCGCCGTGCAGCTCGAGGAAGTCCTCGAAGAGCAGGCGGCAATAGTCACGGGTGTGCGGGCGCCGCGGGTGGCGGGCGAGCTGGGTCGTCTGCCACGGGGTCAGGCTGGCGAAGGTCCGTTGGCGCAGGCGCGCCAGGCGCTCCTCCAGTCGCCCGACCTCGTCACGGGTGGATGGATCGTCCTGGGCCTGGAGCTCGGCGATCCGAGTTTCCAACTCCAGGAGCGGCTGCTCGAAATCAAGCGCTTCCGGCATGCTGCACCGTGCTGGCGGCGGGCCCGAGCAGCTCGTCGAGCTTCTGGAGCAGTTCGGGACTGGGGTTCACGGCCAGGGCTCGGGCGCGGACCACGACCTCCTGCTCGGGAAGCAGGACGTGCAGAAACACCGGTACCAGCCCGCGGTGATCCCCGCATAGCGCTTTGACGGCGCCCATCACCCGCGCAACATCGTCGCCGGGGCGCAGGCGGATGCGCAGCGCGTGCGGCTCACCGGCCGGGGCGCCGCGCATGGCCACCTCGTCCAGGGCGTGGGCAAGGGGACGGACATCCTCGGCCAGGACCACCCGCCCTCGGTCGCTGTCGTCCAGGCGCCCGCGGATCAGCAACGGCTCGCGGGAGCGCAGGTGCTCGGCCGCTGCCTTGAACGGCTCGGGGAAGACGGTCACCTCCACGGTGCCGTTCATGTCTTCCAGGGTGACGAAGGCCATGCGGTTGCCGCTTTTGGTGGACGTCTCCTTGAGCGCGGTCACCTGGCCGAACAGGAGCACGCGGCTGCCCGGACTCTTGCCGGCCAGGTCCGCGGTCCCCGTGATGCCGAGCGATTCGACGACCGATCCGTAACGGGCCAGCGGATGACCGGAGATGTAGAAGCCGAGCACCTCCTTTTCGAAAGCCAGCCGCTCATCGACTTCCCATTCTGGCACCACGGCCACCGGCTCGGGCTTGGGCGCGCTCGGCGTGGCCGGCAGCAGATCGAAGAAGGAAGCCTGACCCTCGACCCGCTCGCGTTGCCGGCGCTGCCCCGCCTCCAGGGCGGCGTCGACGGTGGTCATGAGGTGGGCGCGGGAAAGCCCCAGCGAATCGAACGCGCCCGCCTTGATGAGGCTCTCCAGCACCCGCCGGTTGACCAGCCGCAAGTCGACGCGCGTGCAGAAGTCTTCCAGGTCCTGGAAGGACCCGTTCGTGTTCCGAGTGGCCAGGATCGATTCCATCGCCGCCTCGCCGACGTTCTTGATGGCGGCCAGCCCGAAGCGGATGGCGTGGCCGGATACGCTGAACCTCACCTGCGAGACGTTGACGTCGGGGGGCTCCACGCGGATCCCCATGGCCCGGCACTCGTCGATATACTTCACGATCTTGTCGGTGTCGCCCATTTCCGAAGTGAGCAGGGCGGCCATGAACTCCACCGGGTAGTTGGCCTTGCAGTAGGCCGTGTGGTAGGCCACCAGGCCATAGGCTCCGGCGTGCGACTTGTTGAACCCATACCCCGCGAACTTCTCCATCAACTCCCAGACGCGCTCGGCCTTGGCCGCCGACGTGCTCCGCTCCCGGCACCCGGCGATGAACTTGTCGCGCTGCTGAGCCATGAGATCGCGGTCCTTCTTGCCCATGGCCCGGCGCAGCGTGTCCGCCTCGCCCATGGTGAAGCCCGCCATCTCGGAGGCGATCTGCATGATCTGCTCCTGGTACACCATGATCCCGTACGTCTCCCGGGTGTACGTCTCCATGGCCGGGTGCTCGTAGGTGATCTTGGCGCGCCCGTGCCGCCGGTTGATGAAGTCCGGGATCAGCTCCATCGGCCCCGGTCGGTAGAGCGAGACGATGGCGATGACGTCCTCCAGGCGCTCGGGCCGGAGACCGCGGAGGGCGTCGCGCATGCCCGCCGACTCGAGCTGGAAGACGCCGAACGTCTTGGCGTCGCCCAGGAGCTCGTAGGTCGCGGCGTCGTCGAGAGGCACCTGGTCGAAATCGAGCTCGACCCCGCGGGACTCCCGGACCAGCTTGACGGTGTTGGCCAGGACGGTGAGGGTGCGGAGCCCCAGGAAGTCCATCTTGAGCAGGCCGAGCTTTTCGATCGGCCCCATGGCGAAGCCGGTGATGAGCTCCGGACGCTTGGGATCCTTGTAGAGCGGAATGTGCTCGTCGAGCGGCTCGTCGGAGATCACGACGGCCGAGGCGTGAACGGAGGCGTGCCGCGTCCCCCCTTCCAGAACTCGGGCGGTCTCCCAGAGCTCCTTCACCTGGGCCTGGGTGCGGACCATCTCGGCGAGTGGAGGCGACTTCTGGTAGGCCTCCTCCAGCGTGATGTTCAGGGGGAAGGCGGGCACCAGCTTGGCGATGCGGTCCACGTCGGCATAGGTCATGCCCAGCACCCGCCCGACGTCGCGGATAGCCGCCTTGGCGCCCAGGGTGCCGAAGGTGATGATGTGGGCCACCCGGTCCCGACCGTATTTCTCGGCCACGTACCGGATGACCTCGTCGCGGCGATCGTCGGCGAAGTCGATGTCCATATCGGGCATGGACACCCGCTCGGGGTTGAGGAACCGCTCGAAGAGGAGACCGTAGCGGAGGGGATCGATGTTGGTGATCCCCAGGCTATAGGCCACGAGGGATCCGGCCGAGGACCCCCGACCCGGGCCCACCGCGATCCCTTGCTCGCGGGCCCAGCGGATGAAGTCCCAGACCACCAGGAAGTAGCCGGCGAATCCCATCTTTTCGATGATGCCGATCTCGTGGCGCAGCCGGGTCTCCACGGCATCGCCCGGGGCGGGCCCGTAGCGTCGGGTCAGGCCTTGCCGGGCCAGGTGCTCGAGGTAGCTGTTCAGCGTATGGCCCTCGGGAACCACGTAGTGCGGCAGGTGGAACGAGCCGAACTCGAGCGTGAGGTTGCACCGCTCGGCCACGGCCAGCGTGTTGCGGCAGGCCTGGGGCAGCTCGGCGAAGACCTTGGCCATCTCCTCGGCGGACTTCACGTAGAACTCGGCCGTCGAAAAGCGCCACCGCTTGGGGTCGAGCAGGGTGGAACCGGTCTGGATGCAGAGCAGGGCCTCGTGGGCCCGCGCGTGGCCGGCCTCGAGATAGTGCGAATCATTGGTGCCCACGATCGGAGCGCCCAGGGCTTGGGCGATGGCGACGGTTTCCGCCGTCACCCGAGTCTGCTCCTCCAGCCCGTGGGCCTGCACCTCCATGAAGTAGTGATCCTTGCCGAAGACCTCGCCGTACCAGCCAGCAACCGCTTTGGCGCGATCGACTTCGCCGGCACTGATCAGGCGGGACACCTCGGAGTTCAGGCATCCGGAGAGCACGAGGAGCCCATCGGCGTGGGCGGCGAGCAACTCCTTATCGACGCGGGGCTTGTAGTAGAAGCCCTCGAGATAGGCCTGAGAGACGAGCTTGATGAGGTTCTTGTAGCCGGTCAGGTTCCGGACCAGGACCGTCAGGTGGTTGGCGCCCTCGTAGCCGCCGTCCTCCGTCGCGCGCTCCTTGCGGCCGCGCGGCGCGATGTAGAGCTCACACCCCACGAGGGGCTTGATCCCGGCCTTCTGCGCGGCCTGATAGAAGTCGATCGCGCCGAAGAGGTTGCCGTGGTCGGTGAGCGCCAGCGCCGGAAACTTGAGCGCCTTCGCCTTGGCGACGAGCTTCTCGAGCTGAG
>DATIAY010000143.1:0-20376 GCA_035457825.1 Candidatus Methylomirabilota bacterium
CGACGTACGGTTGCAGCCTTCCCCTGGGAATGTCGTCGGTGGTGAGCAGGGGCAGGCGTGCCATCACGAGGATGGTGAACGGAACGATCTGGAACCGCACGTTGTCGCTGTCGGCCTCGAAGGTGGAAAGGTCCCCGGCGATACCCAGCCACGGGACCGGCTCGAACCAGTAGCCGCCCCGGATGCCGTAGGTGGCCGCGAGGTCGAAGTCCGCGTCCCTCGTCGCCTTGGTCTCGGGGCCGCAGGTGGCGAAGAAGAACCCGAAGTTGCAGTCGCGCTGGGCCGCCTTCACCGTGGCCGACTCCGTCTGGGCCGCGCCGGCGTACAGGTCGAGGAAGGGTTCGGCGGCGGCCGGGCGCGCACCGGGCAGGAGCACCCCGGCGGCCAGGATCGGAGCGAGCAGGAGGGGCGTTCGCGGCCTCATCCGCACCTCATTGTTGTACACTACTGCCGATGAAGTTCTCCCTCCAACTCCTGCTCACGCTGCGCGAGACGCAGACGCACGCCGAAGTGTATGCGCACGCCCTGGAGGAAGCGCGGCTGGCCGAGGCCGTGGGCTTCGACGCCGTGTGGCTGGCCGAGCATCACTTCTCTTCCTACGGCATCTGCCCGTCGCTGGGTGTCCTGGCGGCCGCCCTCGCCCGCGAGACGCATCGGGTGCGTCTCGGGACCTCGGTTGTCATCGCGCCCTTCGCTCACCCCCTGCGCATCGCCGAGGAGTGGGCCATGGTCGACATCCTCTCCGGCGGCCGGTTGGAGTTCGGGCTGGGCCGGGGCTACCAGCCCAAGGAATTCGTCGGGCTCGGCATCTCGATGGAGCATACCCGCGAGCGCTTCGACGAGTGCATGGAGGTGATCCGGCGGGCGTGGACCGAGGAGCGGGTGACCTTTCAGGGCGAGTTCTATCAGGTGCCGGGAGTCGCCGTCTTCCCCAAGCCCGTGCAGCAGCCACACCCGCCCCTGTGGACGGCGGCGGTGTCGCCCGACACGTACCGCCTGGCCGCCCAGCGGGGCTACAAGATCCTCACGGCGCCGTCCTTCACCCCCTGGGACATCCTGAGGAAGAACTACGACGCTTACCAGGAGACGTGGCGGCAGGCCCACGGCAGCGTGGCCGGGGCCGAGATCGCCATGAACAAGATCATCTACGTCGCCGACTCCTCGCGGCGGGCCCGCGAGGAATTGCGCGAGCCGATTCGCTGGTTCTTCGCCACCCAGGCCGGGTTGATCGCCGACGCCGAAGGCGTGCCGCCTGCGCAGTACAAGTTCTACCGTCGCGTGCGGGAGAATCTCCTGGCCCTGACCGACGAGCAGGCGCTGGACCAGGCCGCGATCGCCGGCGATGCCGAGGAGGTCGCCGACAAGATCCGCGCCCACCACGAGGCCCTCGGGATCACACACTTCATGGGCTCGTTCTCCCGCGGCATGGTGGATCAGGCCGCGGTTCTCCGCTCTATGCGCCTCTTCGGGGAAAAGGTCCTGCCCCGCTTCGTCAGCGCCTGATCGCCCCGGCCCGTGGCTGAGCGGCTGGAGACCGTCGAGGTCGAGACGGGGCGGGCGCCGCGGGCGACCGTCATCTGGATGCACGGCCTGGGCGCCGATGGCCACGACTTCGAACCGATCGTGCCCGAGCTCGATCTGCCGGCCGCGCTGCCCGTGCGCTTCGTGTTCCCCCACGCACCTTACCGACCGGTGACGATCAACCGCGGCATGGTCATGCGCGCCTGGTACGACGTGCGTGACGACGGCGGGGAGCGGCGGGAGGACGAGGCCGGCGTGCGGGCCTCGCAGGATCACATCGAGGCCCTTCTGGCGCGCGAGAAGGCGCGCGGGGTGGAGGCCGGCCGTCTCGTGCTGGCCGGCTTCTCGCAGGGTGGCGCCATGGCGCTGCACACGGGGCTGCGCCACGGCGAGCGCCTGGCCGGCGTCCTGGCCCTGTCCTGTTTTCTGCCTCTGGCCGGCACGCTGGCCGCCGAGGCGAGCCCCGCCAATCGCGACGCACCCATTTTCCTGGCCCACGGCACCCACGATGCGGTGATCCCGTTCGCCCGCGCCCGGCGCGCGCGGGCGGTGCTCGAGGGCCTGGGCTACCGTGTGCAGTGGCACGAGTACCCCATGCCGCATGCTGTGTGCGCCGAGGAGATCGCCGACGTCGCCCGGTGGCTGCGCGACGTCCTGGGGGCGTCGTGAGCAACCCCATCATTGCGCCTTCTCGGCTGCTGCTCGACGTCCCCGTCTGGGTGGACGAGGTAACCAGGCCCGGCGGGGCCTATCCCGACGACGGCGAGAAGATGGCGCTGGTCATCCGGCTGGCCCGCGAGAACGTCGCTCGCCGCACGGGTGGTCCCTTCGGGGCCGCGGTCTTCGAGCGCGAATCGGGCCGCCTCGTGGCCGCCGGCGTCAACAGCGTGACCCGGTTGCACAATTGTGTCCTGCACGCGGAAGTGATGGCGATCATGCTCGCTCAGCAGCAGGTGCGGTCCCACACGCTCTCGGCGCATGGCCGGCCCGCCCATGAGCTGGTGACCAGTTGTGAGCCCTGCGCCATGTGCCTGGGCGCGACCCTGTACAGCGGGGTAAGCCGCGTGGTCATGGCGGCCAGCCGCGAGGACGCCACGGCCGTCGGCTTCGATGAGGGTCCCGTGTTTGCCGAGTCGTACCTCTATCTGGCCGACCGCGGTGTCAGCATCGTGCGCGATGTGAGGCGGACGGAGGCGGTGAGCGTGCTGCAAGCCTATCGCGCCGGCGGCGGCCCCATCTACAACGCCCGGCCACCCGTCACTTGACGAAGCCGAGCAGCCGGGGGATCAGCAGCACGGTCTCGGGAATGAAGGCCACGACGAAGAGGACCGCGATGATGGCGCCGAGGAAAGGCACCAGGGGCTTCACGAGCTTCTCCATGGGCAGGCCGCTGATCGCCATCCCCAGGAACAGGCAAAGTCCGACCGGCGGCGTGACGTGGCCGACGGCGGAGGCGATGACACAGACCATCCCGAAGTGGATGGGATGGATGCCGAGCGCCTGGGCACCGGGCAGCAGCACGGGGACGGTGACGAGGATGATCTCCGAAGGCGTGAGGAACGTTCCCAGGAACACGTAGAGCACGATGACGAGGATCATGAACAGCCACCACGTGGGTGCCACCACGCCGATGGCCTCGGCCACGCGGAGCGGGAACTTCGAGTAGGTCAGAACCCAGCCAAAGGCCCCGACCAGCCCGATGATCAGGCCGATCACGCCGGACAGGCGGGCGGAGTCGGCGAAGATACCTGGCAGGTCGCGCCAGGCCAGCTCCCCGTAAAACAGGGGAGGGACCAGGAGCGCGTAGACGACGGCCACGGCCGCGGCCTCGGTCGGTGTGAACCAGCCCAGAAGGATCCCACCCATGATGATGACGGGGATCATCATGCCGGGCAGCGCCTTCCAGAGCGCGGCGGTGAAGGTCTTGAGGGTCGGCCGCGGCTCGCGCGGGTAGTTGCGGCGGCGGGCGATCACAAACGTCGGCACGGCCATCCCGATGGCGACGAGCAGGCCGGGCAAGTAGCCGCCGGCGAAGATAGCCGCCACCGACTCATCAGCCATCCAGGCGTAGATGACCGCTACGATCGATGGCGGGACGATCGGAGCCATGATCGCCGTGCAGATGGTCAGCACCGTGGCAAAGTCGCGGTCGTAGCCCTTGCGCACCATCTGGGGAATGAGGAACGTGCCCAGCGCCGAGACGTCGGCGACCGCCGAGCCCGAAATTCCCCCGAAGATCATGCTGTCGAGGATGTTCACGTAGGCCAGGCCGCCGCGGAATCGGCCGACGAGGACGGTGGCCAGGTCGATGATGGCGCGGGCCACGCCGCTCCGGGCGGCGATGTTGCCAGCCAGGATGAAGAGCGGCGCGGCCAGGATGATGAACGAGTCGGACAGCAGCGCCACGAAGCGCGAGGGAATCACGATCGGATTGAGGGTGGGATAGAGGAGAGCCGCGGCCAGGGTGCCCACCCCCAGGGCGATGCCGATCGGCATCCCCAGGATGACGAAAGCGACGAAGACGATCAGGAGGGTTTCTGCCACAGGTCTCGCAGCGCGGCGCCGAGGCGCCAGGCCATGGGGAGGATGATGAGCCCAGCGCCGACGGGCACCGCGGCATAGACGTAACCGAGAGGGAGGCCGAGCCCCGCGCTGATCTGGAGCTGGGCGTTGGGCACCAGCACCAGGCTGGTCTTGATCATCGAGAGGAAGAGCGCGATGCCGGCGGCGTGGGTCACCACCGCGACCAGCGCCCGCCCCCGCGGAGGGAGCTTCATCACGAAGAAGTCGAGCGCCGTGTGCTCGCCGCGATACATGGCCGCCGCCGCCCCCAGCATCACCAGCCAGACGAAGAGGTAGCGGGGGATCTCGTCGAGACCGTCGAAGCCGGCGCTGCGGCTGAACCGGAAGATGACCTGGACGAACACCGCCAGCGTCATCGCAGCCAGGATGGCGCCGGCGAGGAGACCGAGGCCGGTGTAGAGACGGGCGCCGCGGCGGTCGAGCGACCTGTCCGCGACGCCCTGGGGGCGATCGGGCGCGGCCACCCGCTACTTGATCGACAGGATGTGGTCGACGACCCTCCGCGCGTCCTTGCCGGCCGGCGTAGCGAAGAACTCCTCGTAGACGTTCTTCGTCGCCTCCCGGAACGGAGTGGCGTCGGGCTTGGTGATGGCCACGCCCCGGGCGCGGACCTGGTCCTGGATCGTCTTGTCCTCGTCGAGGATGAACTTGCGATTGAACTGGCGGGCGTGCTCCCAGGCCTCGCCGATCGTCTTCTGCGTGGGCGGGTCCAGCTTCTGCCAGGTGGCCTTGGCCATGATGAAGGCGATCGCCTGGTGGGTGTGGCGGACGTCGGCGACGTGCCTCACGATGTCATAGAACTTGTTGTGGTAGAAGGTGTTGATCCCGCCCTCGGCGAAGTCGATCACCTTGGTTTGCAAGGCGGTGGCGACTTCCGGGAAGGCGATCGGCGTCGAGATCATTCCCAGCGCCTTGAAGGTCGCGACCAGGATCTTGTCCTCCTGGACGCGGATTTTCTTGCCCCGGACGTCGGCCACCGAGTTGATCGGGTGGTGACCATAGATGCCGCGATAGCCGGCGGCGATGAAGCCGATCAGGCGAAAGCCCTTCTTGTCCAGCACGCCCTCGTAGTACTTGCGGATGACGTCGCTGCCGTCGAGGGCGGCGTACACGTGCTGATAGTCGCGGAAGATGTAGGGTAGCTGGAAGACCGACATCTCGGGCACCAGGGTCGACAGCGGCGCCGTGGTGATGGGGCCGAGGTCGACGGTGCCGAGCTGGATGTTCTGCGCGACCTCACGCTCGCCGCCCAGCGTGCCGGAGTGGTGGTGGACCACCTTGACCTTCCCCTGCGTCAGTTCGGCGAGCTTGTCGGCGAACTGCTGCGCGGCCTGGGAAGTGCCATGCTTGGGCGGGTTCACGTTGCCCATGACGAGCTCGCGCGTCTGCGCCGGCGCGCTCGTGCCGAGGCCGAGCAGCACAGTAAGGATTGCCGCCAGAGACAGAGCCAGTCGCATCGTGGCCTCCTTCCGCCGGGCCGGGCCGCGGCGGCGCGTGGTACGTAGTCGGCGGATAGCGCGGGATACGTTACACCAGCGGCCAGGGGTAACGGTAGCCGCCATCGTCCTCGGGAAAGCGCCCGGCCTTCACCAGAGCGCGCGCCCGCTGGTGCAGAGCCCGCTGCTCGGCCGGCTCGAGGAGATGGGCCAGCTCGGCGGGGAGTCCCCCGCGCTGCACGCGCTTGATGCCGTCGAGGATCGGCCCGGGGATCGTCTGGCCGGCGAAGTCCCAGATCACGGTGCGGAGCTTGGGCTCGGCGTGGAAGGTCAGGGCGTTGTCGATGGCCCACACCTGCCCGTTCGGCCCCAGCAGGCAGTGGCCGCTCTTGCGGTCGGCGTTGTTGGTGAGCAGGTCGAAGGCGCAGAGCCGCTGCAGGCGCTCCCGGTGCGCCGGGACCTCGCGCAGCGTGAAGTAGTGCTCGGCGAAATCGGCGTGCACGAACTCCTGCAGCGAACCCTCACCGAACGGCCCCTCGCGAAGCACCGTGGGCGGCACCAGTCCCCACCCGAGCGCTTGTGACAGCTCCCAGGCCGCGACTTCACGGCGGAACAGCCGCGGGGGGAAATCCCACAGGGGCCGCTCGCCGCGGCCGGGCTTGTAGACGGCGAGCACCGGGGTCCCGCCGCCGGCCACTTCGACGAGGTACGTCGCGTTGCTGCTCCGGGGCATCCGTCCCCGCACGGTGATCTCGCCACGCGCGAGGAGCTCGAGGGCTTCAGCGCTGGACGTGGCCATTGCTGCGGGGGCAGACGTGCCCGGCGGGATCCATCGGCAAGGCGCACAGCACGCACTCCGGGCGCCCCGCCTCCATCAGCTCCCGCGCCCGCTCCACGAAGGCCGTGGCCTGCGCCCGGGTGATGAGGAAGCGGGCCCGGGCTCCCTGGTCGTCGGCCGCGGCATCACCCTCGCCCTCCTCCCCGGCTTCGGCCTCGGCGATGGCCTCGCTCTCGAGCGCAGCCTCCTCCTCGGCCTCGACGTCGTCGGCCTCCTCGACCAGCTCACGCGCCTCCACGACGACGCGATCACCGTCCCTGTCGTAGCCGGCTGCGATGGACCGCACCGCCCAGACCGGCTCCACGGGCTGCAGCAGCGTGGTCTGGGAGGGCGCCGGGCCGCCGGCCTCCGGCAAGCTGGCCAGCAGCGTGGCGAGGTACTCGCCGAGCGCCCGCACCTGTTCCTTCTCGCACTTCAGGGTAAGGAGCTGGTCGTTCTGCCGAGCCTGCATGTAGAAGACGCGCTGGCCCGGCTCTCCGATGGCGCCTGCCGTAAAGTGGTCGGGGTTGTCGAGCTCGAAGGAGGGACTCATGGCCGCGCCAGCCAGGCGAGGTCGCCATCGCCCGAGTTCAGTGTCAGCACGAGGGGCCCGTGGGACCCGTAGGCGATCGCCGTCACCGAGGCCGGGGCGATGACGATGCGCTGAAAGAGGTCGAGGGGGGCGCCCACGGCCTGGGCGGCGGCGGCCTTGATGGGGTCGGCGTGGGAGACGGCGATGATAGTGGCGCCCGGATGGCGCGCGACCAGCGCGGTGAGCGCGGCCGTCATGCGAGCCTGCATCTCGGCGAAGGACTCGCCCCCGGGAAAGCGGAAGCCGCTGGGATGGCGCTGCACGGTGGCCCACTCCCGTTTGCGCCGGGCCCGGGCCAGCGTGATCCCCGTCCACGTCCCCACATCCAGCTCGAGGAGCCCGCGCTCCACCTGCAGGGCCAGGCCCCGGGCGCGCGCGATGGGCGCCGCTGTCTCCCGCGCGCGCTCGAGCGGCGAGGTGTACACAGCGGCCACCCGGGGCAGCCGGGCCAGCCTCCGGGCCACCTGCTCGGCCTGGCGCCGGCCATCGTCGCTGAGATGCAACCCCGGGGCGCGGCCGGGAAGCCGACGACCGGTCACTGCGGTGACGGCGTGACGCACGAGCAGAACGAGAGCGGGCCGAATTGCCGAGCGCCTAGGCGAGGCTGCGGCGCCGGGCGTTGACGTAATCGACCACCACGTACTCACCGAGCCGGTCGGGAGCGGCGAAGAAGGCGCGGCCCCGGTTGAGGCGGGTCATCTCTTCCACGAACGCGGTCAGCCACGGCGTCCGCTCCAGCATAAAGGTGTTGATGGTGATGCCATCGCGCGTACAGCGCCGCACCTCGCGCAGCGTTTCCTCGACGGTGCGGCGCGTCGGCGGGTAGGCAAAGTCGGCCACCTCGCCCTCCATGTGGGCGGTCGGCTCCCCGTCGGTGACCATGATGATTTGCCGGGTGCCGCCGGCGTGGCGGGCCAGCAGCCGCCGCGCCAGCATGAACCCCGCGTGCATGTTGGTGCCCACGTTCCACTCGCTCCAGGACAGGGTCGGGAGCTGGGCGGGCGTGAACTCGCGCGCGTAGAGGGAGAAGCCCACGATGTAGAGGGCGTCCCGGGGAAACTGGCTCCGGATGAGGGCGCTCAGCGCCAGCGTCACCTTCTTGGCCGGCAGGAAGTATCCGTTGTTGAGCATAGAGCGGCTCATGTCGAGCATGACCACGGTGGCGGCGCGGCTGCGCAGTTCGGTGCGGAAGACCTGGAAGTCGTCCGGCCCGAGGGCGACCGGCGTGCCCAGCCCTTGCCGCTCGATCCCGCGCATCACCGTGCCCTTGAGGTCGAGCAAGAACGGGTCGCCGAACTCGTAGGGCTTGCTCTCGTCGGTAGGATCGCCGCCGGCGCCCCGGCGGGCCACTGCGTGACCGCCGACCCGGTCCCGCTTGAGCCGCAGGAAGATCTCGTGCAGGGCCTTGTCGGCGATCTTGCGGATGGCCCGGGCGGTGAGCGCCAGCTCGTCACCATCGGCCTCTAGATAACCGGCCTCCTCGAGCTTCCGGGTGATCTCCTTGAGCCGTTCCAGGTCTTCGGCCGCATCTTCGCCCAGCAATCGCTCCATCCGCTCGCGGGGGATGTCTTGCAGATCCTCCAGGGCCCGTACGCCCTTGAGCTCGCGCTCGAGCTGATCGAGCTCCTGGAGCTCCTCCATGACCCGCATGGCCTCGGCCAGGGTCATTTCCTCGTCGCCCCGGAACGGGTAGCGCTGCACGAGGTCGTCGAGGGGCAACAGGTCGCTGAGGTGCATGGCGAGCTGGGACAGGGCCGCCTCCAGCCGCTCGTCGCGCATGAAGAGCGAGCGCATGAGCTCGTCGAGCTGACGGCGCTGGCCGGGCGACAGGCTACGCAGCAACGATTGCATGCGGGCCATCTGTTGGCCGAGTTGCTCGAGGAGCTGGTCCAGGGTTTCCGCGCCCGGGAAGCGATCGCCCCACTTCTGGCGGAAGGCCTCGAAGTCGGGTTCGCGGCCCTCGGCCCGCTCGCGCAGCATGCGGTTGAGGTCCTGGAGCATCTCGCGCAGGGACTTGAGATCTTCGGGCGTCATGCCCGACAGGGCTTGCTGCATGCCCTGCAGGAACGGCTGGAGTGCCTGCTGGCGCAGCGATTCCAGGAGCTCCTGGAACTTGCGCCGGGCGTCGGAATCCACGAAGTCGTATTTCTGAAGCTCGCGGATGCGCCCGGCCGGATCGGGGGGCAGTGCGTCGAGGGCCTCGCGGTTGCGGGCGGCCAGGCGCTCGAATTTCCTGGCGGGCGCCGGAGGAACATCCCCGCGCTGGGCGCCTTCGCGCGTTTGCGTCAGGCGGCGCTCGATTCCCTCGCGCTCGGTGCGGATGACGTCGTCGAGCCGCCGCTTGATGTCGTCCAGGCTGGAGCCGAGGTCGTAGCGATCCAGGCGCTGCTGCCGGTTCTGCCGCAGCCGCTCCAGGAAGTCCTTGAGGCCGGGCAACTTTCGTCCCTCGGGCGGCTGCATCCCCTGACGCAGCAGGCGCTGCAGCGCGCTCCGGAGATCGCCGTGGGACAGGAGATCGTCGGCCAGCTCCCCCAGCACGTCGTCGGCGTCGAGATCGGGTAGGGCCTGCGAGCCGTCCCAGCGCGAGTAACGAATCAGCACGCGTCAGCCCCGGTAGCGGGAGTGGCCGGACTGGACATCCTTGTTGAGCTTGCGGTTCAGGTGCAGGCCCTCCAGGACGAACTCCATCGCGGCGGCCAGGCTGGGGGGATCGGCCGCGCCCAGCTTGGCGGCGGCCGCGCGCAGCGGGGCGATTTCCCCGAGCTGTCGCACGTAGTCGCCGGCCGGCATCGTGTCGGAGACCTGCACGGTGAACCCGTTCTGGAAGGCCGCCACCACCGGGTCCAGTTCGGCCGCCGCGAAGCTCCGGTTGAAGACGTTGAGCAGGGCCCGCTGCAGCAGCTTGCCGAGCACCTTCTCTTCGCTGGCATCGCCCACCGACTCCAGCTCGATCTTGCCGGCGGTGGAAGCCAACAGCGCGCCGAGATCGCTCACCCGGGGAACGGCCTCGCCCTCGCCCAGGCGCACAGCCCGCTTGAGCGCGCTGGAGAGGAGGTTCTCGTAGTTGCAAATGCTGACCCGCACCGAGACACCCGAGCGCTGGCTGATCTCGTTGGACCGGCGCGCCAAGTGGGTCAGCTCGGCCACCACCTGCTTCATGTAGTCCGGGCTGCGGGTCTCCACGCCGTCGGTGGGGAAGGTCGTGCGCTCGGTCTCCATGATGAGGATCTCGTCCTCGAGGCGCCGGGGGTAGTGCGTGCGGATCTGCGAGCCGAAGCGATCCTTGAGCGGGGTG
This sequence comes from Candidatus Methylomirabilota bacterium, assembly GCA_035457825.1. Taxonomy (GTDB): domain Bacteria; phylum Methylomirabilota; class Methylomirabilia; order Rokubacteriales; family CSP1-6; genus 40CM-4-69-5. The sequence goes on from DATIAY010000143.1 coordinate 10,245, forward strand.
ATGATCCGGCCCCGATTCGTGTAGTCCTCGGGGTTGGCGCTGGCCACGACGTAGAGATCCAGGGGCAGGCGGACCTTGTAGCCGCGGATCTGAACGTCGCGCTCCTCCATGATGTTGAGGAGCCCCACCTGGATGCGCTCGGCGAGGTCGGGCAGCTCGTTGATGACGAAGATGCCGCGGTTGGTGCGGGGCAGCAGCCCATAGTGGATGGTGAGCTCGTCGGCCAGGTAGCGGCCTTCGGCCACCTTGATGGGATCGACCTCGCCGATGAGGTCGGCGATCGTGATGTCGGGCGTGGCCAGCTTCTCGCCGTAGCGACGTTCCCGCGCGATCCACACCACCTCGGCCCGGTCACCCTGCTCGGCCAGGCGCAGGCGGCAGGCCGGACAGATGGGCGCCAGGGGATCGTCGTTGATGTCGCAGCCGGCCAGGGCCGGGACGGTCTCGTCGAGCAGGCCCACCAGCAGCCGGGCGATGCGCGTTTTGGCCTGGCCACGCTCGCCCAGAAAGATGATGTCCTGCCCGCTCATGATGGCGTTCTCGATCTGGGGGACGACGCTGTGGTCATAACCGACGATACCAGGCAGGAACGGCTCGTCACGGCGCAGGCGCGCCATGAGGTTGTCGCGCAGCTCCTGCTTCACCGACCGGCGCCGATAGCCGCTGGCGCGCAGTTCTCCGACCGTGCGGGCGATCGCCATGAAGTCCCTCGCCACTATGCGACCGGGCCGGGGCTCTGTCAACACGAAGACGCCTCGGTGCGACTGGCCGCATACTGTGCGGGCTGGTGTGGGAGGGGGCGTCGCGCTCCCTCCCACATGGGATCAACTCTAGCCAAGCGAGGAGACCGCGATGACTGTGCCCGTCGATCCCAACGAGGTCCTGATGACCGGAGAGAACTCGTTCGTCCGTCTGAGCCCCGACGGCGGCAAGACCCAGACCGAGCGCTTCAGCCACTGGCGCGTGCTGTGGTGCCCCGCCGGGGTGGGCCACGTGCTCTCCGTACACAGCCGCCTGCTGGGCGACACGGTCCGCGTGTACAGCGACAACATCGCCGTCGCCCGGTGGGTGCAGCGCACGATCGAATCCCTCCTCTACCCTCCCTTCGCGGACACGACGCTGCCCGTCCTGCCCGCGCGCTTCGAGCGCGCCGGCGATCCCCGCTCCTCGGCCACCGAAATGGTCATCGGCGCCGTCGACACCATCCGCCTCACCTGGTACGACTTCATCGAGCCCTTCATTCTCGCGGCGCCGCCCGGCTTCAACAACCGTCCTCTTGGCGTGTTCAGCACCTTCTTTCCGGCGCGGGCGGCTCAGGCCGAGATCAACGGGCAGATCGCCGCGGGTCAACCCTGGCCGGACATGCGGGGCGATCGGCAGGCCTCCAGCTGTTGCCTGGCGTGGTCGGAGAGCTGGGTGAAGCCGCGCAAGTAGCGTTGGACCGGCCCCTCGTGTCACGGGGACACGCGCGCGGGTCCGGGGCAGTGCCGGGCGAGATGTGCCGTGGCGGGTTTCGTCAGACGGCGCGATCACTTAAGTGGTTGGGCCCTGGGTTGGCGTGTGATTTGCTCTCCCGCCTTTGGCCATGCCCACGGCCACCAAAGCACGCAAGAGCCGTCTGGCTCGCGCTCGCCGCCTCGCCTCGCACGCGAGCCTGCTGCTCGTCGTTGGCCTCGTCGTCTTCTGGGTCCTGGCCCGGCAGCAGGTGCTGCGCATGGACGCGGTCTTCTTCCACCCGTCCTGGCCAGGCATCAAGGGGCTGATCGCTTACGCTATCGGCGCCTACGGCCCGTCGGCCGCCGCCTATCGGGCTCACCTCCGCGGGGTCGTCCAATCGGGCGGCAGCGCCGGCGACCCCTGGACCGACGCCGCGCTGACGGGCCGGCTCGACCGGGCTGAGCTGATCGCTCGCGCCGAGATCGCGCGCGGCGTCGACCGGGTGACGCCGGCGCTGGCGCTTGCGGAGATCGCGCTGGAGCAGGGTCGCCCCGAGGATGCCCGGCGGCACCTCGAGCAGGCGCTCCAGGCGTCGCCCAATCATCCCGACGCCCTGCTCCTGGCCTCGGTGGCCCACCTCAAGCGCGGCGCCGACGATGAGGCCGTCGCGGCCGTGAGGCGCGCCCTGCGGAGCGAGCCGACGTCGCCGCACCCTCTGACCTTCGTGAGGGTCCTCCAGCTCCTCGGTGAGCTCGACGATCGCAGAGACGCGGCGCGGCGCCCGGCCCTGGTCGCGCTCTATCATCTCTATCTGTTCCGATTCGACCCGTCTCAAGCGTCGTCGGTGCTGGGCCACGCCAAGCGTGCCCTGACCGCCGGCGACCGGCGGGCCGACGCCTACCTGGCCCTTGGCCTGGTCCACGCCCGGCAGGGCCAGACCGACCGAGCGCTGGCCGAGCTCCAGCGCGCCACACAGGCCGAGCCCCGCCTCGCTGAGGCCTATCGCGCCGCCGCCACGTTGTACGGCGAGCGGGGGGATCTTGCCGGTCAGTACCGCATGGCGCGCGCGGCCTTCGAGGCCGCCCCGGCCGACCCGCTCTACCTCGAGACGCTCGACGGCCTGATCGCCGAGCGGCTGGCCGATCCTCACGCGATCGTGGAAGTCATGGAGCGCGCGCTGAAGTTCGACGTCCACCGCCTCCGGGCCCATCGCCGACTCGGCTACGCCTACGCATTCGTGGGCGACGAGGAACGGTCGCTGCTGCACTACCGGGCGGCCATCGACCTGCAGCCCGGCGACCCCGTCCTGCACGAGCAGCTCGGACTGGCGCTGTTCCGCCTGGGCCGGACGGACCAGGCCCTCGACGCCTATCAGCGGGCGATCGCGCTGGCTCCGAGCGATCCGGCTCCCCGACGGCTCCTTGGCGACCTCTACCGCTTCACGGGCCGCGATCAGGAAGCCGTTCGCGAGTACCAGGTCGCGTTGGGGCTGGGAGCCGGCCTGGACGGGCTGGCCAAGCTCTGTGACGCGCAGTACGCGCTGCTGGCTCTCGAGGAGGCGCTGATCTGCTACGAGACGGTGCTGGAACTCGACCCCCGGAATCCCTTCGCCCAGGGCGTGGTCCCCGAGATCAAGATGATGCTCGGCGCGCGGTCGACCAAATGACGACGGACATGCTCCGCCGGGCCTGGGGCACGATCCTCCTTCCCCACGCGCTGCTGGGGATTCTGGTGGCGGCCTCGTTCCACGCGCAGAGCACCTACCGCATTCCCAATCTGCTCGGTGTTCTCGCGCTGCCCGTCGTCGGCATCACCCTGGGCGTGCTCAGCGTGGTGATCCTGGTCACGCGCCTGGGGAATCGCGTCGGCGGCGCGGGCCGTGGCCAGCGGATGCTGCTGCGCCTGGTGACTCTGATCGTCCTGCCTCTGGCCGCGGGCTCGCTCCTGGTTCCGGTGGGAATGGCCGACCGGGCCATTCGCACCCTGCTCGTCTTCGGCGCCCTCGCTATCGCCTATCTCACGGTGGTCAGCGGCGTGGCGCGGTTGGCGGCCCCGGCGCTGGCGGCCGGGGCGGGCCGCGCCCTGCGGGGTGTCGAGTACGCGCTGGTCGTCGTCATCGGCGTCTTCGGGCTCTACGGGCTCGTGTGCTACGTCAACGGCGCCCTCGATCGCTCCGCCCCGGTCGAAGTGCGCACGCAGGTGCTGCAGATAGGGCGCGCGGAAGCCGAGTTGCACGGCGCGCTGCCTTATGCCTGGACCGACTTCTGGTCGTGGCGCCCGGACGGACGCGCCGATCGCATTCTGCTGTCTGCCGCCGAGCGTGCCGCGCTCTGGCCCGGGCAGGGCGTGATCATGGAGGTGCGATCCGGCGCCCTGGGGATCCCGTGGGTGGTGCGCGTGAGGCGTGATGAGGAATGGCAGCACCGCCGGGTGCTGGCGATCGCTCCCACAGCGGCTGGCGCGAGGAAAGCCCTCATCGATCTCTACGTCACCCAGCGCCGTTGGCCGGAGGCCGCGGCGGCCGCTCTCGAGTACCAGCGTCACTACCCCAAGGACTTCGAATATCTGCGCGGCGTGGCGGGTACGTTGATGTTCGTGGGCCAGGACGCCGCGGCGGTCACGCTCCTCGAGCCATTCACCCGGAACTCGGGGAACCCGGCGGCCCTCACGATGGCCGGCTGGGCGCTGCACCGCGCGGCCAGGCAGAGTGGGCCGGAAACGCCAGCCGGGTCGGCGCACCGCGGCGACGCGGATCAGAGCGCCCGGGGGATCGCCATGCTGGAGACATCCAGCCGCATGGATCCCGGCAACCTATGGACCCACTACTACCTCGGCTATGCCTATCGCGACGTCGGGCGTCTACCCGAGGCGGTCGCCGCGTTCCAGAGAGTGCTGGACCGGGTGCCGGCCCACGCCGACGCCCGCCGCCAGATCAGCGCCCTGCGCGAGCGAATCCCGGTGTCCACGCCGGCGCCGGCGCCGTCCGACGGTGATGAAGGGCCGCCGACCAGCCGGAGGTCGTCGATCAGGATCCGGTAGAGGCGGCGCGCCGCTACCACCCCCGCGTCCGCTATGGCCGGAGCACGAGCACGCGAGTGCGCCTGACCTCGATGCCCTCGGCCGGTCCGTGATCGGGTCGGGCCACGACCAGACGGAGGCCGCGTCGGGCGGTGACGATGACCGCCTCGGCCCGGCCGGGCACCACGTACCATGCCCGGTCGCCGGGTCGGAGGCCCCGGCTCAGCCTGACGCCGATCGCGCCGCTCACCGGGCGCCAGCGCAGTCGCAGCGGGGGCAAACACGCGAGGAGCCCGACCGCCGTCGCTGCGAGCACTCCCGACACCTGGAGGGGTAGCGGCAGCGCGAGGGCGAACCCGGCCCACAGGACGAGCCAGGCGATCAACATGTCGAGCCACCGGAGGTAGCGGACACGGGAAGCCCAGCGCGCGACGGCATGAGGAATGGGCCGGATCGGCGTGCGCATCGGGGCAGTCGCACTCTTATTATGACAGCGGCCAGCCCTCGGCTCGGACCTTTCTGACCCTGGGTCCGGTCATCTCTACGACGGTCCACCGGTAGCCGCCGCCCGTCACCGACGCGCCCCGCGTCGGTACCGTCTGGAGGGCGTGCAGGACGAACCCGGCCAGCGTGGTGTATTCCGGTGAGTCGGGCAGATCCGGCCTGAGCGCGGCGCGCACGTTGCTGAACGGCGCCGCGCCGTCGATCAGGTAGGATCCGTCGGGGAGTCGCGAAATGTATGACGGGGTCGCCTCGTCCTCCTCACGAATCTCCCCCACGATCTCTTCGAGCACGTCCTCGATCGTCACCAGGCCGACCAGTCCTCCATATTCGTCAACGACCAGCGCGATGTTCTGTCGCGCCCGCTGGAACTCCCGAAGCAGGGCGCTGATCCGCGCGGATTCCGGTACGAACAGAGGTGGGCGGGCGAGCTCGGCCAGGCTGACCGGGCGGCCGAAGGCCACCGTCCGGAACAGGTCCTTGATCGTCACGATCCCGACCGGGCGCTCCAGCGAGCCGCGATAGACGGGAATCCTCGACCTGCCGATCTCGGCCACCCGGCCGAGCACCTGGTCGGGCGAGGTGTCGGCGTCGAGCCCGAGCACGTGGACACGCGGCACCATGATCTCGCGCACCGTCGTGTCGGCGAACTCGAAGACGTTATGCACCAGCTCCTCCTCCACCTTCTCGAACACGCCCTTGGCCGCGCCTTCCCGGAGCAGGTACTTCACGTCCTCCTCCGAGACGAACGGTGACCCCGGCGTCGTGCCCTGGCCGAAGAGCCGGAGGACGACATTGGTGGAGAGGGTCAGGAAGGTGATCAGGCCCGAGCCGGCCTGGCTGATCGCGGCGAGCAGGGGCGCGGCAACGCACGCCAGGCGCTCGGGGTGGCGGAGGGCGATGGCCTTGGGGGTCAGCTCACCGAGGATCAGGGAGAAGTACGTGATGCCGACGATCACCAGGCCCAGTGCCACCGGCTCCCCCCACGCCGGGGCGCCCGCCAAGGGCAGGGCGGCGAACCACGGGCCCAGTTGCTCGGCTGCCGCGGCGCCGCCGACGACGGAGGCCAGCGCGCCCACCAAAGTGATCGCGATCTGGATCGTCGCCAGGTAAATTTCCGGAGACTCCTTGAGCTTGATGGCCGCGCTGGCGCCGGGGACCCGCTCGGCCCGGAGCTGGACGAGGCGGCTGATGCGCGCCGAGATGAGCGCGATCTCGGAGCCAGCAAAAAATCCGTTGGCGAGGATCGCGACGGTGACGACCGTGAGTTCGATCCAAGGAGTTTCCATGGAGGTATTATGGACGGGGAGGAACCGCCATGCTGGGTCGCGCCAAGCTCGCCATGCCAAGGTCGGATCAGGCCCTTCCCGGTCGTAAGGAGCGCATGCCCGTGCCGGCCAAGCACCACGTCCTGGGTACGCCGCTCGTCCCGCCGTTCCCAACCGGGCTGGAGCGGGCGGTGTTCGGGCTCGGCTGCTTCTGGGGCGCGGAGAAGCGGTTCTGGACGATGCCCGGTGTTTTCACGACCGCGGTAGGCTACGCGGGCGGCTACACGCCGAACCCGACCTACGAGGAGGTATGCTCGGGCCGGACCGGCCACACCGAGGTCGTCCTGGTCGTGTTCGATCCGCGCACCACGAGCTACGAGAACCTCCTCAAGGGATTCTGGGAAGAGCACGATCCCACGCAGGGGATGCGTCAGGGCAATGACCTGGGCACGCAATACCGCTCGGCGATCTACGTCGCCTCGCCCGAGCAACGCCGCCAGGCCGAGGCCAGCCGTGACGCCTACCAGCGCGCGCTCTCCCGGGCCCGCTACGGACCCATCACCACGGAAATCGCCGAGGCCCCGGAGTTCTACTACGCGGAGGACTATCACCAGCAGTACCTGGCCAAGAACCCGCAGGGGTACTGCGGCCTGGGCGGCACCGGCGTCGCCTGTCCGAGCGGGATCGCGGAGGCGGCGCCTTAGCGCGAGGTGTCGGCGCCGCGAGAGCTCCGCGCCGTGAGCACGGCGAGACCCGCCAGCACCAGCGCGGCAGTCAGGATCCAGAACACCGGCTCGTAGCCGCCCAGCGCCGTCTGGAGAAAGGCCGCGCCGACGGGACCGACGGCGCGGGCCCCGTTGGCGCCGAGCGCGATGGCGCCGGCGATGGCGCCATAGTGGCGGGGTCCGAAGAGCTCGGCGATGATGGTGGCTCGCGCGAGCGTGGACATCCCGTTGGCGCCCCCGAGCATGACAACCATCGGCACCAGCGTCGGCAAGCGGGCGGCCAGGGCCAACTGGGCGAGCCCCGTCGCCTGAACGAAGAAGATCGCGGTGGTCATGCCATGGTGCCCGAAGCGCGTTGCCAGCGGGGCGAAGACGAGCCGGGCCGGCACCTGCATGGCTCCCATCCAGCCGATCATCACTGCCGCCACCGTGGGCGAGTAGCCGCGGTCGCTCAGGTAAGGGATCAGGTGGACAGTCACGGAATTGACCGTGAAGTTCCCCACGAAGAAGGCAGCGGCCAGCACCCAGAAGACCGTCGTCCGGGCGGCGGCGCGGAGCGTGAGGCCCGGCACTTCCGCTCGCTCGCGGGTTGCCGCAGGTCCGGGGTCGGTGGGCCGGGGAGGCCGCCGGAGTACGACGGCATGCAGCGGGATGGTCAGCACGGCGAGCACGACCGCGAGCACCAGCAGCGCCGTCCGCCAGCCCCAACGGGTGACCAACCAGGCCTCGATGGGCATGAAGATTGTGCTGGCGAAGCCGGCGGCGATGGTGACGGTGAGCAGCGCGCGGTCGCGGTGGCGCCCGGGGAACCATCCCACCACGGCCGCGAATGCAGGCTCGTAGAGGGTGGCCGCCATGACCAGCCCCATCAGGCCCCACACCGCGTACAACGCGGGCAGGCTTTCCACGCGCGCCCACGCCAGCACCAGGAGCGTGCCCAGGCACGAGCCGAGGGTCATGAGCCCGCGGGCCCCGTGGCGGTCGATCCAGCGGCCGATCGGCAACCCGGCCCCGGCAGCCAAGCCCATGCCCACCGAGAACGCGCCGGTGATCCCGACCCGTGAGAAACCGAGCTCGGCCTCCATGGGGCGCAGCATCACCGGGAAGCCGTAGTAGATGATCCCCCAGGTGACGGTCTCGGTGACGCACAACGCGGCTACGACGATCCAGCCGTAGTAGACGGAGCCCACGAGGTCGCTCAGCATACCGGGTCGTCGTTCCCGGCACTAGCGGCTCGTGCTCGCCCCGAATCCTCGGCGCGCCAAGAGCGTGGTATGGTTTGGTCACCATGGCGGGCCTGCGCTTCACCTATTTCCTCTGCGTCGTCGTGGCGGGCGCCCTCATCCTGCCGACCCCGGCGCCGGGTGGTGAGATCCAGGGCCGCGTCCTGCTGACCGAGCAGGCGCCGCCCGCGAAGAAAGTGCCCGTCACGATCGACCAGTACGTGTGCGGCAAGGAGAAGGACGCCGGCGACCTCGTGGTCTCAGCCGCGCGCGAGATCCGTAACGCCGTCGTATGGCTTCGGAACCCGCCTTCGGGAGCGCCGTCGGCGGCCGCCGTCCGGCCCGTCCAGATGGACCAGAAGGAATGCGAATTCATCCCGCGGGTGGTGCTGGTGCCTACGGGCGGGACCGTGGAGTTCCTCAACAGCGACCGCCTGCTCCACAATCTGCACGGCGCGCCCAAGGAGAACAATCCCTTCAATCGCACCCAGCCGCGGGGCCGCACCATTCCCATCACGTTCGCCAAGCCGGAGATCATCCGCATCGACTGTGACCTGCATTCCTGGATGCGGGGCTGGGTAATCGTCACCGACCATCCGTTCTACGCGGCCACCGACGCTCAGGGACGCTTCACATTTGGCGATGTCCCGCCGGGACAGTACACACTGCAGGTGTGGCACGAGCGTCTCGGTCAGCTGACCAGCACGGTCAACGTCACCGGTGAGGGGCCCACCCCGGTGACCATCGAGCTCCGGGCCCGCTAAGGGATCGAAGGGGCCCCGGCACTCAGGGGGCGACGGAGATCTTCTTGGAGGCTTCCCAGGCCGCCGAGTGCGTCGGCTCGGCCTGGGCCCGCAGCGTGCTGCTCTCGTCCAGCGCGATCGTGAACGTGACCTGCGGCGCTGAGAAGACCGGGTGGAGATAGACGCGGGCGATCTCCGCGGTGTCCTTGTACAGCGCGATGTAACGCACGAAGTGCTCGGCCAGCGATGGGTGGCGATCGCCAGCGCCGATGCTCACGGTGACGTCGAACCACTGGCCGCGCTTCACCGCGTCCGGGGCCTTGATGCTGGGCGTGTGCTTGGGGTCGTAGCTCGCCCGCGTCTGCCGGAACTCCGGCGTGAACTGCTCCTCCTGGCCGCTCGAAGCCGCCGACGGGACGCCGAGCAGCAGCCACAGGGCGGCCATCGTCAGCCGGACCGTTCGCCCCCAGATCTCTCGTCTCATTATCATCGCCTCCTCGGGCCGGGTCAGCTCTCGGGCAGGAACTTGCGGATCAGCGCCAGCAGATCGCGGGGGCTGTAGGGCTTGGCCAGATAGCCGGATGCCCCGGCGGCCATGGCCCGCTGATCGTCCCCGCTGAGCGCGAACGAGGTCACCACGATGATGGGAATGGCCGCGGTCGCCGGCTCGGCCCGGAGCGCCCGAGTGACATCGAGCCCTGACATCCGCGGTAGCTGCACGTCCATCAGCACCAGATCGGGTTGATCCTGGCGGACCAGCGCCAGGGCGGCCTCGCCGTCCGGCGCCTCCAGTAGGCGGTAGCTCGTGCGGCTGAGCAGCTGGCGCACGATCTTGCGGTTGTACTCGTTGTCCTCGACGTAGAGCACGGTCCGCTGGCTCATGATGGTCGACCCACCTCGAGCGCGACCGCGAACCAGAACAGGGACCCCCTGCCGAGCTCGCTCTCGACGCCGATACGACCTCCGTGCAGCTCCACGAACTTCTTGGTGATGCTCAGACCGAGTCCGGTCCCGCCGAACTCCCGGGTCACCGTGGGGTCGACCTGGCGGAATTCGCCGAACACGTTCTCGAGCTCCGCCTTGGGAATGCCGATGCCGGTGTCCGATACCCGGTAGAGGAGCTCGTGACCTTGCCGGTCGACGCTGATCTCCACCCGACCCTGCCGGGTGAACTTGATGGCGTTGCCGGCGAGGTTCAACAAGCACTGGGTGATACG
>DATIAY010000144.1:0-34772 GCA_035457825.1 Candidatus Methylomirabilota bacterium
GTAGTGGATGCCGGGCAGGGGGTTGGCGCGGTGCAGGTGCCGGGCCGCCTGCTCGATGCTCTCCCACGTGTCCGGCTCGGGCGGGCCGGCCGGCGCCGCGCTGGCCCGCGTGCTGATCTCGGGACCGATGTCCACCACGACGAGCTGCTGGACGGCCTCCGGCCGCTGGGCCGTGAAGTACATGGCGTTGCGCCCGCCCATCGAGAGGCCGACGAGCACGAGCGGAGCCAGGCCGAGCTGCTCGATGACGCCGCTGAGGTCGCCGAAGGCCACGATCGCGTTGTAGGTGTCGGCCGGCTCGCTGTCACCGTGTCCGCGCTGGTCCAGGGCGTACACGTGGAAGTGGGGCTGCAGGGCGATGCTGAGCGTGTCCCAGGCGTGGGCGTTGCCGGTGAAGCCATGCAGGAGCAGGAGCGGCCGACGGCCCTCGCCGCCCCAGTCCAGGACGTGCAGGCGCAGGCCGTTGACGACCAGGTGCAGGTCCCGGGGGCGGAGCAGATTCATTGGCGCTCAGCGTCCCATCCCGTAGAACTCGCGGTTCGGCCGGAGATCGGCGAGCGAGGCCATGCGGTTGGAGAGGTTGAAGAAGGCGGCCACGGCGCCGGCGTCCCAGATGTCAGCGTCGCTCAACCCGTGGGCCCGCAGCCGGTCGAGGTCGGCCTCGTCCACGGTGGCCGGCGCCTTCGTGACCTTGACCGCGAAATCGACCAGAGCGTGCTCGCGCGGCGTGAGCTCGGCGTGGCGATGGTCGGCCGTGACCTGATCGGCCCCGTAGGGGTTCTTGGCCAGGACACGGAGCGCCGCTCCGTGGGCGACAGTTCAGTAGAGGCAGTCATTGGCGGCGCTCGCGACCAGGGCGATCAGCTCGCGCTCGGGTCGGCTGAGGCCCGACGGGCCCCGCATCAGGGTCTCGTAGAAGGCGAAGAAGGCCCGGAAGTGCTCGGGCTTCCACGCGTAGGCCAGGAACACGTTGGGGGTGAACCCGGTCTTGCTCGTGACGTTCTGGATGGCATCCCGGACGTCGGGGGGCAGCCCGCCGAGGTCGGGCACGGGAAATCGGCTGATCGGCGCGTCGGCCATGGCCGGTATTCTAGCCTGGCCGCCCCCGGCTGGGGGGCGCCGCCGACCAGGGTGGACCGCGGACCTGGCCAAGGAATCCGTTTGACGGCGCGCCGGGAGTGTGGCATCCTTCCCGAGGTTCTGGCATCTTCGGGTTGGGTGTTTCGAGGTTCGAGATACACGCCGTGCGAGATCCAGTTCGCACGGCGTTTCTGTTTGTCCGCCAATGTCGGCGGATGACACCGCCACTAACAGGCGGGAGCATCAACGGGGCCAGCGCCCCAGAGGAAGGTTTCAGTCATGGCCACAGGACGAGTGAAGTGGTTCAACGATGCGAAGGGTTTCGGCTTCATCACGCAAGAGGGCGGCGAGGACGTGTTCGTGCATTACTCCGCTGTCCAGGCGCAAGGCTTCAAGAGCCTCGCGGAAGGTGATCAGGTCGAGTTCGAAGTCACCCGCGGCCCCAAGGGGCTGCAGGCGTCGAACGTCCGCAAGATCTAGCCCCTCCGCTCGGCGAGCCGGAAAACCGACGCATCGGGGGGAGTCCAATCCGGACCCCCCCGCTGCCCGGGTCCTCCGCGGTCTCAGGCCTTCTGCTTCTTCTTCGGCTTCTTCTTTTCCTTTCGCATGCTGGTCCCCTTGGCCACTGGCTCACCCCCCTTCGCTATGCGAAAACTTTACCCTAGCGTTTCGGCGACACGCACCAGTTCTTCGTACTCCTGCATCCAGTAGTTGTGATTGCGGAAGTTGGGAAAGGCGTCGCGGAACGAGGGATCGTCCCAACGCCTGGCGATCCAGCCGGACATATAGACGATGCGCAGGGCCCGGAGCGGCTCGATGAGGGCCAGGGACGAGCGGTCGAACTCCCGGAAGACCTCGTAGCCCTCCAGCAGGTCCTCGCGCGCCTTGCGCATCTCCTCCCCCTCGCCGCGTGCCAGGAGCCAGAGGTCCTGCACGGGCGGGCCGACCAGGCAGTCGTCGAAGTCCACCAGGACCGGGCCGTCGGCGGCCCACAGGATGTTGCCCCAGTGCAGATCGCCGTGGATGCGCTGGACCTTGGCGGCCGCCAGGGGCGCGGCGACAGCCTCGGCGATGCGCAGGGCGACGGCCTGGTAGCGAGGGGCCAGGTTCTCGGGCATGAAGCCGCCGGCCAGCACGATGGCCAGCGGCTCGTGCACGAAGTACGTGGGATCGAGCCGCCTCCGGTGCGGGGCGTCGCGGGCAGCGCCCACCGCGTGCATGCGGCCGATGGTCCGGCCGATCCGACGGCGGTTCTCGGCATCGAGCTCGTCGAGCGACCGGCCGCGGATCTTCGGGAAGGCGGCGTAGAAGATGCCCTCGATCTCGCTCAACGTGGAGCCGGTGCCCAGGTCGAGGGGCGCCACCACCGGGATCTCGGCGGCCGCCAGGTCGGCGAGGAAGGTGTGCTCGTCCAGGATCGTCTCGCGCGACCAGCGACCCGGCCGGTAGAACTTGACGACGAGCCGACGCTCGTCCTCCAGCTCCACCTCGTAGACGCGGTTCTCGAAGGCCCGCAGGGGCAGGCAGCGGCCGGTGCTGCGCAGACCGCCGACCTCGACCGCCTCGAGCACGCGCTCCGGGGTGAGGGACCCGAACGACGCGCCAGGGTCGGCGGTCACGCTGGCCCGATCCTGCCGCGAACGGTCTCGACTCTAGCCGGCGACGAGCTCCTCCAGCCCCAGCTCGGCGAGCTTGGCCGGGGTCGGCCGGCCGGTGTCCGGGTCCCACCCCGCCATCTGGTAGTAGGTCCGCCGGGCGGCCAGGAATTCATCCGGATCGATGCGCTGGCCCTTGAGGGGCCCGTTGCCGATACCCTCGTGCAGGCGCTGGGGCAGCAGGTCGTCGCCGGGCGTGAAGCCTTCGCGGCAGTTGAAGACCCGGCCCAGCGTGTTGTTGCGCTCGCCGACCTTCATGAGCTCGTAGAGGCTCATGTTCCACCCGGTGACGGCGTTGATGTAGGCGACCAGCGGCTCCATCTCCAGGCCGTTGAGCGGCGTGCCGACGAAGTCGCACATCCCCACCGCGTTGTAGCTGGACCACAGCTTCTGGGTCTCGAAGAAGGCCCGGACCTTGCGGCCATCGAGGTGCAGGGGATCGAGCGGCTCGATGAGGCCCAGCGGCCCCATGGGGTGGCCGTTGGGGTGGAAGCCCGCGTAGAGCGGGTCGTGGGGCGCTTCCATGTGGTCGGCCCCGGTGGGCGACAGCGCGTAGGCCAGCGACAGCCCCTTCTTGCCCCGCGGATCGTGCATGGGCAGCTCCTGGCCCTTGACGTGGAGCGCGAACCGCTCCGCCCCCCCGCCGAGCTCGGCCGCCGCGCGCTTGACGCCCTCGCCGAGGAGCTTGCCGATGCCCTCGCGCTTGCCGATGGCATGCACGATCTGCACGAGGCCCTCGGCGTTGCCCCAGGTGAGGTCGATGCCGCCCGTCATTTCCCGCGTGATGATGCCGTGCTCGTAGCACTCCATGGCGAAGGCGATCACGGCCCCCGTGGAGATCGAGTCCAGCACGTACTGAGCGTAGAGCTGGTTGACCAGGGCCAGGGCGTTGAGATCGCTCACGCCGCACAGCGAGCCGGAGGCGGCCAGGGTCTCGTACTCGGGCCCGCCGTACTTGGCGGTCACCCCGAGGCTCTCGACCTCGACCTCGCGCTTGCAGGCCACGGCGCAGGCGTAGCAGGTGCCGCGATTGACCAGGATGGTGTCCCGCATCGTCTGGCCGCTGATCGCGCGGGCGTGCTCGAACGAGCCGTCGCGGAAGTTGCGCGTGGGCAGGATCCCGGAGGCCTCGAGCGCCATCACCGCGCTGGCGGAGCCGAGCTGGTGGAAACGATCCTTGGCCCGATCGTAGTGCTCCTTGAACCACACGAGCGCGCGCTTGGCGCCGTCCTTGTCCAGGGGAATGGGGGGCTTGGAGCCGCGGACCACGACGGCCTTGAGCCGCTTGGCCCCCATCACCGCGCCCAGGCCGCAGCGGCCGTGGAAGTGCTTGAGCTGGTTCACGATGGCCGCGAAGCGCACGCCTCGCTCGCCGGCGATGCCCGTCTGCAGCACGCGGATGCGCTTGTCGCCGAGCTCCTGCTCGAGCCCGTCCTGGACCTCGCCGGAGAGCTTGCCCCAGTAGGGACGCGCGTCCCGGAGCTCGACCCGGTCGTCCTTGATCCAGAGGTAGACGGGATGCGCCGCCTGACCCCGGATGACCACGCCGTCCCACCCCGCGGACCGGAGCTCGGGTCCCCACCAGCCGCCGGCTTCGGACTCGCCATAGCCCCCCGTCAGCGGCGACTTGGCCGCCGCCGTATAGCGGTTGGTGCCGCTGAGCGACAGACCATTGAGGACGCTGGTGACGAACGTCAGGACGTTGTCGGGCCCCAGAGGGTCGATGCCCGGACGCATGTCGCGCAGCAGGATATGAGCAGCCAGGGCACCGCCGCCGAGATACCTGCGCATCAGGGTCTCGGGGACCTCCTCGGTCCGCGTCTGCCCGGTGGTGAGATCGACGTGCAGCAACTTGCCGCTGATCGCCATGGTGATGGCCTCCTAGATGTACACGCCCTTCATCTGGGGCTCGGGGTAGCGCGTGCCGGCAGCGGCCCCGACGGGTACCGCGGCCGAGATGCGGGCCAGGTCTCGAGGATCGAGATGGACTTTGAGCGCGCCCAGGTTCTCGTCGACCCGGGCCTTCCGCTTGGTCCCCGGGATCGGGATGATATCCGGGCCCTGGGCCAGCAGCCAGGCCAGCACGAGCTGGGCGGGCGTGCAGCCCTTGTCCCTGGCGATCTGCTCGATCTTCCCGACGAGCTCGCGGTTGCGGGCGAAGTTGGATTCCTGGAAGCGTGGGTGATCGCGCCGACGATCGCCCTCCGGAATGTCGCTCAGGCTCTGAAAGCGTCCGGTCAGGAAGCCCCGGCCCAGCGGGGAGTACGCCACGAACGTGATGCCGAGCTCCCGGCAGGTGGGCAGGGTCTCCTCGGCTTCCTTGCGATAGAGCAGCGAGTACTCCATCTGGACGGTGCTGATCGGGTGCACCGCGTGAGCCCGGCGGATCGTGGCGGGCGCTGCCTCGGAGAGCCCGATCGCGCGGACCTTGCCCTGCTGGATCAGCTTGGCCATCGCCCCGACCGTGTCCTCGATGGGCACGCTGGGGTCGACCCGGTGCTGGGAGTAGAGGTCGATCACGTCGACGCCCAGACGCTTGAGGCTGGCGTCGCAGGCCTGCATCACGTACTCGGGCCGGCCGTTGACCAGGTTACGGCCACCCTCGGCCCGCACCTGACCGAACTTGGTGGTCACCAGCACCCGGTTCCGGAGACCCTTCACCGCCCGGCCCAACAGCTCTTCATTGTGGCCCCAGCCGTACATGTCGGAGCTGTCCAGGAAATTGATGCCGGCCTCGATGGCGTGACGCATGGTCTCGACGGACTCCTGGTCGTCGCCCTTGCCGTAGATGCCCGACATCGACATCAGGCCCAGGCCCAGGCGCGACGCTTCCAGTGAGCAGTGTCCTAGTGGACGATAGTCCATGAGCTGGCCTCCTTGTGGCGTCACGGATTCTACTACGAGAGCGCGTGCGGCCGGCCCCCGAACGGTTATCATGCAGCCATGGCCCGTCCTACTGCCGAGAGGCGTCGTCGCCGGGGCCGCCGTCGGGGCCCGGCCCCGCTCGCCGATCCTCCGGTCACCCCTGAAGTGATCGCGCCCGAGCCGGCCGCGCCCCCGCCACCCCTGCCCGAACCGCTGGTCCCCGAGCCCGAGGTCGCTGAGGCGGAGCTCGACCTTCCGCTGGCGACGCCGGAGCCGGTATTCGCTACGCGGGTGCTGCCTCTCCCACCGCCCCCACCGCTGCCGACCGCCCGCCGGGCCGTCTTCTTCGACGTCGAGAACACGAGCCGGGCCGAGCACGTCGGCCACATGATCGAGCACCTGGCCATCGACCGCGCCGGCCGACGCACCGAGTTCGTGGCCGTGGGGAACTGGCGCGTCATCGGCCCTGACACTGCGCGGCTGCTCGCCCACCACGGCGCCCAGCTCGTGCACAGCGCTCCCGCCACCGGGGTCCGCGACTGGAGTGATTTGCGAATCGCGGTGAGCGCCGGGGTCTGGCTGGCCGGCGCCCGCGCCGGGGACATGCTGGAGATCGTCTCCGACGATCGGGCCTTCGACGCCGTCGGCGACGTCGCGGTATCGCTGGGAATCGCCTTCCGGCGCATCTCGTACCGCGCGATGGCCGGCGCGCCGGCGGCGACGGAGGAGGCCCCGGCACTGCCCGACCGGCCGCGACGGGACGACCGGCGCGGGCGGCATCGGCGCCGCCGCGAGCCGCCGGCCCACGCGCACCCGGCGCTGGCCCGGCACGCGCCGCCCCCCGAAATTCTGGAAGGCGCGGCGGGGGCGCACACGGCGCCTCACGATGAGGTCGTGGACCTGGTGCGGGAGCTGGTCAGTCGCGCACCGGGCGGGAGCGTCCTCATCGACACAGTGGCCAACGCGCTCAAGACCCGCGGGTTCAGTCGCCCGCCAGGGTCGCCCCGACTCATCACGCGGCTCCGGCGCATGCGTGAGCTGTCGGTGAGCCCGAACGGAATGATCAGGCTGGTGGGCGGGACCGCCGGCGATGGTGAGCGTCCGCCCGCGCCCGACATGGCGGCTCGGGTGGAGACGGCGGTCTCCGTGCCGGTGGAGGCGGTGGTCCCCGCGGATGTCGGCACGCCGGTGATCCCCGGCCGCCGGCGGCGTTCCCGACGTCGGGGTGGCCGCCGCCGGCGTCGGCCCGGCCCACCCCCGGCCGGCTCAGCCTGAGCCGCAAGCCGCTCTTCTCACCGGAGCGCACCGCCCTCGCCGCGGGGGCCCTGACCCCGTTCCGCAAGTGGATGACCACCGTCACCGTGATGCTCATCACGGTGATGCAGATCCTCGACACCAGCGTGATCAACGTCGCCCTGCCCCACATGCAGGGCGCGCTGTCGGCCGGCGTGGAGGAGATGGCCTGGGTCCTCACCTCCTACATCGCCGCCAACGCCGTCATCATCCCGGCGACCGGCTGGTTGACCACACTCCTGGGCCGCAAGCGCTTCTTCCTGATCTGCACGACCCTGTTCACGGTCAGCTCGCTGCTGTCCGGGCTGGCCCCCAATCTCGAGTTCCTGGTCCTCATGCGCGCGCTGCAGGGCCTGGGCGGCGGCCCCATCATCCCGATGGCCCAGGCCCTCATGTGGGAGATCTTTCCGCTTCGTCAGCGCGGCATGGCCATGGCCGTCTGGGGCACCGGCGTCATGATGGGCCCCATCCTGGGCCCCACGGTCGGAGGCTGGATCGTCGACGACTGGTCGTGGCGCTGGATCTTCTACATCAACCTGCCCATCGGCATCCTCGGCTTCATCATGGGGATGATCTTCCTCTTCGACTCGCCGCACACGCGCCGGCCGGGCCGCGTGGACGTGGCCGGGCTCGTCCTGATGGTGATCGGCTTCGGGTGCCTGCAGCTGGTGCTCGACTGGGGCGAGCGCGAGGACTGGCTGGACTCCGACCTCGTCGTCGCGCTCGCGGTGGTGGCCGGGGCCGCGGTGCTGGCCTTCGTGGTGCGCGAGCTGACGGTGGCGGAGCCGATCCTGGACCTGACCGTGTTCACCGCCCGCAACTTCGCCCTGGGCTCCCTCATCATCGCCATGGCCGGCTTCACCTTCTACGCCAGCATGCTGCTCCTGGCCCTCTTCACCCAGAAGCTCCTGGGTTATGACGCCTGGACCTCGGGGCTCGTCCTGGCCCCCGGGGGGGTCGGCAACATGATCTCGCTGATCACCGCCGGCCGGCTCATTGCCCACGTCGACCAGCGCCTGCTGCTGGCCGGCGGGGCCGCCCTCAACGTGATCGCCCTGACCTGGATGGCCCACCTGAGCCTCGGCATGGACTACTGGGATCTCGCGTTACCCCGCTTCGTCCAGGGCCTGGGCATGGGGTTCGTCTTCGTGCCCTTGCAGACGCTGGCCCTGTCGACCGTGCGCCTGGCCCGGCTGTCCAACGCCACCGCGGCCTACAACGTGGTGCGCAACGTGGGCGGCAGCATGGGCATCGCCATCATCACCGCGCTCCTGGCCCGGCGAAGCCAATACCACCAGGAGATCATCGTCTCCAACGTCGATCTGACCCGCGAGGCGACGGCGGCCCGGCTGGCCGAGTGGAGCGCGCACTTCGCGGCACAGGGCTCCGACGCCGTCACCGCGGGACGTCAGGCGATGGCGGCCCTGTACCGCGAAGCCGTGGCCCAGGCCCAGCTCCTAGCCTTCGCCGACGACTTCCGTCTGCTGGCGTGGATCTTCGTGGTGGTGATGACGCTGCTGCCCCTCATGCGTCGGGTGCGCCTGGAAGACACCGAACGGCACGCCGCGGAAGTGCCCGGCCGGGTACCGGGGTTGCCTTCGCCCGAGGAGTGAACGCCGGCCCCCAGCTGTGATACCGTCCGCTCATGAGCGGGCGGGAAGCGGCATTCGTGGCGAGCCTGCAGGCGCGGGTGGCGCAGATCCTGAACACCTGCTCGCGCTGCGGGCGCTGCGTGGAGGTGTGTCCCACCGCCGGCCCGGCCGGGATCGACACGCGTGAGCCCGTGGCCATCGTCTCCGAGGTGCTCGACATCCTGCGCGGCAACGGCGCGCCCGGTAGCCGGGGAGCGCGCTGGGCCGAGACGTGCACGGGCTCGGGCCGGTGCCTGACCGCCTGCGACGACGGCGTAAATCCACGGTTCATGCTCGCCATGACCCGCGTCAAGCTGAACGAGCGGAAAGCGGAGAGTGAGCGCCACGCCACGGGACAGAAGGCCTTTCACGCGATGTCCCAGGGGGTGCGGGTCCTCTCCCGGCTGCAACTTCCGCTGGCCTTCGTGGGCGACGTCACGCGTTCCGCCCACGCCGCCGAGTCGGTGCCCGCCGACGTCCTCATGTACCTGGGCTGCAACGTGCTCAAGACGCCGCACATCGCGCTCCTGTGTCTGGACGTCCTCGATCGCCTGGGCACGCGCTACCGGGTGCTGGGCGGCCCAGCCAACTGCTGCGGCGTGATCCAGTTCCGCGCCGGTGACACCCGGAGCGCCGGACGCGTGGGCGGCAGCACGGTCGCGGGGTTCGCCGCCACCGGCATCCCCCGCGTGCTGACCTGGTGCCCGACCTGCAACATCCAGCTCGGCGAGATCATGATGCCCTCCACCACGCCGGGCTTCGCGCTCGAGCACGTCGTGCCCTACATCGCCGACCGCCTCGACCGGCTCACGCCCCATTTCGTCCGCACCGTGTCCCGGCGCGTGGCGCTCCACGAGCATCCCGGCGTGGCCGGCGTCACCGAAGGCGTGTTGAAGATTTTGAAGTCGATCCCCGGCCTGGAGGTCGTCGATCTGGCCCAGCCCCGCGTCGGCTACATGTGCAACTCGCTGGCCCCGGTGGCCGACTACAAGCGCGAGCTGCACGCCCGCGAGCTGGCCGCGGCGGAGGCGGCGGGCGTGGACTGCCTGGTCGGCATCTACCATGCCTGCCACCGCGAGCTCTGCGCCCACGAGCGTGACTATCCATTCCGCATCGTGAACTTCCTCGAGCTGGTCGGCGAGGCCATGGGTGTGGAGCGCCAGGACCTCTTCAAGCAGTGGAAGATCATGCAGGACGTGGATCGGGTTCTGGCCGAGGTGGCCGGGGAGACGGCCACGGCCGGGCTCGACCCCGAGACTGTGCGTCAGGTGATGGTGGCGGCGATCACGGGCGAGCAGCCGCTGCCGCTGGGGCAGCGGGGAGGCGAGGCTCGCCGGGCCCCCCGGCCATCGGGCACCTTCTTCCCCGAATAGCCCGGATGTTCTGACCGCCCCCGGAAACGACGCCGTGCCCAGGCTCAACCCGCACTACCTCAACCTCAAGGCCAGCTACCTCTTCGCGGAGATCCGGCGCCGCACCAGGGTGTTCACCGATGCGCATCCCGGCGCCCGCCTGGTCGACCTGGGGATCGGGGACGTCACCCGGCCGCTGCCCCCGGCGGTGATCCGGGCCATTCACGAGGCGGCCGACGAGATGTCGCGGCTCGAGACCTTCCGCGGCTACGGCCCCTACGTGGGCTACGAGTTCCTGCGCGCCGAGATCGCCGCGCACGACTTCGCCCCGCGGGGCGTGAAGGTCGCGGTCGACGAGATCTTCGTGAGCGACGGCGGCAAGACCGACAGCGCCAGCCTGCAGGAGCTCTTCGCCCGGGAGTGCGTGGTGGCCCTGATGGATCCCGTCTACCCTGTCTATGCCGACAGCAACGTGGTGGCCGGACGCTCCGGCGCCGCCGACGAGAGCGGCCGCTACGCCGGCATCGTGTACCTGCCCTGCACGGCCGAGAACTCGTTCCAGCCGGCGCTACCCGCCGGGCACGTCGATCTGATCTACCTCTGCTATCCCAACAACCCCACGGGCGCGGTGGCCACGCGCGAGGCGCTGCAGCGCTGGGTCGATTACGCGCGGGCCCACGAGGCGGTGATTCTCTACGATGCGGCCTACGAAGCCTACGTCCGCGACGAGACGATCCCGCGCTCGATCTACGAGATCGCCAGAGCCCGCGAGGTGGCCATCGAGTGCCGGAGCTTCTCCAAGAACGCGGGCTTCACGGGCATGCGCCTGGCCTATACCGTCGTCCCCAAGGAGCTGCAGGGGCGGGCCGGCGACGCCACGCTGAGCCTCAACCAGCTCTGGGCCCGCCGCACGGCGATCCATTCCAACGGGCCGTCCTACGTCATCCAGAAGGCGGCGGCCGCCGTCTACACGCCCGAGGGCCAAAAGCAGGTGCGGGCCCTGATCGACTTCTACATGGAGAACGCCCGCATCATCGCCGACGGGGTGGCCGGCGCCGGCTTTACCGTCTACGGTGGCCGCCACGCCCCCTACATCTGGTTTCGCACGCCGCCCGGAGTGTCCTCGTGGGACTTCTTCGATCGCCTCCTGACGGGAGCCCAGGTGGTCGGCGCGCCCGGCGCGGGCTTCGGCCCCAGCGGCGAGGGTTATTTCCGCCTGACCGCCTTCGGGTCGCGCGAGCAGACCGAAGAAGCCATCGAGCGGATCAGGAGGCGACTATGAATCGGCCTGGAGGCTGGAGCCGACGGCAGTTTGTGGAAGGCCTGGCGCTGGCGGCGGCTGGCGTCCTCCGAATGCCTCCTGAGGCAGCCGCCACCGAGCCGCCACCCGAAACCACAACGCTCCGTCTGCTCGAAATACCGGCATTGTGCTGGGCACCTCAGTACGTGTTGGAAGAGCTTCTGCGAGCTGAAGGATTCATGCGAGTGCAATACGTCAAGCGGGAGCTCGGACCCGAAATCTTTTGGCCGTTGGGTTCGGGGGACGCCCACATCAGCATGGGGATCGCTGGCCCTGTCATGATCCGCATCGATGCGGGCGACCCCATCGTCATCATCGCCGGAGTCCACGCCGGCTGTTACGAACTCTTTGGCACCAGCCGGGTCCGCACCATCAGCGATCTCAAGGGCAAGACGGTCGCCGTCCGTGGGCTCGGAGGAAGCGAGCACGTGATGCTGGCAATGCTCATGGCCTCCGTGGGGATGGATCCCAGCCGGGACGTCACCTGGATCGCGCGTCGGCCAGAGAAGGCCATGGGCATGCTCGCCAAGGGACAGATCGACGCCTACATGGCCTTCCCACCCGAGCCCCAGGAGCTTCGGGCGAAGAAGGTTGGGCACATCATCTGGAGCATGGCCACCGACCGACCCTGGTCCCAGTATTTCTGCTGCATGGCGGCCGGAAACGCGGAGTTCATCCGGCGCAACCCGGTGGCCACCAAGCGTGCTCTCCGGGCCATCCTGAAGGCCGCGGACTTGTGCGCTGCCCAGCCGGAACAGATGGCCAAGTCCCTGGTCGATAAGGGCCGCGCGCGCAACTACGACTACGCCGTGCAGGCCATCAAGGACGTTCGCTATGACAGGTGGCGCGAGTACAACCCCGAGGAAACCGTCCGCTTTTACGCGCTGCGCCTCCACGAGGTCGGTATGCTCAAGTCGAGCCCCCAGAAGATCATCGCCCAGGGTACCGACTGGCGATTCTTCAACGAGCTGAGGAAGGAGCTCAAGGCGTAGGCGCGCCGCGCTCGGTATTGATCACCGAAAGGCCGACATGATGTCGCAGCGACGACATTCAGTCGGCCAGCTCAAGACGTCAGCAACACCACACCGAGCACGATGAGCACGGCGCCCAGGACAACCCGCCAGTGCAGCCTTGTCAGCGCGCTGGGAAAAATGAAGGCCAGAAGGAGGACGAACAGCGGGGCCGTGCCGGCCAGCGGGATGACCACACTCACCTCACCGAGCCCGAGGGCCACCAGCACCAGGAAGACCCCGGCGTTTTCCAGGATGCCGCCGCCGATGAAATAGAGCAGGCTTCGTCCGTCACACCGGAGCGCGCTCGCTTTTCCCGTCGCCAGGACGAAAGCGGTGGCCGCCACCATGGCCGATGTGATGTTGAGGGCCGAGCCCAGGAGCGGGCCGGCCTGGGCCAGGCCGAGCTTCCGGATGACCGCGACCACCCCGAAACACGCCGCCGAGAGAAACGGATAGGTGAGATCCCTGGCGTGAAATCCCACCTGTCGGCCGCTGAGCGAGAGCAGCGTGGTGCCGAGAACGATGACCAGTGTCCCCGCGATGATGGACAATGTCACCCGTTCTCCGAGCAGGAGGATGGCCAGCCCGGTGGCGATGAAGGGATGCAGGTTGGTGATCGCCGCTGCGACCGGGCCGCCCACCTTCTCGATGGCCGCCACCCGGAAGAGTCGGCCTGCCGCCGTGCCCACCACACCGGAGAGCACGAAGTAGGGTACGGCTCGCCAGGTGTATTCCTGGTAGGGAACTTGAAGGAGGACGATCGCCCAGAGGCCGACCATTCCCACGACGACGTTGATCCAGAAGCCGGCGTAGAAGTTCGAGCGCTGCAGACCGCGCTGGATGAAGATCGTGGCCAGCGCGGAGCAGAACGCGCTGGCTAACGCCAGCGCCGGCGGCGGCGCAGACAAAGGAGCTACGGGGTCAGACCGCGGACGAGATCGATGATGATTGCTCCGGTGAGCGGGATTATGCCTGCGCGCGAAACAGTGTCAACCGCTCAGCTCATCCGGTCGCTGCCGGCATCCCCATCCGGCGCAGCCACCGGAAGTGCGACGCCAGGGCGGCGCCGAACGACCGGTGCTCCGCATACTTGACTCCGAACTCACGGCAGACCTCTTCCACGAGCCTGGAGATCGCCGGGTAATGGGCGTGGCTGATGCGGGGGAAAAGATGGTGTTCGATCTGAAAGTTCAAGCCACCGAGGAGCCAGGCGGCCACACGGCTACGTCGGGCGAAGTTCACGGTGGTCTCCGCCTGGTGGACGGCCCAGGCACTGGCCAGGCGGGGGCTACGTTCCTGGACCGCCGGAAACGCCGCCTCTTCCACGCAGTGGGCCGCCTGGAACACCACGCTGAGCACGATGCCCGCCACCAGCCCGGCGACGCTGTAGCAGACGAGGACGGATCCGACGGAGTGGAGCGAGATCGGAATCCCGAACGCCAGGATGAAGAACGTCACCTTGCCGGCAACGAAAATCACCAGGTCCCACCCCTGGGGGCGGGGAAAGGGCTGGTTGCTGATCCGGCCTCTGATGAGCTTGAGGAAGTCGTCGACGAGCTGCCACTTGATGGTCAGCAACCCGTAGAGCGGCCACAGGTAGAAGTGCTGCCAGCGGTGATAGGCCCGCCGCTTCTGGTGCGGGCTCAACCGACCGAGGATGCCGAGGTCGATGTCGGTATCGTGGCCGGTGATATTCACGTAGGTGTGGTGAAAGACGCCGTGCTTCCACCGCCACAGGTAGCTGCTCCCTCCCATCAGCTCCAGCGTCATCGCCATCAGCGTGTTGATCCGCGGCGATCGCGAGAACGCTTGATGACTTCCGTCGTGCTGCACATTGAACCCGATGGCGGCCATCGACAACCCGAGCAGCCCGGCAAGCAGGAGACCTTGCCACCACGTATCGGCCACGAACACCAGCAAGACGTACAGCACAGCGAAGCTGGCCACGAGGATCGCCGTCTTCAGGTACATCTGCCAACAGTCGCGCGGCCGCCGCCCGGTGGTTTGGAAGTACTCCTCGACCCGGCGACGCACCGCGATCTGGAAGGCCGAATCGTTGCCAAACCGTGGATTTCCTGTGATCAGGACACCCCCTGGGGCCGTTTCCCTACCATCGCCAATGGGCGCGGCGGCCGTCAAGGAAATTGCCCGTACGCGTCGGCAGAGTGGGTGGTTTGTACTGGAACGGGGGCGGCGCGGCCTCGCCGCCTTGCCAGCGCGAGACCGCGCTCCCCCGGCGGTGGCGATTACTTCTCGACCGTGCGGATGCCAGCCGGGCCACCGTTCATCTTGACGCGCTGGCCCGTGTCGCGGAGCGCCTTGCCGTCCCACTGCAGCACCCAGTAGTCCTTCTCGATCATGTTGCCGACGAGGATCGTCTTGCTGTCGGCCGAGAAAGCCGCGCCCTGTGACCAGCGGCCGATGGGGGCTTCGGCCACGCGGGCCAGCGTCTTGCCCGTGACACGAACCATGACGAGCTTGCCGGCATCGTTGTAGAAGGGCGACTCCTTGGGCCGGTTGCTGCCGTTGTGGACGACGACGGCGACGACGGAGCTGTCGGGCGCGATCTTGAGGCCCTCGGCCGTGGCCCCCATCACCCCGATCGTGTCGACGACGCGCGGGGGCTTGGCCGTCAGGTCGATGAGGCTGATGCTGTCGTGATCGCCGCTGGAGGCGCCGGCCAGGCTGCCGACGACGGCGAAGGCGCCGTTGGACGCGATGTCCATGACGATGGGGCGGACGCCCGGCGTCATGTCGCGCTTGGTGTACTCGACCTTCGAGCCCTCGATCGCGAGGACCGAGACCTTGTGGTCGTCGCGGCGCGAGACGAGGGCGGTCTTGCCGTCGGGCGTGATCGCCACCATGCCGCCGCCGGCCTTGGCCCCGCCGACCTCAACCGTCCCCGCCGGAGTGACCGTCTTGCCCTGGATGGTGAAGATCGACACGGTGCCATCCACCATGTTGGAGACCAGCGCCAGCGTGCCCTGCCGGTTGATCGAGATTCCCCCCGCGCCCTTGCCCGCCTCCAGGATGGTGAGGACCCTGGGCGGGCTCGCCTTGAGGTCGATCACCGACACTCTGTTGTCGGGCGCTTGCTTGGTCGGGTCGGTGGGATCGACTTTGCTCGAAGCGGTCACCAGCGCCAGGCTCTCGTCCGGCGTGACGGCCACGCTGAGCGGCGGGCCGACCACGCTGACGGGCGCATTGACCTCGCCGATCACCCGCGGAGGACTGGCCTTGAGGTCGATGATGGACACGGTGTCGGACGGCGGGTTCGACACGACGGTGACCTTGCCGTTGATGTTGACGACCTTGTTGTCGTTGGCCGAGACGGCGATCTCGGCGTGCGCCGGGGCCAGGGAGCCCAGCAGCATCGCGAGCGCGGCCAGGAGCGCGAGTTTCATGGGGGCCTCCTTCGGCGGGGTGTGAGCGGCGGGGATGATACCACCGTTTTCGACAAGCCTTGACAACCCCTCGGGCCTCGCCCAGAGTCTGCCCACCGTGAAGGCCATCTCGAGGAGGGCGCCATGGCACGTCTGAGACCGCTCGAGCATCACGAGGTCGACGAGGCAATTCGCGCGATCTGCACCGAGGCCGAGCACAACAGCGGCAGCTCGGCCAGCGCGCGGACCCTTGCCCACCATCCCCCGGTGGTCAAGGCGCTGACCGCCTTTCGCAAGGCCCTGGCCAAGGAGAGCGTGCTCGACCCGACCCTCACCGAGCTGGTTCGGCTCAAGGTCGCGGCCCGCAACGCCTGCCGGTATTGAATGACGGTCCGCTATGCCGGGGCCCGGCAAGCCGGACTGACCGAAGCCAAGATCGCGGCACTCGACGACCTCCGCTCGGAGCTCTTCAGCCCCCGCGAGCGCGCCGCCCTCACGTTCGCCGAGCTGATGGCTACCGATCACCTCAAAATCGACGATGCGGTATTCGCCGAGCTCCGGCGCCACTTCTCCGAGGCGGAGATCGTGGAGCTGGGCGTGGCCACGGCGCTGTTCGTCGGGTTTGGTCGCTTCAACGCCATCCTGGGCATCGATCCCGTGTAGCGGCGGCTAGCGCGACGGCGTCGCCGAACACGAGCCGGCTGGGCTTGCGCGCCTCCAACTCATGCGCGTGGATGTCCGGCATGAAGTGGCACCACGCGAGGACTCGCGGTCCCGCGAGCGCGGGGCCTTGCGCGAAGGCGCCACTTCCTGGACTCCCTCGCGGCTATCCAATCTGGATTTCGGGCGGAACCTCTGGGCTCATCAAAGATGCGCCACCGTCGGCGTAGACCACCTGGCCCGTGATCCACTGGGCCTTTTCCGAGCAGAAGAGCGCAACCACGTTGCCAACGTCTTCTGGCGTTCCCAACCGGCCCATCGGCGTCCAACCGCGCACGTGCCAGGTCCGGATGAGCTGCTGGGCCTGCTCGGGCAATGTGTTCAGGACGCTGTCTTCCGTCCATCCTGGGCTGATGGCATTTACAGTGATACCGCGCTTCGCGACGGCAACGGCAAAGTATCGAACGAGAGACTCGAGCGCCGCCTTCGCTGACCCCATGCCCACCCAGGGTTGAAGGCCCCCAGTACGACTCCCAGTGGCGTAGGTGATGGCGAAGATCCTGCCTCCGTCGCCCATCAAGGGAAGCGCTTCCCGAACACCAATGAGAAACGCCTTTGCCTGCGAATCGAACGCCGTGTCCCATTGCCTCAAGCTGATATCCAGGGGGGGTTGGAAGAATGCCGGTACCTCGGGCCGCGCGTTGCTGACGAAGATATCAAGCTTGCCGAACTCCGCCTTCACCTTGCGAAACATATCGCTGATTGGCTCTGGACGTGTGACATCGGCCTGCACTAGCACACCATCGGATCCATGCCCGCGGACTTGCGCCAGCGTTTCTTTGGCGGCGGCCTCGTTCTGATAGTAGTGAATCGCCACCTTAACCCGATTCTCGGCCAGGACCAGCGCGATCCCTCTCCCGATGCCCCGCGAACTGCCCGTGATCAGTGCGTGCTTTCCATCAAGTGCCATAGAAGCCTCCTCGTGTCACTTGGTCGGGAAGATGCATCGACGTTCATTCCAGCATCGCATTGGCCTGAATAAGCACGGACTCGGGAATCCTCAGATCGAGGACCTTGGCGGTCCTGAGGTTGATCACGAGGTCAAAACTGGTCGGCTGCTGAACGGGGAGATCCCCAGGAGCGGTTCCTTTGAGGACTTTGTCCACGTAGGTGGCCGCGCGGCGGAGCATGTCGGGAAGGTTCGCTCCGTAAGCCATGAGTCCGCCCGCCTCAGCGAACTCCCGGAAGTGTGCGACTGTCGGCAGCCGGCTCTTTACTGTCAGGTCCGCGAGATGGACGGCATGGTCGACGATAAGGGGGTGTGCCATTAGAAGGAGAGCCTGCGAGCCTCTGCTCGAGGTCTCAACTGCATGCGCGAAATCCTTGAAACTGCGAAATTCGACAAGCTGGAGATCGACACGTAGGGCCTGGGCAGCGGTCTTCACAGAATTCAACCACTGCCTGTGAGGCGGAAAATCTGGATTCCACAGGACGGCCACACGGCGGACGTTCGGGACTGCTCCCTTGAGGAGCTCGAGCCGCTTGGCGTCGAGTTCGAATATGCGCGGGGTGAAACCGGTGATGTTCCTGCCAGGCCTTGCGAGACCGGTCACGATGCCGCTGGCGACGGGATCGCCCACATTGGTGAAGATGATGGGAATCGTCGAGGTGGCTTGTTTCGCGGCCAGGGTTGGCTGCGTGGCAAGAGACAAGATCACGTCCACCTTGAGGTGAACAAGCTCGGCGGCGAGGTCGGATAGGCGCTCAGTCTTTCCGGCCGCGTACCGGTATTCAATGGCGATGTTCTGGCCCTCGACATATCCGAGTTCCTGCAGGCCGACTCGGAATGCCTCTAGCATCGGCAAAGGCCGGGAGGGAGGCGAGAAAGGTAGCAACCAGCCGATCGTAGGCATGGTTGCTCGCGGCTGCGCATCGGCAGCCAGTTGCCCTGGGAGGAGCGCCAAGATGATGCTCAGTGTAGCCACTCTCCAGACGGTCACGGCAGTGCCGCCCTCCCCTGGTGGACCCTGGTTCTCACCGGCTAACGTTCAGGATAACGTGCGGCGCGCAGCGCCGTCAGGTTCATCCTGTTGTTAGCCAGGAACTGAAGTAACTGCAGGCGCTCGAACGCGCCGCGACCAGGTGATGCGGACTCATCGGACCCATCGGCCAAGCGCTACCTCATAGGATTGAACATCATCAAGCGGAAGCCGCCCTTCTCGCTGATGGCGTCGTAGTGCGTCGTCCCCACCTTCTGGACGCGCACACACGCGGACTTGTAACCGTACGCCTGGCCAAGCCACTTAAGCTCCCAACAGAGCTTCTGCTCATCCACGGTCCACCTGCCGTCATCAGCACACTTGTCGCGTGGCTTGCTGGCGACCGGGCGCGCACACACCGAGCCGTCCGCCTTGAAGTCCCAGTAGGTCAAGAGACTGGGGTCTTGCAAGTTGCCAAAGAAGGAGATCACCCACGTCTTTCCGCTCACGAGCTCCTTCAGTTGATCTGGACCAAGATCATCGGCAAGGATGAGTTGGGGAAACAGTAGCATCACAGCCTTCAGGACGCTGGCGAGCATCACGACAACACGTTTCATGTTCGTATGTACGATTGTTCGCCCCATATGTCCCTCCACCCGGATCGAAGCGTCACTCTGGATGGGTGAGGCCCGTACTCACGCTGGCTAACTATATCTATCCTCAACCACGTAACACGGTGAACACTGCGCCGGGTGCAGTGTAGCGCCTGGCGGCCACGAACGCAGAGGCGTGGCAATCTCCTCGGGAATCGCGGGGTAAGGCCGCGATCCGCTAACAGCCGCGTCCTTGCTATCTTGCGAGGCGCTGCCGTGTAGCGCCGGTCGGGTCACGACGGGAACATCCGGTCGGCCGGGCTCCGCACCGCCGCCGGGCCACGGTTACGGACGTGGGTATAGATCATGGTCGTGCTCACATCTCTGTGACCGAGCAGTCGAAGCCCCGCTCCGTAGAGCAGGAGCACCATCAGGCAGGGCACGCCATCCAGGCGCTCGAGGACCGTGCGGACCTCGTCCCGCGTGAGGACAGTGGGCAGATGCTGCGGGCGTTTGGCCCGGATCACATCGTCGAGCCAGGGCAGCTCGACGCCGAGGATTTCTCGATAGAGGAACAGCAGCGCATTGAGGGCCTGGTTCTGCGTGGACTCCGCCACCCGCTCGCGGACCGCGAGCGCCGTCAGGAAGGCTGTGACTTCGGCGGCGCCCATCTGGGCGGGATGGTGCTTGTCATGAAAAAAGATATAGCGCTTGATCCAGTGGACGTAGGCCTTCTCTGTCCGACGGCTGTAGTGCCGTGCGCGAACGGCGAGACGAACGCGATCGAGGAGCTTCGGTTACTTCGCGAAAGACGGAGACGGCGGGCGAGCGGTCGAAGGCGGCAACGTATGATGCGTCGTGAAAGATACACCAGCCTGGCTGGGCGGTCTTGATGATGCCGTCCGCGACGCGCGTAAAGCGCTCGGCCACCTGCGAGTCGGGGCCGGCGACGATCAGCTTCGCCTTGCCGTTCGAGGGCGGGGATCGTCTCGAAGCCGGCCAGCATCTCGGGCAGGCTGCCGGGCGGGAACCCAGGCCGTCGTCCGCCCCCCGATGGTGAGATAGCGGATCGTCTCGCCCCGCGCGGTCACTGCGTCCGGCCCGTCCCACCGCGTGTGGAAGAGCCAGGTGCGCGGATACCGGCTGCTGTCGTTGAGCGCGCGCACCGAGGTGGCGATGACCGCGCGGAGCCGGGCCCGCAGCCGGCGCAGCTCGGCGTCGGTCAGCGTGTTGGCGCGGCGCTGGGGGGCGATGCCCGCCTGGTAGAGCACCTCGTCGGCGATCCAGTTGCCGACGCCGGCCGCGAACGACTGGTCGAGCAGCACCGCCTTGATGGGCGAGCTCCGCTCGCGCAGCAGGTCGGCGAAGGCCCGGTAGGTGGGCAGCTCGAGCAAGGCGTCGAAGCCGAGCAGGCTGATCGGCGGCTCCCGCCGCGGGTCGTGTCGGAGGCGGATGCGTCCCAGCCGCCGCGCGTCGGCGAACGCGGCCTGGCGACCGCCCTCGAATTCCAGCACGAGCCTGGTGAAGCGCGGCGGCCACACCTCGCCGGGATGGCGGCGGCCGTATGAGACCAGGCGCACGCCGGGCGCCTGCGGGGAATGGAATCCGCCCGTCATCCCGAAGTGAAAGCAGGGCCAGGGGCGCCGGTCGAGCTCCAGCCAGAGATGCTTGCCCCGCCGGTGCACGGCGCGAAGGCGACGGCCCAGCAGGGCCCGGCGGAGGCGGGCCGGCGTGACGCCCTCGTAGACGATGCGATCCTGGACGCAGCGGACGCCGACGATGCGGCGGCCGCGGGCCAGGCGCTCCAGCGCGCGGCGCGCCGCCTCGACCTCGGGAAGCTCGGGCATGGCCGCGTCGCTAGCGCCGGCCGCCGCGGCCAGCGCGCGGGCTACCACCGGCGCCGCCGAGCTCGGCCCATCGGAAACAGTCGGTGGTGTGGTCGTTCACCATCCCCACGGCCTGCATGAAGGCGTAGCAGATGGTGGGGCCGACGAAACGGAAGCCGCGCCGGCGCAGGTCGCGGCTGAGCGAGCGCGACGCGTCTGTCTCTGCCGGGACCGACGTGAGAGCGGGCCAGGCGTTCTGAACGGGCTCCCCGCCGACGAACTGCCACAGATAGGCGGCGAAGGTGCCCTGCTCCCGCCGCAGCGTGAGAAACGCGCGGGCGTTGGCGATGGTCGACTCGATCTTGAGACGGTTGCGGACGATCCCGGCGTCCCCGAGCAGGCGGCGCACGTCCCGCGCCGTGTAGCGCGCGACGGCGGCCGCGTCGAACTTCGCGAAGGCCCGCCGGTAGGCCTCGCGCTTGCGGAGAATGGTGGACCAGGACAGGCCCGCCTGGGCGCCCTCCAGGATGAGCAGCTCGAACAAGGCGCGGTCGTCGCGCAGCGGCACGCCCCACTCCTCGTCGTGATACTGGCGCTCGAGCTCGCCCCCGGCCGCCCAGGCGCAGCGGGTCGCCGCCGTGGGCGGGCTCAGTTGCCACGCAGGCGGGCTGACCCGACGCCCGGCGCGAGCGCTCAGCCGACGCGGGGGCGCTGGTGAGCCCATGGCCGGGCTGCCTCGAACGCGGCCGAGGCTTTTAAGATTGTGAGATCGGCGAAGCGCCGGCCCACGATCTGCAGGCCCACCGGCAGGCCGGCGGCGGTGAATCCAGCGGGAATGGACGCCGCGGGCTGGCCGGTGAAGTTGAACGGATAGCTGAAGGAGGCCCAGGGAAACCAGTCCCATTCGTGCTGGGGAAAATGCGCCGGGTTGAGACGACCGACCTCGAGCGCCGCCACCGAGACCGCGGGCGTGAGCAGCAGATCGTAGCGCT
The DNA here is from genome assembly GCA_035457825.1 of Candidatus Methylomirabilota bacterium. Lineage (GTDB taxonomy): Bacteria > Methylomirabilota > Methylomirabilia > Rokubacteriales > CSP1-6 > 40CM-4-69-5. Next base: position 21,623 of record DATIAY010000144.1, read on the forward strand.
CGAACAGCGGCCGCACGCTGTCCCAGTAGGCGAGCTTGCGGCCTCGCGCCTCCAGATACTCGACCAGGCTGTAGCGGCGTCCGTGCTCGATGCAGGCCACGAGCCCGGGGTCCATCTGGTCGCGCCATTCGGGGACGAGCGCACCGTACATGCCGGCCTCGTGGGCGCTCCAGAGGCATCGGATGACCTCGGTGGAATCGTCGAACCCCGGCGCGACCTCCTCGACTGCGCATCCGAGATCCTGGAACGCCCGGGCCGCGTCGCTCACGAGCCGCGCCACCTCGGGATCGACGCGCAGGCCGCCCAGATCCGGACTGAAGGCCACGCGCAGCCCGCGGACGCCGCGCCCAAGCTCGCCCACGTAGTCCGCCGGAGCGGCTTCGAGCGAGGTTCGGTCCCAGTCGTCGGGGCCCGCGATCACGCTTAGCATGAGGGCCGCGTCGGCGACGGTGCGGGTCATCGGGCCCGGATGGCTGACGTAGTCGTTGTTGGCCAGCGGCCAGGAGGCCACGCGCCCGTACGAGGGCTTGAGGCCGTAGACGCCGCAGAACGCCGAGGGAATGCGGATGGAGCCGGCGCCATCGGAGCCCTGGTGCAGGGCGCCCAGCCCGGCGGCGGCCGCCGCGCCGGCGCCTGCGCTGGAGCCACCGGTCGTCATGCCCGGATTCCACGGATTCCGGGTGATCCCGGTCAGCGGGCTGTCGCCGATGGCCTTCCAGCCGAACTCGGGAGTCGTCGTCTTGCCGATCATGATGCCGCCGGCCGCGTGGAGCCGGCGCACGACGGGAGCGTCGACGTCCGGCACGCGATGCTGGAAGGCGTAAGAGCCGCCCATCGTGCGCACGCCGCGGGTGAGCGTCAGATCTTTGATCGAATAGGGAATGCCGTGCAGGGGGCCGACGCTCTCGCCCGCCATCAGCGCCCGCTCGGCCCGCCGCGCGGCATCCACCGCCGCGTCGGCCGTCACCGTGCAGAAGGCGTTGAGCGCAGGATTGACGCGCTCGATCCGCTCGAGCACGGCCCGCACCAGTTCGACCGGCGAGAGCTGCTTGGACCGCACCAGCGCAGCCTGCTCGGTCGCGGGCATCCAGGCGAGGTCATTCATGGCCGATCCTCCATCAGATCGTAGGGCTCGCGGACCTGGCTCAGGCAGAAGGCTCCGACGTAGCCCTCGAGCGCGCGGGCGGCCCTGATCGACTCGGCATTGGCCTGACGCAGCCTGGCCACGGCAACTTCGGCCTGGGCCCGCACGCGGCCTTCGTCCACCGTGGTCAGGCGGCCGTGCTCGAGCACCAGGCGCCCGCCGATCATCACGCTGTCGACGGCGGCGCCGCTCTCGCCGTTGACGATCTGGAGCAGCGCGTCGTTGAGGGGCACGAAGTCGATGTTGGCGAGGTCCAGGAAGGTGATATCGGCCTTGTAGCCGGGGGCCAGGCGGCCGATGTGATCAGCCATTCCCAGCACGCGCGCGCTGCCCTCGGTCGCCATGGTGAGGGCCTCCTCCGCGGAGAGCCAGCGCCGGTGATCGAGCGAGCGCACGCGGGAGAGATACGCGGCCAGGCGGGTGGCCTCGAACATGTTTTGCGTGTCGGACGAGGCGGCGGAGTCGGTGCCGATGCCGACCGTGAGGCCGGCTTCGAGCATCATGCGAGCCGGCGCCACGCCGGAGCCCAGCCGCAGGTTGCTCAGCGGGTTGTGGGCCACGCTGGCGCCGGCATCCGCCAGCCGGCGGACGTCGTCGCGATCGAGCCAGACTCCGTGGGCGCCGCTGAAGCGAGGCCCGACGAGGCCGAGGTCGCCCAGGTGCGCGGTCAACGTCTTGCCGTACTTGCGGCGCCCGAGGACCGCCTGGGTCTTCGACTCGGCCAGGTGGGTCTGGATCCCCACGTCGAACTCCCGGGCCAGGTCACGGCAGGCAGTGAGGAACTCGTCGCTGCAGTGCAGGGGAATCGTGGGCCCCAGCGCCGGTCGCACGCTCGCGCGGTCGAACGGCCACGTGCGCAGAATCTCGCGGCACGCCTCCACGCTTGCTGGCCAGGGGGCCGTGCGGATCTTCTCCACCTGTCGGCGAGCGGTCTCGGGCAGCGCCTCCATCAGACCGGGCAGCGCCTCCCACAGCGTGCGGTCCGCCATCATCGGCGCGACCACCGCGCGGATGCCCACGTCGCGGTAGGCTCGGGCCGCGGCCTGGATGCCCTCGACCGTCGGCAGCGGGTACTCCACGTTGAGGTCGTAGCAGGCGGTGCAGCCCTTGCGGACCAGCTCGATGGCCGAGAGCTGCGCCGTCAGGTACTTGTCCTCGAGGGTGCGGTTGCCGTTCACGGCACCGGACACCGTGAGCAGCAGCTCGAGCGGCGCGCGATCGGGTACGAGCCCGCGGCTGAGCCCGCCGTGGCCGTGGGTGTGGGCGTTGACGAGCCCGGGCAGGAGCAGGCGATCGCGGGCATCGAGCGTCCGGGCCGCCGCGGGCGCGGCCAGGCCCGGCGGGCCGATCTCGCGGATCGTGTCGGCCTCGACGAGGACGTCGGCGGGCTCGGCCCGGCGCCGGGCGATGTCGAGGACACGGCCGCCGCGGATGATGGTGCTGGTCATCGTGGTCATGGGTGGCTCGCCATGTAGTGTCCGATCGTGTGGAGGTCAGCATGCTCCCGTGGCGTCTCGTACACCAGCCGACCCTCGAACATCACCACGATGCGGTCGGCCAGCTCCAGCAGCTCGTCGAGATCCTCGCTGATCAGCAGCACCGCCGCGCCGGCGTTGCGGACGGCCGCGATCCGGCTCCGGATCTCGGCGGTGGCGGCGATGTCCAGCCCCGCGCACGGATTCTGGGCCACCAGCACGGCGACGTCGCCGGAGAGCTCGCGGGCCAGCACGGTGCGCTGCACGTTGCCGCCGGAGAGCGTCTCCAGCGGGGCGTCCGGCCCCGGGGTGCGGATGCGAAACCGCTCGATGAGGGCGCGGGCCTGCGTGCGCAGCGCGCGCCGACTCACCAGCCAGCCGCCCCGCGCGTTGGGGGGCTCGTCGAAGTTGCGGAAGGCCAGATTCTCGGCCACCGACATCCCACGCACGCAGGCGTTGCGCAGCGGCTCCTCCATGAGGACGAAGACCCGGCGCCGGCGTATCTCGGCCCGCGTCCGATGATAGGCCTCGCCGGCCACCCGGAGCAGGCCGGAGTCGGGTTCGCGCTGACCGGCCAGCACCTCGACGAGCTCGCGCTGGCCGTTGCCCGACACCCCGGCCACGCCCACGATCTCGCCCCCGTGCACGCGCAGCGACACGCCGCGCACGGCGGTCAGCCCCTTGTCGTTCGAGGCGGTCAGCTCGTGCACTTCTAGATCTGGGGCCGGCCGGCGCGGGGCCGTGGCCGGCGCGGGCTCAGGCATGCGGGCGGCGCCGATCATCAGGTGGACGAGCTCGGCCCGGCCGAGCTCCCGGACGGGCCCGCCGCCCACCCGATGCCCGGCCCGCAGCACCGTGACCTCGTCGGCGAAGGCCTGCACCTCACGCAGCTTGTGGGTGATGAGGACCACCGTCAAGCGCCCGGCTCCCGTCATCTCGTGCATTACGGAGAGGATCTGGTCGGCCTCGTCGGGGGTGAGCACAGTGGTGGGCTCGTCGAGGATGATTACCCGGCGCCCCAGGAAGAGCTGCTTGAGGATCTCGAGCTTCTGCTTCTCGCCGGCGGCCAGCGTGCTGACGGGGCGGTCGAAGTCGATCGCGAACGGCATGCGGGCCTGGAAATCTCGCAGGCGCTCGCGCACGGCGTCCCAGGGGATCACCGGGGGCAGGTCGTCGGCGCCGAGGATCAGGTTCTCGGCCCCGGTCATGCTGGGCACCAGGGTGAAATGCTGGTAGACCATCCCCAGCCCCAGCTCGTGGGCGTGGCGCGGGTTGCCGATGACACGCTCGGTCCCGTTCACGAGCACGCGCCCGGCGTCGGCCCGATGGTAGCCCATGAGGCACTTCACCAGCGTGCTCTTGCCCGCGCCGTTCTCGCCCAGGATGACGTGGAACGTGCCCGGGGCCAGCCGGAGCGAGACGGCGTCGAGCGCGACCAGATCGCCGAAGCGCTTGGTCATGCCGACGACCTCGACGTCGGGGGGACGCGCGGGCTCGGGCATGCGGGCGGCGGCCACGTCGGTCATCTGTCCACAGGGGGGGCCCCGACATGGCCCCCCCACCCCCCGAACGCTCGGAGCCGCCCGGGAAGCCCGTGCCGCTCCTCGACCACCCGCCCGCTCATCGGCTGATCGTCAGCTCGCTGGGCGCGCCGACCAGCAGGTGGCGCGGGGAGGAGCTCCAGATCAGCAACGTCAGCGTCAGCACGTAGGGCGCGGCGTTGAGCAGATAGTAGTGGGCGGTGATCCCTACCGATTGTAGCGCTGGGCCCAGCGCCGTGGCCCCGCCGAACAGCAGCGAGACCCAGAAGCAGCGCAGGGGGCTCCAGCGCGCGAAGATCACCAGCGCGATCGCCATGAGCCCCTGGCCGCTGGACAGCCCCTCGTTCCACGTCCCCGGATAGTAGAGGGAGAGGAACGAGCCGCCCACCCCGGCCAGGAACCCGCCGGCGGTGGTGCTGGCCGCGCGGACGCCGCGCACCGAATACCCCAGCGCCCGAGCGGCATCGGCGTTGTCGCCCACGGTGCGGACGACCAGGCCCCACCGGGTATTGAAGAGCGCCCAGCCCAGCAGCGGCGCCAGCAGGGCGCCGACCACGAACAGCGCGTTGATCTCCAGCGCCGCCCTCACTGGAGGCGAGGCGCTCCAGGCGCCCAGCTCCAGGTGCGGCAAGCGGGGCGCTACCGGCTGGATGAACGGCTTGCCCAGGTAGAAGGCCAGGCCGGTGCCGAGCAGGAAGAGCGCGATGCCGACGGCGATGTCGTTCACGCGAGGAAGGTTGCACACCAGGCCGTGGACGAGGCCGAGCGCGGCCCCCGCGCTCCCGGCGACGAGCACGCCGAGCCACGGCGAGCCGCTCAGGTACGCGACGCCGTAGCCGCTCATCGCGCCCAGCACGAGCGTGCCCTCCAGGCCCAGGTTCACGCGGCCGCTGCGCTCGGTCAGCGTCTCGCCCAGGCTCACGAAGAGGTAGGGCACCGAGACGCGCACGGCGCCCCCGGCCACCGCGATCAGCACGCCCCACCAGCCCAGCTCCATCGCCAGCGCCGCCTCAGGCCGCGGCCGTCCGCGGCCGGAAGACGCGGAAGCGCCCGGCCAGCGTGTTGGCCGCCAGCACGGCAACGAAGAGCATCCCCTGGAGCACGAGCGTGGCGGCGTCGGGCAGGCCGAAGCGTCGCTGGAGCAGGCCGCCGCTGGCCGAGATCCCGCCCAAGAGGATCGCCACGACGACGACGGCCAGCGGGTTCTGGCGGGCGAGGAACGCGACCAGGATCCCCGTGTAGCCGTAGCCGACGGCGAGCGAGGCGCTGGCGAACCCGTGCACGGCGATGATCTCGATGGCGCCGGCCAGCCCGGCAGCGGCGCCGCCCAGGATCGACGTGGTCAGGATCATCACGCCGATCGGCAGTCCTGCCATCCGGGCGGCGCGCGCGTTGCCGCCCAGGATGTCGACGGCGAAGCCGAAAGTCGTGCGCCGCATGAGCACCCAGGTTCCCACGCAGGCGGCGACGCCGAAGGCCAGGCCCCAGTGGATCGACGTGCCCGGCAGCTCGCCGAGCATGAAGTCCGGGCCGATGGGCCAGCTCGCCGGCTTGAGGACCTGAGCAAAGTCGCGGATGGGCCCGGTGACGAGATGGTTCATCACCGCGATGGCGATGTAGTTCAGGAGCAGGGTGGAAATCGTCTCGTTCACGCCGCGCCAGTGCCGGAGCGCGCCGGCAGCGCCGACCCACAGCCCCCCGCCGAGCGCCCCGGCCGCGCACATGGCCGCGATGGCGAGGGGCGCCGGCGCGCCGGCCAGGCTCACGCCGACCAGCACGGTCACCACGCCGCCGATGACCAGGGCGCCCTCGCCCCCGATCACCAGCAGCCCCGCCCGGGCCGGCAGCGCCGTGCAGAGCGCGGTGAGCATGAGGGGTGCGGACTGGGTGAGCGTGTGCTCGAGAGAAAACCGCGTGCCGAAGGCGCCGTGGAAGAGGGTGGCGTAGACGTCGAGGGGATCGAGGCCCCGCAACGCCACGAAGATGCCGAACAGGGCGAGGCTGCTCAGCAGCGCGGCCGCGGAGATGGCCGCCGTCTCCGCCCAGGCGCCGATCCGCACCGTTATTTCTTGAGGCCGGTCTTCCCGATCGCGCCCTCGACGAGGAAGTTGACGGCGAGCTTGAACTTGTTGTCGTCGTTGGCGATGACCTGTCCGTCCTTGAGGACGACGTTGCCCTCGTTGTCCTTCAGCGGGCCCTTGTAGAGCTTCAGGCTGTCGTCGACGAACGCTTGCCGGAGCGCCTGGACTTTCGTCCGTACCTCGGGGGGCACGGCCTTGCCGAAGGGGCTGATGGCCACCATGTCCTGCCGGAAGCCGCCGCGCAGGAGGTTGGGATAGGTCCCGCCCGTCTGCCAGGCCTTGACGAACTGGGCGCCGGCGGCCCAGTTCCATTCGGCGCCGGTGAGGAAGCCCTTGGGCGCCAGCTCCGACACGTCGGTATGGTAGCCGCAGCTCATGATGCCTCGCCGCTCGGCGTTCTCGATCACGACCTTGGCGCTGTCGACGTTGGCCACGATGACGTCGACCCCCTGATCGATCAGGCTGTTCGTGACCTCGGCCTCGCGCACCGGGTTGTTCCAGTCGCCGGTGATGACCACCTGGCAGGTGATGGCGGGGTTCACCGACCGCGCGCCCAGGATGAACCCGTTGGCGTTGTTGAAGATGAAGTAGAGCGGCTTGGAGCCGATGAAACCGAGCTTGCGGCTCTTGGACAGATGCCCTGCGGCCACGCCGCACAAATAGTGCGGCTCTTCCATGTAGCCCCGGTAGCCGATGGTGTTCTTGGGGTCGCCGTCCTTCCACAAGGCTCCGATGTGGGTGAAGAGGACGCCGGGGTGCTTGGGGGCCAGCTTGAGCACGCTGGGCCAGTAGCCGAACGACGTGGCGAAGACGACGCCGGCACCGTCCTGCCGGATCATGCTCTCCATGACCTTCTCGGCCTCGACCGTCTCCGGCACGTTCTCCTGCTCGATCAGCTTGACGCCCTCGAGCTTCGCTACCTTCTTGGCCGCCACCGCGTGGGACTGGTTCCAGCCGTAGTCGTTGCGGGGGCCGACGTAGACGAAGCCGACCGTCATCGGCTTGGCCGCGGCCTGGGCGAGCCAGGGCTGCAGACCGGTGAGGCCGGCGGCGGCCAGGGTGGCGGCAGAACCCTCGAGCATCTGACGGCGCGTGAGCACGGTGTCCGGCATGGCTCTCCTCCTGTGGGGCGCCCTACAATAAACGAAATCGGCGGTCAGCGTCAGCCGGAAGTAGTGCCTACGGGGCTCAGCGTTGCCCCGCGGCACGTGCTCAGCACCCAGGCCCAGCGGTGCGGTCAGCGCGGTGCTTAGCGGCCCAGCGCCATCAGCGCGAGCCCGGCAAAGATCACGACGGCGCCGGCCAGGCGCGAGCGCGAGTTGCTCTCCCCCAGCACCAGCCAGCCCAGAATGGCCGCTAGCGGGATGCTGACCTCCCGCGCGGCGACGACGTACGCCACCGGGGCCTGGGTCATCGCCAGGAGCACACCGAGGTAGGCGACGATCATCAGCACGCCGACCGCCAGCGTGCGCGCCCACGGCAGATCCCGGCGCAAGAGCCACGGCTGCCGGCCCCGGAGCGCGAGGGCCACGTGGATGAGCGTCACGTTGATCACGAACACGAGGAAGGCGTAGAGCGGCACCGGGACGAGCGCCACCCCCACCTTGTTGACCAGGGAGTAGCCGGCGGTCATCAGCCCGGTGAAGACAGCGAGGGCGAGGGCCAGGCGGCCCTGGTGCACGGCGTGCCCGGTCAGCACGCCGAGGTGGCTCAGCCAGATGCCGAGCACGATCAGGGCGATGCCCGCCACGCCCGGCCCCGACAGATTCTCGCCGAGCAGCGCCACGGCGAGCGGGCTCACCACGAGCGGCGCCGTCCCCCGCGCCACCGGATAGACCAGCGAGAGATCGCCCGCGCCGTAGGCGGCCGTGAGCGTGAAGACGTACGCCGTCTCGAACAGCGCCGAGAGCACGATGAGCAGCCAGGCCGCCGGGCAGATCGTGCCGACCGAGTAGATGAAGAGCACCGGCGAGGCCAGCACCACGCCGACGGTGAGGGCGCCAGATTGCACCTGCAGCCGGCGGGGCTCGGTCTTGAGCAGGAGGTTCCACGTGGCGTGGCAGAGCGCGGCGATCAGCACCAGTGCCAGCGCACCGAGCGGCATCGCTGAAGTCTATCGTTCTGGAAGGTACCGGCGCCAGATCCACGGCGGTGGGCCATCTGAAAGGTCGAGTCGCGCTACAATGCTGTCGGCAGATCGTTTCTGCTCCATGGACTGGAGGTGATAAGCGGACACGGCCCTTCAGGCCCTTAGTCGCTCGATTCAGATTGAGCATGGCCGGGTCGAGGTGAGAGACAGCGACTTCTTTGGGCTGACCGTCAAGCACGCCTACATCATCACATCACAGCGACCCCAAACACCGGCGGTGGCATAGCAGCCGAACAATTGGCTGGGGCCGGCCGACGCCCCGAGGAAGGAAGAACGATGGGGAAGCGCTCCCGTTCGTGGCTGGCCCCGTGCCGCGCGATCGTCCTCTTCGTCTCGGTCCTGCTGGCCCCGGCCTGCGCGCCCCAGCCGCCCACCATTGCCTACAGCGAGGGCCCGGTCACGTTCAACAACCAGGTCGTCAGGCTGTTGCAGCAACACTGCCAGGCTTGCCACCGGCCCGGCGAGGTGGCGCCCTTCTCGCTCACCACCTACAAGGAGGCTTACGGGCGACGGCAGAAGATCCTGGCCGTGGTGCAGAAGCGCAAGATGCCGCCCTGGAAGGCGGTGCCGGGACATGGCGACTTCGCCGATGTCCGCCGTTTGTCGGATCTGGAGGTCGATCTCGTCGCCCGATGGGTGGCGGCCGGCGCTCCCGAGGGCGAGCAGCGCGATCTGCCGCCACCCAGAAAGTTCCCCATCGGCTGGGTCCTGGGCCGGCCTGGGGCGGTGCTGGCCATGGAAGAGCCGTTCACCGTCCCGGCGAAAACCAAGGACATCTACCGGTGCTTCACGATTCCCATCCGGCTTGGCGCCGGGTGGCAGTTCATTCGGGCCTCGGAAGTCTTGCCCGGGAATCGGAAGATTGTCCACCACGTCCTGACGTTCCTCGACACGACCGGCATCTCCGAGGAGCTCGACCGTCGCGAGCCCGGGCCGGGGTACACGTGCTTCGGCGGGCCGGGATTCAACAGCGCGGGCGGGGTCGGCGGCTGGGCGCCAGGCAGCGTGCCGCTCGAGATTCCCTCGGGTGTGGCCTGGGGCATCGCCCCTGGCGCCCATCTGGTGATGCAGGTCCACTACCACAATCCGGGGCCCACCGACGAGACCGACCGCACGAGCATCGGGATTCACTTTGCCAATCGGCCGATGGACCGGGCGCTGCGCCTCATCTGGCCCAGAGCCTCGAACTTCACGATTCCGGCGGGAGCGTCCCGTCACGTCGTGCATGCGATAGCCAGCGTCCCCGCGGGCGACCAGTTCGAGGCGATTGCCGTCGGAGCCCACATGCACCTGCTTGGCCGGGAGATCCGCGTCACCGCGCGCCGGCCTGATGGGACGAAGCAACCGCTGCTCTACATCGACGACTGGGATTTCGAGTGGCAGCTGCGCTACACGTTCAAAAAGCCCGTGCCACTGCCCGGGGGCACGGTGGTCGAGGTGGAATGCGTCTACGACAACTCGATGGCCAATCGCCGCAACCCGAACACGCCGCCCCGGGACGTGACGTGGGGGTTTCAGACCACCGACGAGATGTGCACGGCGTTCGTCAACGGCGTCGTGCCCCTTACGCGTCCGATTGCATCGAGAGCCGGCTCCGTCGCGTCCCCTCCCGGGCTCGACTGGCTGACCCGCGTCGACCCGAGGTTCTGATCTTCGAGTTACCTCGACGACGTGGGACGTCATGAACTCTGTCGGATTCGCGCTCGTCGTCGTGCCAGCGCTTGGAATCGTCGTTGGCGCGGCGCTCGCTTGAGCAAGGCAGCGGGAAACGTCATGCCGATCGTCACCATGCGACTTGTTGTGAACCTGCGTGATGTCGGTCTCGGGTTGCGACGCGCATGAGGGCGTCGCGGCGTGTCATGGTGATCGGTCTCGTCCTCGGCGTACTGTCAGGCTCTGCCCTCGTCGAGGCCCAGCAAGCCGGCAAGGTGTATCGGATCGGTCTACTCGACTATGGCTCGCCCGAAGCTGGCCGTGTGAAATGGTGGAAAGCATTTCGCGAGCGCCTGCGTGATCTCGATTATGTGGAAGGTAGAAACGTCAGCTTCGAGCCCCGCTGGGGGCGCGGGAATCGCGATCAGCTACAGACACAGGCCGCCGAGCTCGTGGCCCTCAAGGTCGATGTCATCGTAACGGCAAGTGGCGCCGCCTCGATCGCGGCGAAGCGCGCGACCTCGACGATCCCAATCGTGAGCACGATCGGTCCGGATCCCGTCGGGCTGGGCATCGTCACGAGCCTGGCCCGGCCTGGCGGCAACGTGACGGGGTTGACCTCGATCAGCAGCGAGCTCAGTGGGAAACGACTGGAACTGGTTCGGGCCATAGCCCCACGGGCCTCACGGGTCGCCATCCTCTGGCATGAGGGGAGCCCGGGCAACCAGTTGAATGTGAAGGAGACCGAGGCCGCTGCCGGGCTGTTGGGGGCAACCCTGCAGGCGGTCGGTGTGCGGGGGCCAGAAGAATTTGACCGCACCTTTCAGCTGATGCGCCGGGACGGTGCTGGCGCTGTTCTCATTGTCCCGAACGCCATGTTCTTCACCCACAGGAAGCGGCTCGGCACCCTCGCGTTGAACCATCGATTGATCTCGATCGTTGGATCGCGAGAGTACGTCGAGGCTGGCGGTCTCGCGAGCTATGCCACTGACTTCCCACACCTGTTTCGCCGAGCCGCCGAATACGTGGACAGAGTCGTGAAGGGCGCTAACCCGAGCGATATGCCAATCGAGCAGCCCACGAAGTTCGAATTGATCATCAACCTCCAGACCGCGAAGGCGCTCGGACTGACGATCCCGGAGTCGGTGCTGTTGCGCGCCGATGAAGTCATCCGATGAGCGGGCGGGCAAATGATGTGGCAAGCCACGAAGCGCGTCGGTCTAGCGTTGAGGAGGCTCGCGTGCCAGTCCAACCGCGGGCCTAAGGCCTCACGGGTGCGTGACGTGGCGGCCCGGAACGTGCTATAACGCGCGGGCTCGGGCCGTTTAGCTTCCGGGATAACGGAGAAGACAATGGCCAATGAACCTCGCCAGAAACACTCTGCGGTGAGTCGCAGGTACTTCCTCGGTCGCCTCGGCGCTGGGATGGTGGCGGCGAGCGTTTCAAGCAGCCTCTTCCCCCGTGTGGCGCAAGGCCAGGTCTCGCGGTTCGTCAGGATTCGAGACGATCGATTTGGGCGCATCTTCCCGGACCTCCCGCCCTTCTTCCGTGAGAACACTGCGCGCTTGCAGGCCGCTTTGCGCGAAATCGGCAAGCCCGGCGGCATCATGGATGCCAAGGACCAGCTAGGCGACGGAGGGGAGCAGGCGGCGATTGACCTGATCGCCAATGCCGCCCTGAACGTCAACAACCCGAACAATCTGGCCCAGACGGCAGGCACCACCTTCATGGGCCAGTTCATCGACCATGACCTGACCTTCGACCAGACGTCCGCGCTCGGGGTGGCGACGGAACCCGCCAACTCGCCCAACACCCGCGATCCAAGATTCGACCTCGACTCTGTCTATGGTGACGGGCCGCGTGAGAATCTCGAGCTCTACCAGCCCCCTCGTCGGCGAGACGAGCATCCGACTAAGCTACGGATCGAGTCCACCGACTCCAGCGGGCATTTCGAGGACGTGCCGAGAAAGTCGGATGGCACCGCCATCATCGCCGACCCGCGCAACGACGAGAACATGATTATCCAGGGTCTGCAGGCCGCCTTCATCCTGTTCCACAACAACGCCGTGGACCTGATCGAAAGCGAAGACCGTCGTGCGTCGCAGGAAGAGGTGTTCGAGAAGGCGCGCGAGCTCACGAGATGGCACTACCAGTGGATCGTCGTGCACGAGATCCTGCCGCTTTTCATCGGCCAGGCGGCGGCGGACGATATTTTCAGTAATGGGCGCCAGTTCTACCGGCCAGCGGGCAATGTCCCCCAGATTCCTGTCGAGTTCCAGGGGGCGGCCTACCGCATGGGTCACACCCTGGTCCGTCCCTCGTATCGGGCGAACTTGGGGGGCGACGACGCCAACTCGCCAGGCGGCGCGGCGTTCTTCGGGATGATCTTCGACCCCTCCGGGGAAGGTCAGGCCGATCCCGTCGACCTGCGCGGTGGCGCCCGGGCACGCCGGCGTTTCATCGGCTGGCAGACGTTCTTCGATTTCGGGCCGCAGTTCACCGACGCCCCGGGCAATCCCAACCCGGCGATCCGCCCGAACAAGCAGGTCGACGCGACCATCTCCACGCCGCTGTTCCATCTGCCGATCCAGGCGATCGCTGGTGGCACGCCCGGCGACATCATCTCGCTTCCCCAGCGCAACCTGCTCCGTGGCGTCACCTGGTCGCTCCCGTCCGGGCAGAGCATCGCAAGGAAAATCGGGGCCCCGGTGCTCAACGCGGGCAATGATCCGTTCCTGGCCCAGGTCCAGGCAATCTCGGATTCGTTCGATCGCAGGTTGGATCTTGGCAATTCCACGCCGCTCTGGGCCTACGTGCTCAATGAGGGTTTGCGCCTGGGCAACGAAGGGCGGCATCTCGGGCCTGTCGGCGGCCGCATCGTCGGTGAGGTGTTCATCGGGCTTTTGCAGCTCGACGATGAGTCCTACCTGAACGCACCTCGGCGGTGGAGGCCGACGCTCCCGCAGCGGAATGGCAGGGTCACCGGCGACTTCAAGATGGTCGACTTCCTCACCTTCGCCGGCGTCGCGCCCGACGGGCCGCTGCGCGGAAAGAAGGCGGGCGGAGGCCTGCCGGCCTGAACGCGACGGAAAGGCGCTGGCGGGCCG
>DATIAY010000145.1:0-4619 GCA_035457825.1 Candidatus Methylomirabilota bacterium
TCGCATCACCGACGAGCCTTCCGCTTTGCCGCGGCCGAACGAATAGACGTACTTGTCCATGGACAGTCCCGTCTCCACGCGCGCAAGATCGCCGAAAAAGTCTTTCAAGACTACTAGATGCGCAGCACCAGTGTCAATGACGGGCTCGTCACCCGGGCCGCTGCGACGCCGCGATCTCGCATGGCGAGACGTCGAGCGTCTCGCGAGTCCCGGCTCTCGTCACACCATTCCCCCGGCGAAAACGAAAGGGCCACGGGCATCTCCTGCCCGTGGCCCCTCTGCTCGTCGTCGGGCGCCACGGGCCGGCCTGCCCGTGGCATCCGTCGTCGCGTCTACCGCGCGGATGCTCCGGGCAGGCCCGGCAGCGCCAGGAGAATCAGTCCCAGCGACAGCACCCGCGTCGTAATCGTCATGATCGCGGAGTATACGCGCCGGCCCGCGAGGCCGTCAAGGGCGCGAGCGCCGGCGACGCGCGACCGCGTCGGCGCCCAGCACGAGCGTCTCCACGGCGTCGAGGTGGTCGCGCATCGCCTGCTCCGCGGCCGCGTCGTTCCGCTGCTTGATGGCGTCGAGCACCCGGCGGTGGTCTTGGTGCGAGCGCTGCGGCCGGCCCGGCGTGTTCAGCGACTCCTCGCGGCTCTGCGCGAGCAGATCCATGATCGCGTGCACGACGCGCACGATCGCGCGGTTGTGGGCGGCCGCGCCGATCGCCGCGTGGAAGTGCCCGTCCTCGACGAGCCCCGTCCGCCCGGCGGCGATCTCCCGGGCCTGGGCCTCGAGGATACGCTCCATCTCGTGGATCTCCTCGGGCGTCGCGCGGCGCGCGGCGAGCGCGGCGATGGCCGGCTCCAGCAGGCGGCGCGCCTCGAACAGCTCGGCCACGGCCTCACGCTGCGACAGCATCACCAGCGCGAGCGGCTCGATCAGCGCTTCCACCGACACCTCGCGCACGAACGTCCCTTCGCCGGGCCGGATCTCCACCAGCCCGAGACTCTCGAGCGCGCGCAGCGCTTCGCGCACCGACGTGCGGCTCACCACGAACTTCTCCGCGAGATCGCGCTCGGGCGGCAGGCGGTCGCCGCTCTTGAGGCGCCCCTCGCCGATCATGGCCTTGATCTGGCGGACGATCTCCTCGTAGATGCGGGTGGACTTGATGGGCTCGATGCCCATCTCGCGCCGCGGCGCGCCGTCCTTGCGACCGTCGGCCATCGCGCCCTCCTCAGTGAGCCTTCGCGGTCACGCGACGCGCGAACCACCAGCCGAGCGCGGTGAGCACCACGCCGAGGAAGAGCGGCAGCGCAGAGTGCAGGGCGTGGGTGATCGCTTCCCCGAGCCACCCGGCGATCCAGGGATCCTTCAGCATCATCTCGCCGGCAACGTACCCCAGAATGCCGCCCCCGAGCCAGATGATCCACGGATAGCGGTTCATGAGGCGGGCCAGGATTCCGCTGCCCCACACCACGAGCGGCAGCGAGAACGCGATGCCGAAGACGACGAGGACCAGGTTGCCGTGCGCCGCGCCCGCCACCGCCAGCACGTTGTCCAGGCTCATCACGACGTCGGCCACGATGATGATCCAGATCGCCTCGAAGAGCGACGTGCCCTGGCGGACGTGGCCCTCACCCTCCTCGCCAGCGGTCTGCCGGACGAGCTTCAGCGCGATCCAGATGAGCAGAACGCCTCCGACGAACTGCAGCAGCGGGATCCGGAGGAGGTACGTGATGATCGTGATGAAGATCAGGCGCAGCCCCACCGCGCCGAGGGAGCCCCAGACGCGTCCCCAGAACTGCTGCTTCCTGGGCAGTGTCCGGACGGCGAGGGCGATGACGAGCGCGTTGTCCCCGGCCAGGGTGAGGTCGAGGATGACGATGCTGAGCCAGCGGGCCCAGAACTCCGGATCTATCAGGAAGGCCATCGGTCAGGCTCCGGGCCGGTCAGGTCGAGCGCGGGGCCGGCGCCGCGGAGGGCCGGGTCCCGCGCAGGCGGCGCCACCACGGCGTGATCACCGGCAACGCGAAGAACAGGATCGCCGCGGCCGTGATCACCGCCGCGATCGGACGGGTGAAGAAGATGCCGAGCGAGCCCTGGGACATGATCAGGCTCTGGCGCAGCGCGTTCTCCGACATGTCGCCCAGCACCAGGGCCAGCACCAGCGGCGCCAGCGGGTAGTCCAGCTTCTTGAAGACGTAGCCGACGATCCCGAAGATCAGCATGTACCAGATGTCGATCATGCTGTTGTGCACGGCGTAGGAGCCGATGGCGCAGATCACCACGATCAGCGGGGCCAGGATCGCGAAGGGGATGCGCAGGATCATCGCGAACAAGGGCACCAGCGTGAGGACCATCAAGACGCCGATGACGTTTCCCGTGTACATGCTGGCGATGAGACCCCAGACGAAGTCGGGCTTGTCCACGAACAGCATGGGGCCCGGCTGGAGCCCCCAGATGATGAGCCCGCCGAGCATGACGGCCGCCGTGGGCGATCCCGGGATCCCCAGCGTGATCATGGGCAGCATGGCCGCCACGCCGGCGGCGTGGGCGGCGGTCTCCGGCGCCACGACGCCCTCGAGCTCGCCCTTGCCGAACCGCTCTGGATGCTTCGAGAAGCGCTTGGCGAAGGCGTAGCTCATGAACGACGCCGGCGTGGCGCCGCCGGGCTTGAAGCCCATCCAGAACCCGATGATCGCGCTGCGCACGAACGTCCGGTAGTACTGCGGCAGCAGGCGCCACGTCTCGAACACCACCCGGGGCCTCATGCCCGTCCGTGTGCCCTGGAACCGGAGCCCTTCCTCCACCGACAGCAGGATCTCGCCGATCCCGAAGAGCCCGATCACCGCCACGATGAAGTCGAACCCTTTCATGAGGTCGGTGAAGCCGAACGTCAGCCGGAGCTGGCCCGTCACGATGTCGAGGCCGACGCTGGCGAGGATGAAGCCGATGAGGATCGATACCAGGGACTTCAGCGGGTTGCCGCCGCCGAGCCCCACGAACGACGAGAACGTCAGGAGCTGGATGGCGAAGAACTCCGGCGGCCCGAACCTGAGCGCGATCTCCGCCAGGATCGGCGCGAAGAACGTGATCAGCACGATGGAGAAGAAGGCACCCACGAACGACGAGGTGAAGGCGGCCGTCAGCGCCTGCCCGCTCTGCCCCTGCTTGGCCAGCGGATAGCCGTCGAAGGTGGTGGCCACGGACCAGGGCTCGCCCGGGATGTTGAAGAGCACGGAGGTGATGGCGCCGCCGAAGAGCGCACCCCAGTAGATCGACGTGAGGAGGATGATCGCCGAGGTGGGCGGCATCGTGAACGTGAGCGGCAGCAGGATGGCCACACCGTTGGCGCCGCCCAGGCCGGGCAGGACGCCGATGACCGTGCCGAGCAGCACGCCCACGACGGCGATGAAGATGTTGAAGGGCGTGACCGCGACCTCGAAGCCGAGAAACAGGTTCTCGAGGCCCATCGGCTAGTAGCCCAGCCAGTCCTCGAGCGGCCCCTTGGGCATGGGAACCAGGAACCACTGCTCGAAGACCAGAAAGGCGACCACCGGCACCAGGACCGAGACGGCGGCCACCGCTAGCCAGCGGTGGCCGCCCACCCAGCGCATGTAGAAGCCCATGTAGATCCCGGCAGCGACGTACAGGCCCAGCCCCGACCACGGGCCCGGGGGATCGGTAACGACGACGAACGCGGCGATGGGCACGAGGACCTTCAGCACCGGGACCAGCTGCGCACGCGTCACGAAAGGTTTGCTCGAGCGTCGTCTCAGCGCCTGGACGAAGATGGCCAGACTGACGACGCTCAGCAGCACGGCGAGCCAGAACGGGAAGAAGCCGCTCCGGGGCCCCTCTTCCCCCCAGCCGATCCCGAGCCGGGCGGCATCGTAGATCACGAGGCCGCCCAGTCCCATCAACACCGCGGCCGTCAGGAGATCGGCGACCCGCATCTACTTCTTGACGAGCCCGCCCTTCTCCATCAGCTCCTTGTGCAGCTTCTCCGCGCCCTCCACCCACTTCACGTACTCGGCCCCGGTCGTGAAAGCGCCCTTGAGCGCGCCCTTGTGGAGGTAGTCCTGGAAGTCCGGGGTGTCGTAGACCTTCTTGAGGAAGCCGATGTACCAGTCCACGGCCTCCTTGGGCATGTCGGGCGGGCCGAAGATGCCGCGCAGCATGTTGTACTGGATGTCGAGACCGAGCGCCTCCTTGACGGTCGGGATCTCCTTCCAGTCCTGGTCGGGGATCCGCTCGGGATCGAAGACGGCCAGCGGCCGGACGCGGCCGGCCTTCCAGTGACTCACGCACTCGATCGGGTTGTTGACCGTCGAGTCCACGTGCTTGCCGACGAGGTTCACGCACACCTCGCCGCCCCCCTTGAAGGGCACGTAGGTGAACTTGAGGCCCAGCGCCTGCTCGACCTGCACGGTGATGATCTGGTCTTCCTGCTTGGAGCCGGTGCCGCCCATCTTCATCCCCGGCTTTTCCTTCACGGCGGCCAGGTACCCCCGGGCGGTCTTGTAGGGCGTCTCGGCGTTCACCCAGAGGATGAAGCGGTCGAGCGCCATGCGGGCGACGGGCGTGAAGTCGCGCCAGTTGAACGGCGTGCCGGTGGCCAGCGGCGTCGTGAA
>DATIAY010000146.1:0-2099 GCA_035457825.1 Candidatus Methylomirabilota bacterium
GCCCCACGTCGCACTGGCCGGCCGCGATCGCTTCCAGGATCTTGGTGTCGCCGTTGATCAGCGACGGCTGGTTGGCCACCCAGCCCTTCACGATCTCCTCGGCGCGGGGCTCGCCGTGGCGCTTGATGAGGGTCGCGATCATCGACTGGCTGTAGATGTACGACGACGTCCGCAGGCAGAGGCGGCCCTTCCACCTCGGCTCGCCCAGCGCCTCGTAGGTGGACAGCTCGGCCGGCTTCACCTTCTTGACGTTGTACACGATCGTCCGCGCGCGCACGGTGAGGCCGAACCAGCGCTGCTCGGGGTCGCGCAGATGGGCCGGGATGTTGGCGAGCAGCTCGGGCGAGTCGACCCTGGCGAGGAGCCCGGCCCGGCTGGCGTTCCAGAGGTTGCCCGCGTCCACGGTGACCAGGACGTCGGCCGGCGTGCGCTCGCCCTCGGCCTTGAGCCGCTCGAACATCTCGCCTGTCTGGCCGGCCAGCAGCTTCACGGCGATGCCCGTCTTCCTGGTGAAGGCCTCGAAGGCCGCCTCCTGGCCGTAGTGCCGGGCGGTGTAGACGACCACCTCGGGGGCCTGGGCGCTCGTCGGCGAGATGGACGCCACGGCGAGGGCCACGACGGCCCCGAGCCCGGCCGCCAGCGCGCACAGGAGCGATGTCCGTCGCATACGCGTTCCTTTCTCGGGTATACTGCGCCGGATCACGAATCCGAAAATTAGGTAATCCTAATGTGAGGAAGTCGTCAAGCCTAAAAAACAAGGGCGAGCGCCCCCACCCGGCGCGGACCAATCACACCACGGCCTCGGTCCAGGACTACCTGGCGGCCATCTACGACCTGGCCGGCAGCGGCAGACCGGTCATCGGTGCCCGGCTGGCCAAGCACATGGGCATCTCGGCGCCGGCCGTGACCGAGTCGATCCAGCGCATGGGGCGCGGCGGCTACGTCAGGATGGGGCGCGGCAAGGAGCTGATGCTCACCCCGAAGGGGCGCCAGATCGCCGAGGTCATGGCCCGGCGCCACCGACTGCTCGAGCGCTGGCTCACGGACACCCTGGGCCTCAACTGGACCGACGCCCACGAGGAGGCCCACCGCCTCGAGCACGCCCTGTCCCCACGCGTCGAGGACAAGCTCGCCGAGATGCTCGGCATGCCGTCGACCTGCCCGCACGGCAATCCGATCCCGGGGATGGCCCGCCCCGCCGTGCGCTTCGAGCCGTTCCCGCTCGCCCAGGCCCGCGAGGGGGCCGCGGTCGTGGTGGAGCGCATCACCGAGGAGGCCGAGGCCGACAAGAACCTGCTGGAGTACCTGTGGCGCCACAACGTGCGGCCGGGCCGGCGATTGAAGATCACCGAGGTGGCACCGTGGGCGGGGACCATCACGGCCTCGGGCGACGGCCAGTCGATCACCCTCGGCCTGCCGGCCGCCGGCAAGATTTGGGTGTACCTCCCGAAGGACTCATAATCGTCCAGGGAGGGTGATCCGGGCATGAAGCTGATCATCTGGGGATTGGCGATCGTCGCGCTGTGCTACGCGGCCTACTCCGGGATGATCGCCGCATGGTCGTGGATCGCCGTCAACAACGCCGTCGACGAGGTCATCGCCAGGGACGGCATCGCCGCGGTGCCGACGCGCGAGATCAAGAGCCGCATCATCCAGTCCACCGACGAGGCCGGGGTCCCGCTCGAGGAGCGCGACGTGACGGTCACTCACCACGACGATCGCACGGTCACGGTGGAGGTGGCGTGGACCGTGCCCGTGGTCGTCGTGCAGGGCGATGTCGTGCTGGCGGTGCCGCTCTCCGTCAAGCGGGCCTCGACCGGTGCTGCGGCGGGCGTGAAGCGCTGAACGGTCCTCGCGAGCTAGCGGGTCCTGCCCGACTGGGCGCGGGCGTCGGCCAGCATCTTCGCCACCCGCTCGCGATCCTCGCCGGGCGGCGCCACCGCCACGAACCTTTCCCACGCCTCGATCGCACCGGGCACGTCCTTGCGGACCTCGTAGAGGACCTGCCCGCGATATAGCAGCGCCGGGGGATAGTTGGGGTCCACCTTCAGCGCCCGGTCGAAGAGATCGAGGGCACGGTCCACCATTTCGGGGCCGTG
>DATIAY010000147.1:0-7229 GCA_035457825.1 Candidatus Methylomirabilota bacterium
CCAACCGTGTTTTTTTCTTGCAATCGCCCAAACGCGACCATACATTGAATCAGCTTTTCGGAAGCGGCGAGATTTTTCGCCGCGTTACCGCGACGACAACGTCGCAGGAGATGTGCGGTAGATGGACGATCGGCAGAAGGGAGGACGGCTGGAGTGAACGCACTGGGACGACACCTGCTTCTCGAGTTGTTCGATTGCGACGCTGACGCCATCAACAACCTCGAGGCCGTGAAGGGCGCGCTCATCGAAGCGGCGAAGCGGGCACAGGCGACGATCGTTGATGTCGTCTTCCACGAGTTCAACCCCTTTGGGATCAGCGGCGTGGTGGTCATCGCCGAGTCCCACCTGTCCATCCATACCTGGCCGGAGTACCGGTACGCGGCCGTCGACATCTTCTCCTGCGGCGACGTCCTGCAACCGGAGATTGCCGCCAACTACCTCATCGAGCAGTTCGGCGCCGAGCGCGCCTCCGTGGTCGAGATGCAGCGTGGAATGTTCCTCAATGCCGCAGCGCCGGTCCCCAACAAGGGCGCGGTCGCGGTCCGTTGATCAGCCCGCAGTCCTACAAGTGGTTCTTCGAAACGACGACCCCGGTCGAGGGGCACATGCACGCGATCGTCCGGACGATCGTCCAGGCCCAGACCAAGTTCCAGCTCGTCGAGATCATGGAGACAGCCTCTTACGGCAAGGCCCTGGTCCTGGACGGGCGCATCCAGTCCAGCCAGGCCGACGAGTTCATCTACCACGAGGCCCTGGTCCACCCCGGGCTGCTCGCCGTGGCTGGTCCCCCCCAGACCGCGCTCGTCATCGGTGGCGGCGAGGGGGCGACGCTTCGCGAGATCCTCAAGTACCCCTCCATCCGCCGGGCGGTCATGGTGGACATCGACGAGCAGGTGGTGGAGATCTGCAAGCGGCACCTGCCCGAGATGCATCAGGGAGCCTTCGACGATCCCCGGACCGAGGTGCGTCACGAAGACGCCCGGGCCTACCTGGAGCACACCACGGATCGCTTCGACCTCATCATCAGCGACCTGGTCGAGCCTCTGGAAGAGGGGCCGGCGTGTCTTCTCTATAGCCGGGAGTTCTACCGGATCGTGCACGATCGGCTGACCGAGGGTGGCACGCTGACGATGCAAGCGGGCATGACGAAGATCGGGGAGCTCGGGTTCTTCACCGCCATCCATCGGACGCTGCGGGAGGTGTTCCCGGTGGTGGCGGGCTACCAGGCGCCCATCTCCTGCTTCGGCACCTCCTGGGGCTTCATTCTGGCGGGAAAGAAGATCGACCCCCGGCGCCAGGACCCGGCGACCATCGACCGGCTCATCGGCGAGCGGGTCAAGGGCGACCTCGGCTACTGGGATGGCCTCACCCATCAGCACGCCTTCTCGCTCCCCAAGCACATCCGCCGCGCGATCGAGGCGGAGACGCGCATCGCTACCGATAGCCGTCCGCTGATCGTCGCCTGACGGGGGCGTGCGGAATCTCCTGACCCGACGTCCCATCATTGGCCCCACGCCGCCCGGGGCGCTCGTGGACCGGCGCCTGGGGTGATCACCCTGGCGTCGGCGTCTCCGCGGCGGCGTGAGCTCCTCGCCCGGCTGGTGCCGGAGTTTCAGGTGGTGCCGAGCGAGGTGGACGAGTCCCTGGACCACCCGGTAGGCCCCGACGCCGTCTCGGCCCTGGCCATGCGCAAGGCCCGCGCCGTCGCGCGTCGGGTAGGGGGTCTGGTCCTCGCGGCCGACACGGTGGTCATCGTCGATAGTGAGCCGCTGGGTAAGCCCCAGGACCGCGACGAGGCCCGGGCGATGCTGCGCCGGCTCCGCGGCCGGCCGCACACCGTCATCACCGGTCTGGCCATGGTCGATTCCGGTGCGCACCGCGCCGAGTCGACAGCGGTGGTGAGCGAGGTCCTGATGCGCAACTATGCCGACAGCGTGATCGAGGCCTACGTAGCCAGCGGCGAGCCTCTCGACAAGGCCGGGGCCTACGCCATCCAGGGCGCTGGGGCGGAGCTGGTGGGGGGCTGGATCGGCTCCTACAGCAACATCGTTGGCTTGCCGCTGGAGGCGACGGCCGACCTGCTCGGTCGCTTTGGGGTCCCCCTCACTTCCCCGGGGATTGAATCGCCTGCCTGAGAGGTCCGGTGTGAAGCAGCTCGGCTGGCCTGGGGATCCGGACGGCTGCCGCCATCGGAAGGCGGGCGCGGATGAGCTCGATCGTCCGGCCCACCTGCGCCGGCTCGATGACGGTGTCGGCCAGGTAGAGCGTGCGCGCGGTCTCGAGCCGGCGGGCGAACTCTTCCGGCAGCCCCACCACGCCGGCAGGCAACCGCTCCGTCAGCGCGGGCGCATTCGCCGTCTCCAGGCGGCGCTGGGCGGCCACGACCGCGCGGGCGAAGGCGACGAGCACGCGGTCCTGGGGCCGGCGATCGTGCCGCACGAAGACGGCCGCGTTCACGGTGAGGCCGCCGAGCGCCCGCCGGACCGCGTCCGGGCCTCGCAGGTCGGCCAGGACGGCGGCCTGGCCCTCGCCGAGGAGTTGGCTGACGAGCGGCTCGGGGAGCAGGCCGGCCTGGACGTCGCCTCGCTCGATGGCGCTCGCCAGACCGCGGCTGCCGAGACTCACGAGGTCGACCTCCGAGGCCTTCAGTCCGCCGTGCTCGAGCAGCCCCATCAGCCAGGCCTGCTCCGGCGCCCCCGGCGATGTCACGCCGATCCGGAGACCGACGAGGTTGTCGACCGAGCGGACGGTGTCCGCCAGGCGTGTGGGCACGATCAGGGCGACCGCCGGCGCGGCCGTCAGCCCGAGCACGAGTCGCGCCCGCTGCTGATAGGAGCGCGGCCCGAACCGCAACAGGGCCTCCAGCGACGTGGCTGCCGCGTCGACTTGCCCCTGGGCGAGCGCCTCCGCAGCGCCCACCTCGGATCGGGTTGTCCGGAGGGTGACGGAGAGACCCTCCCGGCCGAAGTAGCCTTCGGCCTCGGCCACGCGCAGGGGTAGGTACTCCGGTGAGGTGGGTGGACCGCTCACGGCCACGCTGAGGGCCTGGAGCAGCACGATGAGGGCCAGGACCACGTCAGTTCCCCGCTTTCGCCTGAGAGACCGGAGCATTCCCGGCCCACCCCGGGATCCGGTGAAGGCCCGCCTGCTTCGGCTCTACGTGAGACTGCTCCGCCGGTTCGGGCCCCAACGCTGGTGGCCCGCCCGGGCGCCCTATGAGGTTGCCGTCGGCGCGATCCTTACGCAGCACACGGCCTGGGTCAATGCCGCGCGCGCGGTGAACGCGCTCCGGGGCCGGGGACTGCTGCGAGCCGAGCGTCTGGCCCGACTGCCGGCGTCAGCCCTGGGCGAGGTGATACGGGCCTCGGGCACCTACCGGCTCAAGGCCCGCCGGCTGCGCAGCTTCACCCGGTGGCTGCTCGAGCGCCATGGTGGGAGCTGGCCCCGCGTACGCCGGGCGCCCTTAGGCGCGCTTCGCCGCGACCTCCTCGCCGTCGCCGGCCTCGGCCCGGAGACGGTGGACGCGATCCTCCTCTACGCCGCCGGGAGACCCGTGTTCGTGGCCGACGAATACGCGCGCCGGGTGCTGGCCCGCCACCGCCTGCTGCCCCTCGGCGCGGGCTACGAGCAGGCCAGGGCCTTCCTCGAGACGCACCTGCCCTCGGATCCCGCCCTGTTCAACGAGCTCCACGCGCTCCTCGTCGCGGTCGGCAAGACCCACTGCCGCACCATCCCCCGTTGCAGGGGCTGCCCGCTGCGCCTCGACCTGCGCGGCCGCCGCCCCGCGGGCCGTCTCCGGGCTTAGGCGCCAGCTTCAAGCAGGGCGACGATGCGCTCGGCGGCGTCGGGAACGGCCAGCGAACGGGCCCGCTCGCTCATCTCCTTGAGCATCGCGGCATCGCTCAGCAGCGCGCGCAGCCGCTCCAGCAACCGCTCGGGCGTCAGCGAGGCCTGGGGGAGGATCGCACAGCCGCCGGCCCGCTCGACGTGGCGGGCATTGGCGGTCTGCTCGTCGCCGCTGGTCCCGGGCAGCGGAATGTACAGGGCCGGCACCCCGAGGTGGCAGCACTCGTTGACGGTGCCGGCGCCGGCTCGACCGACGACGAGCGCTGCCGCTGCGTAGACCGACGCCAGCTCGGCTCCGAGATAGGGCAGCACCGTGTAGCGACGGGTGAGCCCGGGCGGCAGGGCCGCGCGGCGAGCCTCCAGCCACGCGCGGTCCCCCGTCGTCGGGTTGTCACCGCACTGGTGGATCACCTGTGTCAGCTCGAGCAGGGCGGGCAGGATCTCGCCGACCGCCCGATTGATGCGGTGCGCGCCCTGGGCGCCGCCGGTCACGTAGACGACGGCGAGGCTGGGATCGAGCGAGAAGCGCGCCACCGCCGCCGCCCGGGAGCCCCCGCGCAGCTCGGGTCTCAGCGGATTGCCCGTCCACACCGCCTTGCCGGCCGGGAAGACACGCGCGGTGTCGGGAAACGTCACGGCGATCCGCCGGGCCAGCCGGCCCGCGATGCGGTTGGCGAGCCCGGGCACGGCAGTTTGCTCGTGGACCACCAGGGGGACCCGGGCCAGCGCCGCGGCGATGACGGCAGGCAGCCCCACGAAGCCACCCGTGGAGAAGACGACCCGAGGCCGCAGACGTCGAAGCTGCCGCCAGGCAGCCAGGATGCCCCGGGGGACGTGGACGGTCAGGTCGATGAGATTCTGCCACGTCCAGTAGCGGCGCAGCTTTCCCGTGGGGACGCTGATGTACGGGATCCCGCGCTCCGGCACCAGCCGCGCCTCGACGCCGGTGCGACTGCCCATCCAGACGCAGGCCTCGCCCCGCTCCCGGAGCAGGGCCGCCACGGCGAGGCCGGGGCTGGTGTGGCCGCCGGTCCCGCCGCCGGCGATCAGGATCACGGGCTCTTCTCGCGGTGGCGCTCGAGCGCGAGGTGGAGCAGGCGGTCGATGAGGCTCACGTAGTCCAGCCCGGAGGCCTCCCACATGCGGGCGTAGCCGCTGGTCGACGTGAAGCCGGGAATGGTGTTGATCTCGTTGACGAGCAGCCGATCTCCTTCGAGGAAGAAGTCGACCCGCGCCATGCCGGCGCAGTCGATGGCGCGAAAGGCGGCGATGGCCAGCTCTTGCGCGCGCCGGGTCAGCTCGGGCCCGATGGGCGCGGGAACGATGACCTGGGCCTGGCCCTCGGCGTATTTCGTGGCGTAGTCGTACCACTCGCTCCCGTAGCGGATCTCGCCGGGCAACGAGGCGACGGGATCGTCGTTGCCCAGCACGCTGACCTCGACCTCGCGCCCCACGACGGCGCGCTCCACGAGGATCTTGCGGTCGTGGCGGGCGGCCTCGTCCAGGGCCGGCCCCAGCGCGGTGGGCTCCCGCACCTTGCTGATGCCGACGCTCGAGCCGAGGTTGGAGGGCTTCACGAAGCAGGGGAAGCCGATCGTTTCGGCGACGCGGCGGCGCACCGCGGCGGGTTCGCGGCGCCAGTCGCGCCGCATGACCACGAGGTACTCGACGATCGGCAACCCGCAGGCGCGGAAGGCGGCCTTCATCGCGGCCTTGTCCATGCCGATGGCCGAGGCGAGCACGCCGGCGCCGACGTAGGGCAGGTCGGCCAGCTCGAAGAGCCCCTGGATGGTGCCGTCCTCGCCGTACGGACCGTGGAGCATGATCACCACCACGTCGAGGGTGTTGCGCAGCTCGGGGGGCAGGCCTCCGGGAGGCTCCGTGCGGGCGAGCGCCGACTCGGTGCCGGCCAGCCGGGCCTCGATGCGGTCGGCCAGGGCCTTCTTGACGTCACCCGTGGAGTCGCCGGCCGGCAGCGCGATACGCGCTTCCGCGGCCAGGGCCCGCAGCGGATCGCCGCCCACGACCCACCGCCCATCGCGGGCGATGCCGATGGGCACGACCCGGTGCCCGGCGCGCTCCAGCGCGGCGATGACCGAGGCGGCCGAGGCCAGCGAGACCTCGTGCTCGCCGGAGCGTCCGCCGAAGACGACACCGACCCGGAGCGGGGGCATGAAACGATTCTAGCAGGAGGCCGCGAACGACCCGGCGCGCCGAATCAGCCCGGGTTGCCCTTGCGCTCGGCACGCCATCGCCGCCACTCCGCGAGCCGCCGGCGCAGATCGGCCTCCTGGCCGCGGTCGGTGGGCTGATAGTACTGGCGATCGCGCAGCGCGGCCGGCAGGTGCTCCTGGTCCACCCGCGCCTCGGGCGCATCGTGCGCATACTGATAGCCGCGGGCATAACCCAGCTCGCGCATGAGTGAGGTGGGAGCGTTGCGCAGGTGCAGGGGAACGGGCTCGCTCGGCCGCTCCCCCACGTCCTCTTTGGCGGTCCCGAACGCTAGATAGACCGCGTTGGATTTGGGGGCCAGCGCCAGGTAGAGGGTGGCCTGGGCCAGGGCCAGCTCGCCTTCGGGAGTGCCGAGGAACTCGTAGGCCTCTTTGGCGGCCAGGGTGAGCTGCAGCGCCGCGGGATCGGCGTTGCCGACGTCCTCGGAGGCGAAGCGCACCAGGCGCCGCGCGACGTAGAGCGGATCCTCGCCCGACTCCAGCATCCGCGTCATCCAGTAGAGCGCCGCGTCGGGATCCGAGTCCCGGAGCGATTTGTGGAGCGCGGAGATGAGGTTGTAGTGCTCCTCGCCGGCCTTGTCGTAGAGCAGCGTCTTCCTCTGGGCCGCGTCCTGGATGGCCTGCTCGGTGACGCGCGGCCGGCCCTCGGGATCGCGGGCGGCCAGCGTCACCGCCAGCTCCAGGATGTTGAGCGCGGCCCGGGCGTCGCCGTTGGCCAGGCGGGCGATGAGCCGTCGGGCCTCGGCGTCCACGACGGGCCTGAGCTTGCCCAGGCCGCGATCCGCATCCGCCAGCGCCCGCTCCAGGATCACCTGCAGCTCCTCCTCGCCGAGGCCGTGCAGCACGTACACGCGGCAGCGGGACAGGAGCGCGGCGTTCACCTCGAAGGATGGGTTCTCGGTGGTGGCGCCCACGAAGAGGATCGTGCCCTTCTCGACGTGGGGCAGGAAGGCGTCCTGCTGGGCCCGGTTGAAGCGGTGGATCTCATCGACGAAGAGCACGGTGGACCGACCCCGTCGAGCCTGCTCTTCGCCGGCCTCGGCGATGACCTGGCGGATCTCCTTCACGCCGGAGAGGACTGCCGAGAAGGCCACGAAGTGCGCCCCGGTCGTCCGGGCCAGGAGGAAGGCCAGCGTGGTCTTGCCCGAGCCG